>CAMCLY010000050.1 GCA_945875805.1 uncultured Myxococcales bacterium | reverse complement strand
GACTGGTCCCCCCACACAAAAACGAAAAGTGAGGGATCGCCAAAAAGATTGACGAGAGGGATCTGAGTTGTCATAAATTTGCGCGTTTTTTGCTCTATTTTAAGGAGGGAGAAATGAAACGTACAATATTAGGCATCATGTTTTTTTTGACGACCGTGTCTTCGGCTTATGCAAGCCACTACGATTTGCCGGATGTGGATTTGTTGCCTGCTGAAATTGTAACCAAACTGGCAAACGATAAAATCGACACGACCGAAGACTTGTTTGCTCTTTTAATGCGCAAAAGTGACCGGGTAAAGTTTGCAAAACAATACAACATGGCTCAAAAAGACGTCGACAATTTGGCACGGAAACTGGAACTGATGCAAATCGTAGGCATTGGACCAAAGGCTGCCACGTTATTGTTGCTCTCGGATATCCCAAATATCAACGCGCTCGCGAATGCCACGGCAAATGCCCTGCTTGATACGCTACAAAGAGTCAACCGCGAAAAAAATGTGACTGGTGTTCAGCCGGATCTGACAGTGGTGACCGATTGGATAAACAAGGCAAAACAGATAACCAACCGCATCGAGGAGTAAGCGAACTTCCGTGTACGGCGCTATCTAAACGAAATCTGACGATCACCTCATCGAAGCGCTATTTAAATGGAATTTGGCGATCACCTCATCTAATACGGTGCTTTTTTTTGGCATTTTAAGCTAAGGAATCAGGGAAGATCCTCGCTAAAATACCACGGACGGTTCAATAATGTCTCAGCGTAGTGCCTTATTTTTGTCGATAGCGCAACGCAGCGCACAACAAGGGGACGTGCCTCGCGCAATAGTGGTGTTGATTAATGCGCTTCAAAATCATCCCTCGTATATCGAAAGTCACCCGGAATCGATAGAGCTACTGGCTTCATTGCTCATCCCTGGATTTGAAGAAGAATTATGCCGTTTTGAAGCCCGCCACCCCATATTTGGAACCCGCTTGCGCGACGCCTTGATCCGAATCGGCAAAGCCGAAGATGCGCGGCGGATTGCCCAGCATTTTGACGTCTACTGCATCGAACAGATGAAATATTCCTCCCGCCAGACAGGTGAGTTTCAAAATGGCGAAGAATATGATCCTTGGGTGCCAGAATTTTCAGAAACACCATCTGAATGGCATATGGATGCGTCCTGCGACAGACAAAGCTGCTTATCCACTTCGATTTTACCTGTCCCCACTCGTCCGATTCGATATCGCGGAGTAAGAACATCCTCTTCAGCAACTCATCTGTCTGACACAGATGGGGAAGGAACGAGACGTTTTGATCGCATTCGCACGCAAACCGAACCCATCGCAGAGGCTCCCATATACGCCGACACCGCAGGTGAACGCGTCATCTTGGATTTTGACGATTGCATTGCCACATCGGCCCAAGCCACCCTCTTTGCTCCCTCTCAAATGAAATTCCGCACACTCGCCGATGACGTGGCTCAGATGCGTACCCTTGCAACCAAGCGCACACTCACACCGCCACCAAGCCCCGCAGAACGCGTCGCCGAAGTCGCCCACGCTTTGAGCGAAACGCCAAGTGTGGAACCCTACGCGACACGTCATCCATGGCGTTTTCACGTCTCTCAGCGACAAATTTTCGTTTGTGTATGCGTATGTGTGATTTGTATATTTACAGTCATCACGTGGAAAATTATCGAACCCGATATTGAAAAACGCAGCATTGAAGAAGTGTCGGCTTCCTACATTCGCGCCGCTGAACTCGGTGAACAGACCGATATTGCCTCATTGCCCGAAGCGCGCAAGTTTATTGAATCCCCATGGATGAAGGGACACCGCGCGTTTCTCGAAACGTGGCGGTACATTCATTTTGCGGGAAACCAAGAGGCTCCCCGTTTCCCGGAAGATATGCAATCCGTATCCGGAGCAGAAATTGCCGCGCAAATCACCCTCGATGTGTCGCACGGTCATCGAGAAAGAGCACAGGAGATTTACGAACGCACGCGCAACCGCTTCGACATCTGGCATGATCATGCCTATTTTCGCCTCTGGGCCGAAGGACAGATCGACGAAGCGGCACATCTCCTTGACAGTGCTTCATCGAAATACGAGAAACTGTTGCACACCCCTCTTGCGCCTTTTGCGCTGACACAACTGGGCTCCCTCGCCGTGAAATTTGAAGATTCCCGCACCACGCGTGAGACATTTCTGCGCGCCATGCACAGTCATGACGATCCTCCTGCCCTTGCCCGGTGCGCACTCGCCATTCTAGAACGCGGTCAGGACACAGCCCCCATCCCCCATCTAGCAACGTTAAAATCGCCGTTCGCCGAAACATGTGCCTTGGGACGTCTTTTCATACAAATAGCAGATCACACGATTGGACCGAATTCCAATCAGGACATTCAAATCGTTCAAAACGCCTCCACAATTCCGGAAACCGCTCGTTTTGATGCCCTCATCAAGGCATATCTCCAGCTTGGACATACGCAAGACGCCGTCACCGTATACCGCGACATTCCATATCCGGAAAACCACCCGTTACGCATCCGGATGAGACGCGCCATTCTTGTGTCGGCCTTTCAAAACGACGACTGGGACGGCTTGTACACACTCTTTGAGCAACTGCCCAAGGACATGGGAATCCTGGCGGCCGCACGTGTCATCGATACTGATAAACTCCCTCCAGACACTCTGGAAATGCCATACGCCCTTGTAAAATACGGCCATGCCTTGCCCAGAATTTCAAAAGATGACAATCCTTTTTCCCTTGATGCCGCCTATTTACTCGCCATTTCTGGAAACATTCATGATGCCCTAGCCATCGCCCAGCAACGCCTTCGTGCCCATCCGGAACACATTGAACCACTTCTGGCTCAGAGCCTGTTCCTGGCCAATTCTGGACGCGGAGTCGAGGCTGCCGAGCATCTCGAACGAGCCATTTTTGCGGACGCCCACGCCATTCCCATGGTTGTTCTTGCCAATCTGTACCGGATGCGTGCTCAATCTCCCATGACGTGGTCTTCTTTCATGATTCCGCTCATATCCTTTGCCGATCCCGTTTTGGAAAGCGCCCGCTGTGAAATCCTGTGGCGCGGTCACGATCGGCGCGCCACATCATGCCTCTCCGCTTTGACATCCCGTCCAGGCACCCCCACCAAAGACGCATGGATCATGCAACATCTCGATCCGTACACGGGAATTCCAAACGGGACACCCACACAGTGGGCGCGCGCCGATACCGGTGCCATCAGTTTTCCAGGATACCATCTGGCATATGCACGGATTCTGTCCAACGCCAACGAAACAGGCCGCGCCGCCAAACAATACGAATTCGCCCTGCTGGACGATCCCACCTCATCCACCACACAAACCATACATGAACTCGAAAAACTCTATACTTCTCGCAGACATTTCTATGAAGGGGCCAAAAAATTTGAATCCATCATCGCACACGCTGAACAAAAACGTATCCATCCCTCCATACTCGGCGAACTCCATTTAAGTGCGGCCCACCTCTACCCCGCCGATAACTCCGAGGCCAAAAAACACCTCTCCCGCGCGCTAGAACTTCTGGGACACCGAAACGATATCATTCAGGGCTTTATCCGTTATTATAAGGCCAAAGACAAACCCGAATCCGCCGCCAAATGGCGCTCAAAACTACAATGATACGCCCCATTGCCGTCCACTTTGCCATTTCATTTCTGTGTGTGCTTCTGACCACAGGATGCGAACGCCCAACTTCGGAAGACACCACGCCCCCCCCATCCCAACCCTCTGCGCAAACACATATCGCCACACCAGAATCCGAAGCCCACAATGCCGATACAGACTCGCCCTTCGCCGCACACTTTCCCCCGGCACCGGAACTTCCACCGCGACCCGACACCCTGCGCATCGCCGTCATTTCTGACATCAACAGAAATTATGGAAGCATCGGATATTCATCCACAGTCAGGGCCGCCGTGTCGGATATCGTCCGGCGACAATTCGACTTCGTACTGAGCCCAGGTGACCTCGTCGCCGGACAACGACACGGTCTCAATTATGATCTCATGTGGAAGGCTTTTCATTACGAGGTGGGCGACGTCTTCTTTGACAACCACATGGAATTCATCATGGCCCCAGGAAACCACGACGCTTCGGCATTTCCCCAGCACGCCGAAGAACGGAGGGCCTATCAACTCGCGTTCAAAGATCGAAAACCAAAAGCCCCATTACTGGAGGGAAGCCACTTCCCGTTCTATTACGCCGTGTCTCTCAAAGACGTGCTCATCGTCGCACTCGATATCACCCGTCCCCTCTCTGACGACGATCCTCAACTCGACTGGCTCGAAACACTCCTCTTGACACACCAGAACGTCCGCACAACCCTCGTCCTCGGACACCTTCCCCTCACTCCAGTCAATCTCAAACAGTTCTGGGCCACGGCCGGCAGCACACGACTGATCGCTCTCCTTCGCTCCCGCCCAAATACCATCTACATATCCGGACATCACCACGTGTTCTACCCAGGACACCTGGGGGAGTTGCGAACCCTGGCATGCCCAGCACTGGGAAACAATCCACGGACCATACCGGGCATACCCCCCTATCACGGATACGTCCAAATCACCATTCCACCCCATTCCCCACCCCAAATCACCGCACTCGTTGCGCCAGATTTCACGCGCACAGTCGATATCACACAACTTCCCAAAAACATCCTTCAGCTGGAACGCGAAGATATCGGCATGGCCGAATACCTCATCGAACTCCTCGACGCATCCGTCGAAAAATGACAGCCCAAGAGGCATGCTCACACATATTGCACTACAAACACACAAACACACACATACACCTACACACTCGCTCTGCACAAGAAATCATCAATATCATCGCTTGACACTCAAAGATGTGATAAACAATCGGACGGGCATTGGGCAAATGCCCACGCGATGAATCCCCGCTATGGAGTCCATGAGCATTCATGAAAATCGGTCTTTTTTCGGATATTCACAGTAATTTCAACGCCCTTCAGGTCGTGATCGATTTCTACAAAGAACATCCCTGCGACGAGTATTTATGCCTCGGTGACGTCGTCGGATACGGGCCTCAGCCTGACGAATGTTGCAATACCGTACGCGATTTTGCCAACGTCACCATCCTGGGCAACCACGATGCCGCTGTCTGTGGCCGAATGAATTACGCATACTACTATGAAGCCGCACGCAATGTCCTCGACTACCATGCTCGACTCCTAAGCCCCGAAAATATGGCCTGGCTTAAACAAATGCCATACCTCCACAAACATCAGGAAGGATTCACCATCTGCCACGGTTCCCCTATCGAGCCTCAGGAATTCAATTATGTGTTCTTTATTGAACAGGCCATGCAGCTGCTCCCCAAATACGCCGAACTCGATCACATCACTTTTATAGGACACTCCCACCTCACCAAGGCGTTCGCACTCACCCCAACCAACGCCACCGACATCACCGCCAACACCCTCACCTTCGAATCCGACAAAAAATATTTTGTCACCGTGGGCTCCGTAGGACAGCCCAGAGATTACGACAACCGTGCATGTTGCACCATCTACGACACCGATTTAAAAAAACTTCAATACTTCCGTCTCCCATACAATATCGAAGATACCGTCAAAAAACTCTTCGCCTCCGAAATCACCTATAACTTCGGAAAACGTCTCTACCTGGGCATCTGATCAACAGCCCTTAAATGACAAAAAAAGCGCAGGAACAAAAGTTCCCGCGCTTTTTTTGCGTCTCGTTCAAAATCACACGCGCTCAATCCGGCATGGGATCCTCACCTATCCGATCGATCGCATACCTCGACACGCCACGGGTCGCCACCTCGCTACGCAGACCGTGTTTCTGCGAAACCTGTTCAAACTCATCCAACACAAGCCGCATCACCTCGCGTTTCTTGCGGAACGGCATAAAGGCCGATTTAAACCCGTCAACCACCAGACGCTTGACCTCGTCATACGTCAAATGAAACACCTGACACGCCAGTTTGTACTCCTCCGTTATCGTCGTATCGGTGACCAGACGGTTGTCGGTGTTGAGCGTAATCCGAAGCCCAAAATCCATATAGAATTTCAATGGATGGTTTTCAATGGCATCCACCGCCCCCGTCTGCGCATTGCTCTTGAGACAGACCTCAAGAGGAATGCGATGATCATTGATATAATTGAGCAAATCACCGTTCTCGCGCAGACGCGTGCCATGCCCAATCCGGTGCGCATTGCAGTCATGTATCGCCTGATGTATCGAACGCGCACCGTATGCCTCACCCGCATGAACCGTCGAATTGAGGTTATTCTTGCGGATAAAGGCAAACGCCTCCGCATGTTTTTCCGCCGGATTGTTCATCTCACCACCGGCCAGATCAAAACCCACCACACCCTTGTTTTTAAAGGCCACCGCCAGTTCCGCCAAACGCAACGAACTCTGCGGAGGCATGTGACGCATCGCGCAGATGATCTGACCACTCATGATCCCATACTTCTTTTTCGCCTCTCGAAGACCTGCCGCCACCGACTCCACTATCACAGGCAACGACAAACCCTCGCGCTGATGAAGTATCGGACTGTAACGCACCTCAATATAACGACAGTTCTCAAGCGCAGCATCCTCGGCCAGTTCAAACGCCGTGCGCGTCAACGCATCCTCGTCCTGCAACACCTTCAACGTCGTGTCAAAAACCCTAAGATAACTCTCAAGATTCTCGTGAATTCCTCCAATGTTGAGAATTTCCTTGAGTCTGTCGGGCTCATACGCAGGAAGCGGAATGTTGCGCTCCCGGGCCAGCTCGATAAGCGTCTCAATGCGAAGCGAACCGTCCAGATGAACGTGAAGATCCGTCTTCGGAATGTCGTGCAAAAATGCTTCTGTGATCTGATTCATAGAAAATCCTTTATCGGAAGAAGTTGGAGATGTGGGATTTTCGACCTAATTTAGGTCGTTCTATTGAACATAAAATGATCATCTAACATTGGCAATGAAAAAAAATGCTAACACGACGATTTTCGATGTGACCCCCAGCGCAAAAAATGGCGGCGCGTATCGACCAAAGGGAGATAGCGCCGCGCGCTGGGCGTGGCGACCAAAGGGAGACAGCCCGCGCCCACACAAAAAATTCCCTAAATCCCCATCTCAAGCGTGACCTTCACAGGCGCTTCGGACGAGGACTCCGGATAACTCTGCATCGAATCAATCACCAAAATGCAGGACTCCACCATCTCGCTCTTCAATGTCGAACGACTGACCTCGGAATCCCCCACACTGCCATCCGGATTGATCGTCCACTTCAACGAAACACTTCCCGAACCCACGCCATACGAACGACGCTCAAAATCGCAACACTCCTGCGCATTCGGAAGCTGTTCCTTGATAATCGCTTCCACCGCACCAATGTCAATCGTTCCTTTCACCGAACTAGATTTCAATACCATTCGGGACGGCGGAAGGGCTGGCTGTTCCTCCACATCTGCCTCCGCTGTCGATTCCACCGAATCCAACTTCCCAAACGATCTCCCCCGCTTCGAAGGCACAGGAGGACGTTTCCCAGGCGGCTCAATCGACTCGCCATCTTCCCCTGCGGCCGCATGTTGCGCCTTAAAGCCTGCTTTCTCCAGCGCACTATCCACGGATTCCCCAAAATTCGCGCGCGCAGACCCGTCGGACTGTTTCTACATCTCAGCCATGAGTTCATACCCTATCGCATTAAGCTGTGCCTGAATCTGTTCATCCTCCTCCCTGTCCTGAATCATAGAACGAACAAACGAAAACAAACCAAAAAGTATAAGGCCAAACAAAATGAAACCGATATGCCGAAAAACAGTGCCTTCCTTTTTTGCCCCCACCGACTCACCTGTCCGCACATTCCGAGCCCCTTGCTCCCCCCTGACGCCCAGGCCCACGGTCGCCGGACGACCCGCTTTTGTCCCCAAGCAACATATTATTCGATCCGACATCGTTTCCAAACATGTCCTTCATACAATGACCTCACCCCAAAACACCATTCACCACCGCACCCAATCACGGATAAAACTGAATCGCCATCCGAACCATCGACCGACCCTCTCTTGGCGCAGGATAGGACAATTGCGTATATAAATCGAGTATACACTGACCAACTTCTGGCTTTTCCAGCGTCATCTTTTCCAAGACTGACCGAGAAATCTGACCATCCGACTCGATCACCCACATGATCGTCACCGCCCCACCAAGGGGATACGGCGGCTTCGGCCAACTTTCCCGGTAACACGCCTGAACATCTTTAAAATGTTCTCTAATTATCTTTCGTACAAGGTTTTGATCCGTCATGCCAGAAACATCTATATAATCAGCATATATCCACTTCTCCTCCTGCATCTCCTCCATTTTCTTTGCTTCTCTCTCTTTATCCCATATATATTTCTGTACTGGAATAATGAAAATGACAAGCAATACAAGCAAAATGATCACGATTACGCTGACAATCCAGAACGGCCGAATTCTAAAAGACTTCCTCTTCACAAAGGAAACCGAACCATACTTTTTTTCCTGCTCCCCCCTGCTCACCCTTTCATAAAATGCACGTAGCGCCTCAGATTCCGTCTCCTGACCACTGTCGCCCGACGCACCCCCATTCACAACCGGTTTCTGCAACCCATTCCCATCATGTCTCCCGCTTTTCTCCCCCAGCAACATCGTGTTCCGTTTGTCGGAATCCGCGCCAAACATGTTTTTCATGCACTCCCTCCACACGCCGTTCCACAATTCTCACAAAAATGCACCGCCCATATATCCCTTCATCTCCGCCCGGATGAACATGACACGCCACCCATCCAGACAAGGGTTCATTGCCGGGCGCCCGCTATCCGCCAAAGGCGGATACGCGGCGCGCGCGGCGCTATTTGCCCACGGCAAATACGCGCCGCCTCCCGATGAAATCCCAACCACACCCAAAAACTCGGCCCCGCAACTCAAGAACGCCACCCAAACATCCCCACCCCCAAAACACCCTTTCAACGGATATGCGGTTTGAACGTATCGTAAAGACGAATGAGAATTTCCGCATCCAGCGCCCCATACTCGAGCTGCGCATCAGACAAAGGACGACGACTCCAATCCGATGTCTGACACGTTTTGTCCATATCAAGACCAAACTCGCGATGGCACACCGCCTTGAGGGAATGTCCGCCTTCCGCTTTACACCCATGAATCCTGCGGCTGACCTGAAGCGTGTCAATGACATGATAAATATCTATCCCATGTTTCTGAAACGCTCGCTTCTCAAAGGATGCATTGTGAATGAGTATCGCAATATCAGGATGTTCGAGAACCTGCGCAAGCGGCGAAAAATCCACACACAGAGGATCGATGAGGTACGTCATCTGACGACACCCCATCTGTATGAGACAGATGCGCTGATCATAAAGCGTCGTCTCCACGTCGAGAGACACGATCTCTTGCGCGAGAAGTTCGTCCATAATTCGGCCAAAAAGCGACGGCGTGTCGATGACCGCCCACGGCGTCCGGGTATGCATGACTCCAGGACACGGCCGGGTCCCGTGATTGAGAGAATGTATTCGTGCTGACGAGAGTATGGATAACTCCGATTTTTCGCGGACAGATGTATTCGACATGATGACGTTTTTCCCTGACAATGACGCCGTTCCATCCACAGATGACGACTTGTTTGTATCTATTATAATAGCCCCGGCCCCCACGGTCTTTGACTTCGATGACGACGGCCAGATAGGCCATGCCTCTTTGTACCAGTCACGGTCAATGTGCACAAACGATCGCGTACGCTTCATCACCACGCGACGCTCCGCGGAAGGCCATACCTTTTGTACAAATAACGCCCATTCACGTTCAAACGCCGTCCATATCCTCGAATGCGGCACCAGCGAGTGAAGCCAGGCATACGGATGATCTGCCACCCACGCGCAAAACAAGGCTTCGCGACGACAGGGATCCTCCCACATACCATGCACGGCATCGACATCGAGAATCTCCCGCAAAAGGGCCTCCATACCTGCCTCACCCAACCGCGCGGAAGGCGCAACGCGCAAAAGAATCGACAGATTCCCCATGGCCACCGCAAGGTGCGGCGCGGACAGTTTTAACACCGTCACAAACAAACGATTAAAACGCGCACCGGCAAACGTCCAGATCTGGGCGCCGTCAGACATGACTTCCACACCTATCTCTTCCAACGGCCAGTCAAATCGCGCGCGAAGCCCGTCAAGCACTTCGCCGGCCGTCCCGTCCAACGTCATGGCAGGCTCAAAGGCGGCGTCCGACAGAAGACGCGCTATATCGCGCGAGGCTTGCCACGAAAGCGCCACGGGAAGCGCATCCAGCCAAGGAGAATCCGACAACTCCGTCGCCGGACTCAAAACCGCCGCATGTCCCGGCACATCCAAATGCACCCGTCGATAGAGTCCAGTACCAAAGCCAAAAATCGACGTCCCTCGGAGAAACCGGCTTTCGATCTCCCCAAGAATCTCGCGGTTTGGCGTAAAACACGGCGAAGCATGCGCCCCCATCAGGGCGGCAGCCAGTTCGCCAGGGTCGGACGTTCCGGGAAACAAAGAACGGCCACGAGAGGTCAGTTCAAAAAACTTCTCATGAATATCTTCGGCACCTTCGCCAGACAGTTCAGACGATACGACGCGTACAATCCCATGCTCCAGCCAATGCCCAACGACATCCCGAACAACCGATGGCGATGTGTCGACAAAAAACTCACCAGGCCGCGCGGGAAAACGATGAAACAGACGCGAATATGCCGCCCACACATCGACAAATTCATCCCCATCCGACACATCCTCAGACGGAGACACGGCAAGCATCAGCAGCGAAAATACACTCGTGGCCACGGCAGAGGCGCGCGCCTTGGAAGAATCGAGCACAGAAACGGGCATCACCGGACTGTCGACATACACAATGCGCCGTATCTCTTCACACGGCCACTGAAACTGCGACGTCATGGCAGGCGCAACGATGTGTTCCACATGTCCCCGACGCCCATGACCCGTCTCATTCTGACGATCGCCATATAGGACGGGAATATGGGCGCGATGAGAAGCCTGCGCATAACTGCGACACGTTTCCTCGCAACGACACAACACAATCGCAGACGCGCGCCGCACGCCATTCCAGTACTCGGGCGAGAGCCTCAGTTCCGCCGAATCGCACACGGCATAGTACAGAACATCGGGAGACACCGGAGCATGAGGGCCGAGTTCTAAAGATGTCACGCGAGGAGATACCGCTCGAAACCGATCCATGAGACACGGCGAATAGCTCGAATGTGTCCATATATAAGCGACGGGTATGTGAATATGGACCGCTCGCTGTGTCCACAAGCGCCACGCACCGTCCCTGAAATCCTCAGGATTCACCCAGTACACCACTCGTCGGCACGACTGAAGTTTTGGCATCCTCTGCCACAGCAAAACGGGGCGTACGTCGACGGGCATGTCGGGGTTTGTTTCTCGAAACGCCCGGATCAAACTATTGAGTTCACCCACGGCATGCACGGAACTCACGACCACGATAATCGACGCCCGCGTTTCAACAGTAGAAACAAATGCCGCATGGAGAAATGCCCGCGCGCACAGGTTTTGCGGCCCCCATACCACGACATCATCACGGTCGGCCAATACCGATCCCATCAGAGAAGCCGCGCGCATACATTTATTTTCAAACATGCACTCTCCATCCCATCCAAACACGGCGCACAAGCATACGCACCACACCAAATCTTCCTCTCCCCCGGACGCACTCGCTTTTACCGCAGAATGGACGCGCCGTCATACATAATGACCCAAAATTTCATCAAAACGACCAGATCCTCGCACAAAAAAAAGACAAAACGAACCGCTTCGGAAATAAAACCCGCTTCCACAGAATTTAAGAGTCTGTCATTCGTCTCAAAAATCTTTTTTTCGACACACAAAAAAAAAGATTAAAATAGTGATTGACAAGAATATATGCGATTCATAAAACGTCCGTATAGTTGGACTGAGTCTTTGGATCTTTCCCAAAGAGGATATGTTGAAAACTAAATGATGGAGGAAACCATGTCAGGATTTGATTCTCTTAATGAACAACTCGAACAGCTCTATTTGGAAGCGGTAAAACAGCGCGAAGAGAAGTTGGCCGAATTACAGAAACTGGAAGATACGATCGCCAAGCTGAGCCCTCTGTATGCCGGCAAAAAATACAACTTGGATATCCTTAAAGCCGCCGAACCCGTCCGTGCCACACGCGGGCGCGCCGCCCGAAAAGAGGCCGCCACCCTCCCCGTCGATGCCGAAAAAAAACATGTCGGCCGCTACACCAAAGCCGCCAAAGCCGCCAAAGAAAAAGCTCCCGCCGCCAAAACTGAACGCAGCAAACGTCGTATTAAAGAAGAAACCGTGCGCGACGCATGCCTCAAATTCCTCCTCGATGCCGGCTCCGACTCCCGTTCCGGCACCGAAATCCTCGAATACCTCGAAAAAGAAGCCGGCCTCCCCGGGACGACCTCTTTCCATACCCGCGTCTACAGCCTCCTGACCAAATGGGTCAAATCCGGACTTATCGTCAAAAAAGACCGTGGCATCTACGCCCTCGGCGATACAAACAGTTCAATTTAAACATTGAACATCTTCCACCCTTCATTCAACAGGAGAAAATATCGTGGGACAATTATATGACAATGCCATGGAAATCGCCCAGCGCATCCGTTCGCGTTGCGATCGCAAAGTGGATCTGTGCGTCATCCTAGGCTCCGGACTCGGCGCGTTTGTCGATGCCCTAGAAAATGCCGTGGTCATCCCCTACAGCGAAATCGAAGGATTCCCAACCTCCAGCGTGCATGGACATGCCGGAAACCTGGTCTTCGGCCAGCTCAACGGCAAAGACCTCGTCGTCATGCAGGGACGCGTCCACTATTATGAATGCGGAGACCTCAAACGCGTCACCCTCCCCGTCCGCATTCTGCATTGTCTCGGCTGTACCCGCATGATCGTCACCAACGCCGCCGGCGCTGCCAACCCAAACTTCAACGCCGGCGAACTCATGCTCATCACCGACCACCTCAACATGATGATGGCCGGAAGCCCACTCATCGGGCTCAACGAAGATCAGTTCGGTGCCAGATTCCCCGACATGAGCGAGCCGTATAACCGACAATTGAGCGACATCATCCGACAAACCGCCAAAAAACAGGGCCTCCTTCTGCGCGAAGGCGTCTACTGCGCAAGCCACGGACCCGAATACGAAACCCCCGCCGAAGTCCGACTCTTCCAAAAACTCGGCGCCGATGCCGTCGGCATGTCCACCGTCCCTGAAGTCGTCGTCGCAAACCACATGCTCATGAAAGTCGCCGGCATCTCATGCCTCACCAACAAGGCCGCCGGTCTCTCCGACACCAAACTCTCCCACGCCGAAGTCATGGAATGCGGCAAAAAAGTCGCCCACGACTTCGTCACGCTCCTGCGCGATTCCGTCAGCGCCATGCTGTAAATATCTTGTCCCTTGCCGACGGTCGGCTATCCGCTCATCGCGGATACGCCTCCCAAAGCGAGCTATCAGCCTCCAGCTGATACGCTCGCTTTTTTTATCTGTTGTTCCACCAATTACCCCGATATCCTATATCCACACCATCGAACTCCATACACCTCTCATCCCCACACACCTATATATCCACCTTCTCCTTCTTTCTCCCTCTCCCCCCCTTACGCCTGACCCCTACACAAGGATACCCCATGAAACTAGAATACATCGGACACGCAACGTTTGCGATCGATCTCGAGGATGGCCGACGACTCGTCATCGATCCCTACCGCGGAATGTCATTTGACGGTCGCTTTAATTATCCCCCATTCCACTCGCACTGCGACTTTGCCCTTCTGACCCACGAACATCTCGATCACAACTGGCTGGGGGATTTACAAGGGACTCCCGTGGTGGTGCGTCAGGCCTGGCACGACGCCGGCCTCAACGTGCGATCCCTGTTTGCCTGGCACGATCAGTTCCAAGGAACCAAATTCCACGGATACGTGCTGATGAAAATCATCGAGTCCGAAGGACTTCGCCTGGCCCACCTGGGCGATGTGGGAGAACTCCTGTCCGACGTATCTCTGGCCGCCTTTGGCCCCCTCGATGTACTCATCATCCCAGTCGGGGGATTTTATACCATCGACGGAGACGAGGCCGCCCGAATCACCCGCGCACTCCACGCCCGCGTCACGATTCCATGCCACTACAAAACACCGCTTTGCTCACTGCCCATCGAAGGCCCAGAGCGCTTTTTGAGCCATTTTGACCTCGTCCACTACGCCCAAGGCCCCGTCGATGTGCACAACCTCCCTTCCGGCATTCTTCAACTCGCCCCAAGGTTCGGGGCTTCACGCCCACACATACACACCAAAAACTGACCTCTTCTTTGAGCAATGCACCCAAACCGCTGCATTGCTCAAAGCAGGTTCCGCATCATCGACATAATATTTCGACGCCGTAGAAACCACATTCTCAAATGCAATGCACTTTGCCGTCGATGTAGCCCAAATGCCACCCAACAACATCATAAGGGAAAATTTTCCGATGGAAAACAAAGTCGGTTTGTGACGAAATATTGGAAAGCGCAAGTGCACCAGAAATGTCACCTTACCCCGAACCCACAAAATACCCAGACCAAAAACAAAAACTCCCCCCAACACCACAAAAAGCTCGGACAAAACACGACAACACCAAGCCTCTCACCCTCATGAAATGCGAAAGGGGCACGCGGCAACGCCGCGTGCCCCTTTCGCATTTCGGGGGGCGTGGGGGGACTGGTCCCCCCACAAAAAAAACTATTCAAACGGTTCGGGCAGCGTCATCCCTTCGATCTGGCGCACGGGAATTTTGACCGATTTGCCATCAAGCACATAATCGTCGACAGCCCAACCCTTGCCAAGTTTCTCCACGATCTGATCTGTACTGATCACGCCGTCACTCGCGGTTTCCGCATACCGAAGACCGGTTGTAGAGTAAACGAAACCAGATTTAATGGTGGTTTCATAACTCCGTCCAGAGGTATAGAAAAAGGTGTCCTTGAGATTCCACGACAGAGTGGGGGATAAACCAATCAGCATTCCATAATAATTCGGTTCCTCATCATCGACATAATATTTCGACGCCGTAGAAACAACATTCTCAAATGTGATGGCCTTTGCCGTCGATGAAGTCAAAATGCCACCAACAAACCCTCCATGGTAAGGGAAAATGTTCCTGTGGAAAACAAAGTTGGTTTGTGACGAAATATTGGAAAGCGCAAGCGCATCCAAATTGTCACCATCATATTTGATGCCTCCAGCCAAACCGCCTATCATCTCTTGACCAACCATCTTGTCGGTTCGAATATTGGCCCCATCCAGAATCTTTAAGCTACTTTCTGTATTTTGATACTCTATATATCCGGCAAAACCACCAAGGAATGATCCTCCGTTGGACAAATTTACATTCGTAGCCTCAACATGGTTGACATAGCTGATGACATCCGACCACGAACGATAATGTGCCTCTCCAACCACGCCGCCTACTACGTCATCTCCAACAATAGAGTTACCACGCACTGAAATGTAGCTCGCAGGATTCTTGGTATTGACAAGCCCAAAAGCCCCACCCACTTGTCTGGCACCTACCACGGTATCAAAAGCCAACGACGCATGAGAAACCGTGCCTCCATCAAACCCGATAAGACCGCCCATGCTATCACCACCTTCGATGCGACGAACACGAAGATCGACGTTTTGGATTGAGCCATTGCTTTCATTCCGCCCGATCAGACCGCCACAGGCACTCCCCGCGCACTTGATGGAGTTCACCTTCACATTGATGTCGGAAAGCACGCCTCCCGTAAACCCAATCAATCCACCGATGGCAAAACCTCCACCTTCAACTTCGCCAGAAGTCCAATCAATGTTTTCAATATGAACACCGGAGGGAACGACTCCGATCATACCTCCAACACCATCATTCTCACCATGGACCTTATCCACCTGCCCCTTGATATTGGCGATTTTAAAGGATGGCACCGTATTATCGCCAGTAGTTAACTCAATCATACCAAACAACCCGGCAACACTCGACCTCCCTTTGACACTGAGCACTTTCTGTTCGACGTTGGACAGATCAATCATGATCGGTGTCTTTCGTGTGTTCTTCAAATGCCCAAACATCCCGCCTATAGATGTGTCAATGGTATTATTGACCACCGAAATGTCTTTTACAGCCACATCAATCACCTGCGTCGGTTCCGGCATGGTATTCAACAAAATTCCAGCCACGCCACCAACTTCCACCACATTAAAAGATGTAAGCGAACCGCTCACCGTCATATTTTTCAATATCGAGGCATCCACACTTGTGAAGACAATGCCTGCAGCCTCGCCTTCCACATCGAGGTCAATATTCGTATTTTCAAACGTCGACGAAACGATTGAACTCATCAAAGGCTTCGGAAGCGTGCAACGTACCCCGTTATGCGTATAACGTATCGTATGCCCCTTGCCATCCCAATGCACATTGATCAAACTGACCAAAGAATCAAACTCCGAAGGCACGCACATACCATTTGGTAGAATTTCTGTTTTCAGCCAGTCCCTAAGATCAATATCATTGGCCATTTCAATTTTGATGAAAAAATCATCAAATGGCAAAAAATCGGCCGATTCATCGCAATCGTATGTCACTTTGCCGGTTTCACCATCGGTCGTGCAACTCGTACACTGTAACGTTCGATACATGCTGTATGCGTGACAACGGCGAAGATTGTTGCCGTCACACATCATAGACCCCGTTTTACACGAGTTAGGCTCATAGGCTTTTAGCAGGCGTTCACGCAAATCGTCCAGATCCTTGGCATTTGTGATCGTAAAGACATTGCTTTCTTCCGAATAGTTCCCGCAATCGGGAAGACTTCCGTCTTCGGGCCATTCATGCACTTTTGGATCGGTCGGACACGCGTCGTCCGGATCGTCATAGCCGTCGCCATCCGTATCGGGATGTGCGCAATACATAGCTACCTCTATGTCGCCAGCGGGCTTTTCGTGTTTCGTCTTTTCGTTCGGACAATAATCCAGACAATTGATCACGCCGTCTCCGTCGCTGTCGACGATATTTTCCGCCGAATCAACCACGCCACAACCGCAAAATCCCTGAGACGTCTTGTTCGGATCTTCCGGACATGCGTCGAGACAGTCGGGAAGGGTGTCGCCGTCTGTGTCCTCATCGGCAACCCCGCATCCACACACGCCCGGCAATGTCTTGGCCGGATCTTCCGGACACAAATCTATGTTTTCACCAAGGCAGTCGGGAAGGGTGTCGCCGTCCGTATCCTCATCGGCAATCCCGCATCCACACACGCCCGGCAACGTCTTGGCCGGATCCTCCGGGCAGTAATCCCGACAATCCGGAATCGTATCGCCGTCCGTGTCGGCATCCGATACCCCACAGCTACAAATGCCGGGACGCGTCTTGTCCGGATCTTCCGGGCACAAATCCGAGGTTTCATCCAGACAGTCCGGAATCGTATTGTTGTCCAAATCGACCTCCGCCACCCCGCATCCGCACTGCAAGGGAACCGTCTTGTTCGGATCTTCCGGACATAAATCCTCACAATCCAACACGCTGTCGCCGTCAGTATCGATGTCGGCCACCCCGCAACCACACACACCAGGCGATGTTTTCTCCGGATCGTCAAGGCATATATCCGTCGAGATCTCGTTCGAATCAATACACCCACTCAATCCTGCGGCCAGCGCAGACACGACAAATATATAACCCCATCGATTCTTCATGGCTTTCTCCAGGCACGTAAATATGTACACAAACACCCCAAAAAATACACCGAGACACCTGGATCTAAGCCATCATCTGCATTCATGTCAACGTACATCCCCCCACACACAAATCCTCCTCACACTCAAAAACAAAAAACACTCGACGCGAAGGGAACCCACGTCGTATCACTCCCAACCCTGATTCTCGCTCGTCGATACGGCACACCTGGCCCCCATCCTGGTTCAGGCGCGTTCCGCATTCCTCGAATGGC
>CAMCLY010000049.1 GCA_945875805.1 uncultured Myxococcales bacterium | reverse complement strand
AGAGCCTCGCCATCGACGTGTTGCAACACCGCATCTCACTGACGTACGAAGCCGAGGTGGATCACATCCATTCCATCGACATTATTGAATCGATTTTGAGCAAGGTGGAGGTCCCCTGACCTCCACTCCATCGCGCTAAAATACTTCGATCTGGGGACGGTGCTGTTCGTCGGGAAGGTAAATTTTGAACGTACTTCCCGGTTGTGATCTCGAACCATAGATGAGTTGTCCGCCGATCTTGAGGATATTGAGGCGCGCACGCGTCAATCCCAGTCCCAGGGATGACCACCGCGTAAAGAAGGGATCAAAGATATTGGGGACATCGGCGGGTTCAATGCCACAACCATTGTCGCACACTTCAATGACCACGCGATAGGGATGAGGATAGGCGCGCAGGGTCAGACGCGGCGCTTCGGTCCCCTTGAGGGCTCGCAATGCGTTCTGGATGAGTTCGTGAATGCTCTGCCATATCAGGGTAAAATCGCCGTAAACCTCGGGAAGCCCTTCGGCAACATGGAGCTCGAGCGTGGCCATGTCGTCGATCTGAGATCGATTGTAATCGACGACATTTTCGATGACGGGTGCAATGGCCATCGGAGAGAGCGTCTTGGCGGACGCTTCACAGATTTCGCTGAGGGTGCGCATGCCCTGGGTGCTTTTGGCCATCTGTTCGATGTTGTTGACGGCGGCGGCCAGGGGTTCCGCCATGAGCGTATATTTTTGAGCGACGTAGTGTTTGCGCAACGTCGCGAATGTCTGGATGAGACTGATGGTCGCCTGATGAAGCTGCGGGGCGATTTTGGTACACGTGGAACCGATGCGTTCGTCCTGAATGCGAATCTGTTCGCAGACATCGCGCTCTCGCGTCTCAATGAGCATGCTGAGGTATGTCGTCAGGGCACCGAATGTCCCGGCATCCACGGGCGAAAAGAAATCGGGGGTGTCGGAAACGAGGGCGATGAATCCGATGGGGGCTTCGCCGACTTTGATGGGGGCGATGAGAATGGACTCAAACGGAGAGTAGAGTGCGAGGCTGAGCAATTCGTTGGAAAGCTGGGCGCGGGAACGGGCGATGCATTGCCCGTGAGCCAGGAAGTTGGCGACGATGGGCATGTTGAAATCGATTTTGGCTTCCTGAATGTGAGAGAGACTGCCCAGGGCTGTGACAAAACGGGCGGTATCGTCGACGACATGACACATCGCGGCACCGGCAGCCCCAAAAAGTCCCTGGAACGTCATCGTCACAGAACGCGTGATATCGAGAAGCGAGTGGGCCGATTTGACGAGGGTAAAGAGGCGCCGATAGCAGGCGTGCAGAGTTTCTTCGGTGCGCATGGGCGGGTGATCCCCCTGGGGGGGATTATCGAAATGCATGTGAATCTTTTCCATGTAAACACTCTTGCTGAAGTGAAGCGATTCCCCGCCCTTTTGGGCGGGGGCAGGGGGTGGGGATGTCGGGGGGCGCGGCGTATTGAGTCAAGGGGGCATGGCCCCTTGGCGAAATAGCCGCGTTGGGGGGCGTCCCCCCACCCCAGACAAAACGCCATGTCCCCCGAAACCATTGGGATTTATGGAGACACCGTCAGGAGTCGTTGGCGAGCGGTGCGGGAGACGACGGCGTAGTCATCGTGGGAGGCGAGGTCGAGGGAGGCGCGATCCTGGGCATCGGCGGGGTCGAGAAGGGCGACGGCGGCGGCGCGCACGAGTGGGGTGGGGTCGGCGGCCAGTTCGCGCAAGGAGGCTCGGGCGGTGGTGTCGGAGAAGAGAGCGAGGGCGTCGATGGCATCCAGGCGCGTGACGACGGAGGGGGCATTTTTGGCTGCGTGGATGACGGTGGAGAGGGCGGATTCGGAGTCGGATAAGGCGATGGCACGCAAGGCGAGTCCGGCGAGCTGAGCGTCAGGGGCGTTGGCCCACAGGGCGAGTTGCGGGGCGATGGCGGTGGAGAGACGTTGCATGAGGGCGCGGTGTTCGGGGCGGTGTGCGTCGAGTCCCAGGGCGCCTTGCGGGGAGACGAGGTCTTGGAGCATGACGCGGTGGACGGCGTCATTTTGCGTGTGTGAGACGCGGGTGACGGCGGCGATGAATGCGTCGGCATGGGCGATGGTCCACGAACCGGCGGATGCGGAGTCTTGGACGGCCTGTTGGGCAAAACTGTCGAGCAGGCGGTCGATGTCAAACGCGCTGGAATAATGGGACGCGGTGGTGCGCATGAAACTGCCCTGGGCTTCGGCCTGTGTCAGCAGGGTGAGGTCTACGTCGACGGGCTGTGACGTCATGATTTGCATGGCCATTTGACGGCCCTCGGGGCGAGAGGTCCAGAGGGAATCGAAAATGAGGCGGGCGGCGGTGTCGGGATCGATTCGACTGAGTGCCCATAGCTGATGGGGATGTTCGACTTCACTCGAAAGGAGGCGAACGACGTCCGATTGCGCGTTTTGGATGCGGTGAAATGCGAGCATCCATGTGGCCGTGCGGGCCACCACGGGGCTGGGATCGCGGAGTTTGGTCTGGATTGCGTCGAGGAATACGCCCTGTCGTCCCAATCCGATGACGGCGAGTGCGCGAAACGAATCGAGGTCAGAATCGAGCGCGTCACGGAGGGACTGCGAGGCGGCTGGCGAGGCGATAAGGCCGAGCGCCCACAATGCGCGTTCGCGCAACGCGCGTGGACGATGGGATTCGAGGCACTTTTGCAGGATGGGGACGGCGGCAGGAAGCTGTGCGTGTGCCATGGCCTCGACGGCCTGGAGCTGCATGTCGCGTTCGACTTCTGTCGTCGCCGCATGTTCGAGCTTTTGGCCGAGAATGCGGATGACGGAGGCCGACGGAAGCCAGGCACTCAGTTCGAGCGCCTGACTGAATATCGCCGTGTCGCCCGACAAAAGCCCTTCCGAAAGCACCTGGACGTATTGTTCGGCATACTGGCGCAGGGCATGACGGGCGACATACGTCTTGTCTGGCGCGTGCATCTGAATATCAAAAATGTGGGGTTGTGCTTGTGCCTTGGCCAGTTTGAGCAGAATTTCGAGGTGGAGTTCTTTTTGTCTTGGCGCGCGCAAAAGGGGCAGAAACGACGTCGCCAGCCCATCGAGATCGCGGTGAAACGCTTTGATGTCGATGACGCGCTGGGCGGCGCGCTGGACGAGCATTTCGTCTGTCGATTCGTGGACGATCTGGATGTACAGGGCGCTGACCTGGTCGTCTTGACCGAGAATCGACATGGCCGTGGCGAGTTTGAACGCGACGGGATAATTTCGGGGATCGATTTGAAAAGCCTCGTCATAATGTGCAGCGGCTTGTCGGTATTCGCGCATTTTCATCAGCACATCGGCGTGTTTTTCGTGTGTTTCGGCATCATTCGCGTTAATTTGCAAAGCCTGTTCGAGATGCAGGCTTGCGGCGTCCAGATTGCCCTGAGCCAAATCGACGTCGGCGCTGGAGATGAGGGCGTCGCGGCGATCGGCGGGGGAAAGTGCCGCCAGTTTGTCCAACGTCTGGCTGGCGCCTTTCCAGTCGAAACATGCTTTTTGGGTTTCAAACCAGGCTTTTAATCCCTGAGGATCGTCGGGGTGTCGCCCGACGTAGGCTTCGAGGGCGGGCAGAGCCAGTTCCGGTTTTCCCGCTTCCTCTGCGAATCGGGCGACAAAGCGCACGCGTTCCAAATCGTCGGGATTTTCCTCACTCGCGCCGAGGTATTTCTGTAACGCTTTGGCGACTTGTCCGCGCGGCTGATAGAGTTCGACGAGTTTTTTGACGGCCGTGGTGCGCATGGCCTCCGTGGTGCACACCAGGGCGAGTTCTTCCCATGCGGCGGTGGCATCGGCGATGCGGTTGTGCCGGGTCAGGACGTCGGCGCGAAGGGCGCGCGTCTGGCAGTCCTTGGGATTGGCCGCAAGGCTTTTGGTGTAGAGCGCCTCGGCGTCGTCGGCGTATCCGTGTTCGTCATAGATGCGCGCGAGCGTTTCGAGTTTGGTCGCCTGATCCATGGGCAATGCCTCGATGCGCTTCCAGATGGCCTTGGCCTTCTGGGTCTGTCCGGCCTCGTGAAGCATGTCTCCGAGGGCTTCGAGTCCCTGAATATCCTTGGGGTGTCCGTTGACCCAGGTCTCATATAACGCCAACGCCTTTTGGCGATGGCCGAGTTCAAGGTATGCTTCGGCGATGCGCTGGACCGTGTCAAAATCCGACTTGAACGCTTTGGTCATGTCGTCGAGGACGCCCAACGCACGGTCGATCTGTTTTTGTTGCACATAGTCCTGGTATAGCGCCAGGCGGTAATTGGGGTTGTCTGGCACCGCGCGGATGAGCGCCTGCCGCGCCTCAAGCGCCTTGTCCATCATCCCGCGAGTCCGATAGTGCTCGACAAGACTGACACGCGCTTCGGGGAGTTTGGGCGACATGGCGACGGCCTTGTTGAGATGGACCAGCGCCTTGTCGGCCTGTGACGTTTCCTCATACAAATCCGCCAGTTCGAGGTGTTGCACATACGTCGGGGATTTCCAGCGCGCCTCAAGAACGTCCACCAGTTCGGCCACACTGCCTTTCCGCCGGTGAATGTCGATGATGTGTGCGGTGAGTTCTCGCTGCATCCAGTGCGAGGCCGGCAGTTTCTGCGACAACGCATTGAACTGGCGCAGAGCCTCCGCGTCGTTGCCTTCCTGTTCGTACAGCTTGGCAATATCGAGCGCGATTTGCTCCTTGTCCGCCGACGACCCCAAAGACGACGCCTCCTCCAGCACGCGCCGGGCCTCGTCATAAAGACGGTTCTGCGTATAGAGTTGCGCAAGTTCGCGACGCACAAACAGAGAGTTCGGCTCCAGTCGGATGAGTTCGGCAAAACACGCCCTGGCTCGCTCCAAATCGCGACGGTAAAGCGCAATTTCGGCCTGTGCTCGCCAGATTTCCTGCTTCTGTTCCTTGCTGGGGCCGAGTTTGAGCGCCGCATCGTAGGCGGCCACCGCTTCGTCAAAATTCTTGTTCTCCGACTCAGCCGCCGCAATCGAAACCCATGCGAGCGCCGACGCCTTGAGTTCGAGGGCCTTTTTGTACGACGCTATCGCCTCCTGCGTCCGCCCGCCGTGCGCATAAATATGCCCAAGCACCATGCGCAGGTTGACGTTCCGCGGCTGACGTTCGACTTTTTTCTCATACTCGGACACGAGCTTGGTATACCCAGACCCTTTGCCGACCATCGACATGAGTTGCTGAAAGGCATAAGATTTTTCGGGAGATGCATCGACGAGCTGTTGATAACGCTCCAGTTTGCGCGCTTCAAGACTGTCATCCCCAACCTGCCAGCTTTCCTGAGCCTGGCCGTCATGCGTGACACACGTCGTTGTCACCGCCAGACACACCGCTATCCCGCGTAAAAAACGTATGGCCTCATATTTCATTGCGTTCAACCACTCACCTCATCACGATTCTGTCATGCCGACACTCGCCGACTGTTTTGCCCTTTTTATATCCTTTTTATATAGAAACTCTGACTAATTGTTTTTTTGTAGGGGGGAAGTGTCCCCCCAACGCCGCTATTTCGCCCTCCGGGCTCAATACGCGTCGCCCCCCTCGCCCGGATTACGTCATGTTTACGGTTTTCCCACAAAAATTAGTCTCGCCACCTTGGGATGGAGATTCGATGCTATCTTGGTGTATTTGGGGGAAATAGAGTATAATGGGGCTTTTGGCGCATAAGATAATAGAGCGAGGATGAAAGCGTGACAGACTGGGAGGACATGGATCTTGAGGCCAAACGCGCGCAAATCGATGTGTCGAAGCCACTGGCCTGGTTGAACGCGGCCTCGTTTACGTCGCCATTTCGCGGCTTAAACGGCATGTGCGCGCCCGAATACTACAAGGCTCTGCAACCTCGCACCCTTTCGCCCGAAGGCATGCGTCTGGCGTGGGGCGCACTCGTCAAATCGGCATTGGCGACGCGAAACGTCGCAGTCGTCGTGCGCGCCTTCTGCGAACTGACCGAAAATCCCCCGCTCACACACGAGGACCTCGCGATATTGCGCGGGCATGTCTGGCATATTTTTGCGCGCGACGTCATACGGAGTGCCCACGCCTACGTGACCGCCGCTCAACATGGCGACGAAGACGCCCTGTGTGCCGCCATCGGATTGCAACGTCTGCTCCGACGTGACCCGCAGAGCGACGAAGTCCGTCACGCCCTCGACGGACTCAAACGGGCGGGCCTGCTCGACGTCGAGTCCAAAGAATCCCTCGAAAATCGACTGGCCACCCTCGACGTGGACGACGAATCCACACGCGCCAGAGCCCACTTGGAACTCGCGGTCGCCACGTTGCTCGACTGGGGCGATACCAGCCGCGCGCTCGACTGGATCGAACTGGCTCTCGGGCAGAATGACGAAAAATCACGCATCGTGCGCATCACGTCAGCCGTCGCACGGGCCATGGTCGACGTCAGACCGACGCTCCTCAGGTGTGTCAAAATCCTCGACTACTGCGAAGCCCACACGATCATTGGACGGCTTTCAGAAATGACCGCCCTCTTCGCCCTCGAACAGACTTCCACAGACGACCTCGACCTGATCTTTGCGCGCACTTGGGCGCTAAACCTCGACGACGAAACGCGCGCCGCGCACTTCTTTTACCAAGGCACACTCGGGCTGAACGACACCGCCGAATGGCAAAAACGCCTCCGCAAACACGAATGGATCGGACAATACGCCGCCTCACACGGTGCGTTCTGGGCCACTCTCCAGGAAGTCATCCGCCAGGTACACACCCCTGACGTCGAACTCGAACTCTACGCATCGGTCGAAAAATACGCCCAAGGCGAAACCGCATGCCAGTGCGCACTGGGACGCGCGCGACGACTGACCCTGTCCGGACGTTTTGAAGACGCTCTGCGCGCCGTCACCTCATGCTTCGGCGAAAAGGGCGTCCCCGATCATTCCGTCATTCGACGTTGTTGGGATGCCTTCGTCGATTTGGCCCATGCTTCGGCAGGACAAAACGCATTCGCCTTAACGCTCCGTGAGGCTGGACAACGCCTCTTACAGCAATCGGGCGACGCCGCCGGTTACGACATCCTGGATAGGCTCCTCTCGCGCGCCTCGTCAAACGACATGCTCCAACGCGCCACCCAGGATTTGCGCTCACAATGGCCCGACATGGATGACTCCTCCGAGAGTCTCAATCCCGCCCACTCCCTCACTTCCGCCCCCCCTCGCGTCACCCCGACGGATGCCTGCCCCACGGACGGTGAATCCTTTCGTCCCCCTGCGCTCTCGTCCACATCTGGACTCATTGCCCCCAAAGATTACGACGATTTCGCCAAGGTCCTGTTCTACGTCGAACACGATGCCGAAGACGAAGCCTGCGCCCTTTTTTTCGACAAATGCGCCACAACACCGTCTTCATCTGAACATCCCCTGAACGCCTTGATCCGCCTGGATGAGGCCATTTCCACACGGCATGGACAAAACGATCCATCCAAACACGAACTCGTCTCAGCCACCCTGGCGTTCATCCTCTCAGAAGGAAAGGACGAATCGAGAAATGCGCTGACAAAAATCGCTGGAAATGACGACGAACAATGGAAAACTGTTGCACGCACCCTGCTACGATACGTACCCTTCGCCCATGATGGGCATACATGTGCTCAGCTCGTGTTGGAAATCTGCCAACACCGACTCACACTCGAACAGGCCACAGAAGTCCTGGTCGAACAATTCTCCCACTGTGTTCAATTCGATTCCCTCTTTGACCAGGTGTCTGGAATGACTGAAAATACCCAGAATCAACGACAGATGTTGGAAAAACTGGATGCGGCCATCGCGGTTTTTGTCGGGGATGTCAGTCAGAAAAATGCCTTGTACGCAAAAAAATACAGACTGGCCGACCTGATGGGTGACGAACGCGTCAAAATGATGTGCCTGCGCGACATCCTCGAAACCACACCAGAAGACCCCTTCGCCCTCGGGGAACTCCAGAAAGTCCAGCCCGACGCCATCAAACCCCACTCACAGATCCTCTACTACCAGCTCCTCATCTACGTCGACAAAAACCCGGCTCAGAGACTCGAACATCAAATGATACTTGCGACACTCTATTCCAGAGCCTCTCAAGTCAACAACGCCATCAATCTCTATTACGCCATCATCGACGAACGCCCCGATTTCCTCGAAGCCAGATACCGACTCCTCGAACTCCTGCAGTCCCTCGAAAACTGGAAATCCGCTGAAAATATCCTCCTCGCCCTCGTCAACGTCGAAACGTCCGACACTCGACGTATCCTCGCACTCAAAAATTTGGCGTCCATCCAGGCCGATCACATGATGATGCCCGCTCGCGCACTCCTCACATGCTTCGCCATCATTGATCTCGACCCCATGCAACTGAACGCCATGCACGAGCAAATGTGCGACATCTCCGAACGCGCAAAATCTTTTGCCGCATTGCTCGACAAATACCAGGATCTCGCCTCCCACGCCAAAACCTATGAAATCCGCCGCATGGCAAACGTTCTGCTGGCAAACGTCTATGCCGAAAGACTCGACAACTCCGTCTCCGCATGCCACATCCTCGACGCCTTCTTTGAAAAAGAAGGGCAAAACGACGCCGAATTTCTCAAAGTCGTCCTGAACTTCTACGACGACGTCCACCACTGGACCGGATACGTCAAAGTCATCACCGCCCTCACCCAAATCATTGCACAACCCGACGAGCGCGCACAACTCGCGCTGGCCGGCGCACGCGTCCTCGCACTCCAACTCAATGAGCCCATACGCGCCGCACAATTCGCAAGGCTCGCCGCACAATGCGGACCCACCAACCCTGAGCTGTGGCTCGAAATCGCAAACCATTTGCTCCAAATCAATGCCATACAGGACGTCATGGACGCCCTCGCACAGGCCGAAAAACTCGAAAATAGACCCCAAAAAAAACTCCCCATCCTCATCGAGATGACTCACCTCTACATCGAGAATGGACAGCTCGCCCCCGCAACCGCGATCTTTCACCAGATCGTCGACCTCGCTCCACCCCTCGAACAATTCACCCCCATCGCCGAAGAACTCATCGCGCTCGCCACCGCGCAAAAAAATCACGACGTCTTCAACGAACTCTGCGACGCCCTCGTCCAAAGTTGCCCGGAATCCGAACAAACCTCACTGCTCCTCCAACAGGCGCTCACCCTCATCCTCGTTTTCGACGACAAAAACCTCGCCAGACACATCATCGACGAAAATACACACCGACTCGATGCCATCGACCTCGAACAATGCCTCATCCTCGCTCAAATCCTCACCAAACTCGACGAGGCCGAGGCCGCCATTCGACTCATTCGGGGCGCCATGCAGAGCTTCAGCCTCGACACCAACACGCGCTTCGAACTCCTCAAAAACCTCCTGGAATGCGCCATCAATATCGACGACAACGAACTCGTCCGATCCGCCGCAAACGCCATCCTCCAGGTCGACTCCGACAATACCGTCGCCAATTTCGCCCTCATTCAGCTCGATTATCACACGGGAAAATGGGACGAGGCCAGCCATCGCATCGAACAATTCCTCCCCCACCTCGAACGACTCAGCGCCGAAAACGCCATGTTGCTACACTATTACTACGGCGAAATTCTATACGCCGCACAACATGCAGACATCGCGCTGGAATGCCTCGATAACGCTCTGCGTATCCGAACCGATTTCAGACCCGTCGTCGATCTCAAACTCAAAATTCTCCTCGAAATGCAGCGCTGGCCCGAAGCCCTCCCCGTCTTCAACCTCCTGCTCAAACTCTCCGACGACCCCGAAGTCCAAGGCGCCATTCATAAACGCATCGCCGAAACCTACCACTTCTACCTCCACGACAACGATCGCGCCGTCCAGGAATACGAAATCGCACTCGCGTTGGGCGGCGATGTCGAAGATGTCCCCATGCGACTCCTCGACCTCTACCAAAAGGTCGAACTCTGGAACAAAGCCGCTCTCACCGCACAAGTCCTGGCTCAGGCACAAGTCGCCTCGCCTCGCGTCAAATGCAAATACCTCCTCACGTTGGGGGATATTCAGGCCAACCAGCTCAACGACGCCGTCGCCGCCACAAACACACAACTCGAAGCCTTCGTCCTCGACCCCTTCTCCATGGATACCCTCACACCGCTCATGCGCCTGCTCCTAAAAAAACAGGACTGGGACAACCTGTGCGGACTCTTCGACTTCTTCGCATCCCACATCGCCGAAAACCCACAAAAAGCACGCGAACGTCTCCTGTGGCTCGCTCAAACCACCGGACAACATCCGCAGTGCAAACAAGCCATGATACACGCCTCCGTCGCCCTCAAAAAAAATCACCTCGACGCCGATCTCTTCGAAGAAGCCAAACTTCATCCCATACAGCTCTCGACCGCACCCCGAAAACGCACATCGACATCCCCTCAATTGCGCATCACAACCGACTCCGCCCTGATTGCGCCACCCTCAACCCCCACAAAAATCACCGACAACGCCAGCCTCCCCAATCCCTCCCACGACAACCCCAACCGCTCGACACCAGCCGACACAAAAGACGACAACGACTCCTCCGTCCCACTCATCGACGACGCACTCATCCCTCTCATGTCCGGCTCCTCCTTCCCCTCTGCAAAACGCCCCATTCCGACCGTCGGCACAAAATTCCCCAAACCCCTCCTGCCGCCCCTGCCTCCACGCCCAAAATCCCCCGCAACACCTGACCCCACCACCCCTTCCTCATCCCCACACTGAGGCACGCCTCGCTTGTGGCCTAAGGCCACTACGCTCCGCCTCGCGCCAGCTATCTCGCCCTCCGGGCTCAATACGCCGGCGCATCCTACTCGGGGCGCGGCTATCTCGGCTCAAAGCCTCAATACGCCGCGCAAACTCACCACCGATATATCGCCTCTGCCGTATCGAGATAAATCTGTGAACCATTCTGGATAAAACGGGTCGCCCGCCACAAAAGCGGTATCTGGGCCACGCGTGCACCACTCGCGCGATCCACCACCAAAATCGCCCGCTCCAGCAACACATACACCTCATTGCCAAACGTCAGCATGTCAAGCGGAGGCTTCACCGTGCGAATCCGCCACATCGGCGTGTCATGCTCCACATCCATCGCAAGCAAATACCCACCAGCATCCGACACCAACAACGTGTTCTGTTTGCTGCAATGCACAAAGGAAGGATCAAGCGTCGTCATCGTCCAGTCAAACTCATGCCTGTCGAGATGATAAGACACCAATACCCCAGGCGCCGTCGTCAATATCAAACGGTTCTGTAACTGACACGTCAGCGTCAACCGCGCATTGCGACGCGTCTCCAGCCGCTGAACGTCCAAAAGTTCTCCATGACGCGAAAGCGCCAATACCGCCTGATCATTGGCAAACACCAGCTGACGGCCATCATGTGCCATCCCTCGCCATGTCCCCGGTAACGGTGTCGTCTTCCAGCGAGGCAACCCCGTCTTGCGATCAAAACACTGGACCTCAAGCGTTTTGCCAGTAGACCACGCACACAATACATCGTCATCCAAATGAAGCCTCCCGCCTCCCTGGGGAACAGGATCCACAAACGATAACGGCGTCTTCCACGCATGAGACGCCCCAAACGTCTGGTGATACAGCGCAAGACGCGTCGGCATCTCATACGAAAGAATATAAACGCCATGACGCGTACACGCCATGTCTTCAATCTTGACCACATCCAGATTCTGCGGTGGGGTGTGTGGAAAAAACAGAGATCGCAACGCCACACTCCCCGCCTTCTGCGCCTCGGTCACACACCCCTGACCAAAATACGCATGACGCGAAAGTCTGAGACCACTCAGCTCCCCCGTCAGTACCTGAACCATCCGACCATGCGCGCGCAACCAGGACATCGTCGCCTCAGGTTCCACGACAACCAGCGCCGGAAGACGTTTCCCAAGTTCACTCCAAAAACGTTCTTCCACCGCATTTTCCGACGCACTCGTCGCTTCATCCGTCCATTCAAACGTCCAGTCTGACCACGACGATTTCAACGAATCTTTACCCACAAACGCGATCTTTACTTCATAACGATACGCCACGCGCGGAGGCGCCGTTTTCACAATCCGGCGAAGACGCGTCACCTGACGACGAAAATTAAGCTGCATTCGCACATCCGGAACATCCTGACGTTCCGATGCCGTCGCACGATGAAGCTCCCAGGGATCCGGCGCACGAGACGTCAACAACTCCCAGAATCGCTCCTCCACATCACTGCCACTTCCGCGCGCAATCCCTCGTATCGAAAAGGATACGCGAACGTGCTTCCTCTCCTCCTCAGAAACAAATAAACTCAACGGCTTGCGCGCCGTGGGCACCAACTCCACGGCCTCTTTACTTTCCAACGCCGACCACACGTCGATCGATTTCACCTCATGCCCAGATCCGTGCTCCACGTGTGAAGGAGTCTCCTCAGTGGTCGACGACGCTTCTCCCAAAAGGCGATCCAGACCAGACGTTTTCTGCATCACGTCGCTGGTTCGAACGCTCTGACGAACCACAGGCTTGCGCGGTGATTCCTTGCACCCCGACAATCCCACCACGCTCCACATACACCACGCCAAAAAACATACGCTGCGCACCACGCTTGCCCATGCACGCCCACCATGCTTTGCGTTCACATTGAATGACTCGGGCAAACGGTGTATGGAACCCCGGGCAATGGCTTCATTTGAAGAAGTCTTTACGGGAGTCCCACGCATGACGGCTATTCTATGAGCATTCACATTTCTACTCCACCCACACATAATCCACAGGAACACATCGATTGTGCCACGCTCAAATCAAAGCGCGCCTATACCTGTGTTTTTCATCCGACAAAAGAAGCGTTTTGCGTTTGCGCCAAATGCGGCGCGCTTTTATGCAAACATTGCTACCTCGACGCAGGAGGCCGCCGATATTGCGAGTCATGCCTGCTCCAGGATAATGCCTTGAGAGAAACCCTCGAACGCGAACTGATCCGCGAAACGCGCGCCAAGGCCATGCCTCCACTGACCCTTGAGGCCCCGCAAACATGGAAACAAATCCCAGGCGCGCTCCTCAATATGCTCAAAGACAGCGTCATCTTTTTTCGTTCGGCATACAATACCCCTTTTCGGCTCTCATTCCTGCTGGCTTTTTTAGCCCTGCTCCCAAACGCCATCGTCATTTATGTCCTCAAAATCCACGACATCGTTGCACGGCTGGCACAAACCCCACAAATCGATCCCACCCTCGCCCAAACGATGACCGATGTCGTCTCTCAGGCTTCCTCCTCAACACTCATTCTCACCGCCATCATTGCCACCATACTCAAAATCCTGCTCTTCGATTTTTCTCTGTTTATCTGTACTCGCATCTGTACCGCATCAAAATTGACATGGGCGCAAATCTCCTCAACGATGCACTTTTGCCTCCTGCCGCTCATCATCACGCCTTTTGCCGCCTATTTTGAGGTGTCATTCGTGGGGTTCCTGGCACTCGCGCTCGTCATCATTCAAACATCCACAGCCATTCGCTCCGCAACGTCCTGTTCCATCTTCCAAGGCTTCTTTACCATGCTGGGCTTCATCGTCCTGACGACCTTGCTCAATCTCTTTGCCGTATAACCTTCACACTCACTTTGGTTTTCACCATAATCATACACAAAAGGGCCGCACGGCTTTGCCGCGCGGCCCTTTTGTGTATGAAGGATTCGCATGGGAAAAGAACCCACGCCATGAAAATTATTTGTACGTAGGCTCTTCACCGATGGCGGCACGACGCGACAACTTGATCTTGCCTCGCGGATCAATGGCAAGAACCTTGACGAGAACTTGCTCGCCCTCCTTGAGGATGTCGGTGACGTTATCGACATGACCATCCGTAAGCTCGGAAATGTGAACCATCCCGTCGGTGCCGGGGAAGATTTCGACAAAAGCACCAAAATCCATGATTTTCTTGACCGTACCCAGGTAAACCTCACCAGGCTTGGCTTCGCGAATGACGCCGTTGATCATATCAAGGGCTTTTTGCAACGATTCGCCGTCACTGGATGAAATAGACACCGTTCCATCATCCTCAACATTGACTTGCGCGCCCGAAACGGCACAAATGTTACGAATCGTCTTGCCTCCCGAACCGATGATTTCACGAATCTTCTCAGGACGAACTTTGAGCGTATGAATCTGCGGCGCATATTTGCTCTTCTTACTGCGAGTTTCACCAATGGCCGACAACATGCACCCAAGAATGTGGTTCCTCCCGTCATGCGCCTGCTTCAAAGCCTGAGCCATGATCTCGCGAGATATACCCGTGATCTTGATGTCCATTTGAATGGCGGTAATCTTTTCTGAAGTCCCGCATACTTTGAAGTCCATGTCCCCAAGGTGATCTTCGTCTCCCAGAATGTCGGTGAGAATGGCCACCTTGTCCCCTTCCTTGATGAGACCCATCGCCACACCGGCCACGGGAGCTTTGATTTCAAGTCCGGCATCCATGGCCGCAAGCGTACCGCCACAAACCGTGGCCATAGAACTCGAACCGTTGGACTCGAGAATTTCGGACACAATGCGCAGTGTGTAGGGATAATCGGCGTTCGCAGTGGGCATGACCGAACACAACGCGCGTTCGGCAAGCATGCCATGCCCCACCTCGCGTCTGCCCGGGCTGCGCAACGGCTTGACCTCGCCCACACTGAACGGCGGGAAGTTGTAGTGCAACATAAAGCGCTTGGAATGCATCCCCGAAAGATCCTCAATACGCTGATCGTCCGTGGCCGTACCAATCGTCACCGTCACAAGCCCTTGGGTCTCGCCACGCGTAAAGAGCGCCGAACCATGGGCGCGAGGCAAAATGCCCACTTCACACGTAATCGGACGCACCTGATCCAGACGGCGACCATCAATGCGAACGCGCTGTTCGGTGATCAGATTGCGCATCAGATGGTACTTGAGATCCTCATACGCTACCGCCACTTCCTTTTTGCGCTCGCCAAAAGTCTCACTCGTCGCTTCAAAAATCGCCTTGCCCACCTCGTCAAGAGCAGCATAACGCGCAAGTTTGGCCGGAATGGTCATCGCCGCCATCGTCTGATCGGTAAACTGAGCCACAGCCTCGACAATGGCAGGATCCGGACTCGGTGCGGCAAAGGCGCGTTTCGGTTTGCCCACAGCTTCCGCCATGCGGCGCTGCATCGCAAGAACGCCCTTGACCGATTCACAGCCAAAATCCATCGCATCCAAAAATTCCGCTTCGGTCAAACCCTCGGTCTCGCCCTCCACCATCACGATCGCTTTTTCACTCGCCACCATCACGATATCGGTGTCAGATACCTCGCGCTGCGAATTGGTGGGGTTGGCAATCCACTGACCGGCAATGCGACCAATCCGTACACCGGCAATCGGACCGTCCCAAGGCAAATCAGACAACATCAAAGCCGCCGACGCTCCCGTGATGGCAATGACGTCCGGTTCGCAATCGGGATCGTAGCTGACCACGGTGGCAATGACCTGAACTTCGTCACGGAAACCATCGGGGAAAAGCGGACGAACAGGACGGTCAATCAGACGGCTCACGAGCGTTTCATGCTCGCCCTGACGCCCCTCGCGACGAAAATAATTCCCAGGTATGCGACCCGCAGCATACGATTTCTCGACGTACTCACAGACAAGCGGGAAAAAATCCTGCTCGCGATCGCACGGTTTCGTACACGCCGTGACCACCACCATCGTGTCACCACTCTGAATCAGAACCGAACCCGCCGCCTGCTTGGCAATTCGACCGTTCTCAATGGATACCTCATGGGCTCCCAAAAGCGCAGATTCTTTGACAATTCTTGCCATGCCTAAACTCCTCCTAAGCACAGAACACACCATGCGTGACGGCTTCGCACGCAGTGCCTGCACAATGGACTTCCATATAAAAAAAGGAGGCGTTTCCGAACGGCCCGATGCCGGACCTTTGAACTGCACAATCAGCGAAGGTCACCAACCCTGTCCGGCCGATGAACTTTGATCATTGCACAGCGCGCCATCGCTCGAACTCGACTCCCACACAAACACAATCCACAAATACAAAAACGCCGCGCCCGTGGCGCGGCAACAAGGCGATTACTTGCGAAGGCCCAACTGATTGATGAGTTCGCGGTAACGCTGGACGTCTTTTTCCTTCAGGTAGTCGAGCAAACGACGACGACGGCCAACGAGCATCAAAAGACCACGACGGCTGTGGTGGTCATTTTTGTTCGTTTTAAAATGTTCCGTCAGAACATTGATGCGCTCCGTCAACAACGAAACCTGAACCTCAGGCGAACCCGTGTCACCTTCGTGACGACCAAACTTGCTGACAATCTCAGCTTTGACTGTACGATGAAGCATGTTTTTTCCTTCCTTAAGCAATGGCCAGTCGGCCACCCGCCAGAGAACACCCCAACGGTCGTAAAAAAAATGTTTGTGCCCCAAAAATTCAGGGTCGTCCAGGCTTAGGACCAGGCGCCCTATTAAAGCGAAGTCACAAACAGGCGCTCTACTAAGCCGACCACAAAATAATGTCAAGATTTTTCACATGGGCGTTGATGCTGGCTACCCAAAATCCCCTGTGATATACCCACTCCGCCTCTTAAAATGACGGAGCTCGCCATGATCCAAGAATTCGATTTCCAAGCCTACATTTTGCGCAGTCGTTCCCAAACGGGCGTACCCATTCCTCGCATCCAGAACTATGCCTATATCGAGGACATCGAACGATCGCGTCAGATGGCCGAACGAGAACTCCTGCAGCGCGCCCTCAATCTCGGCATCCACGCATGGAAATTGACTCAGGGGCGACGCATTCAGACACAGTCCCACGACATTCCTCGCTCCGACCGCATCGCTCCCCTCTGGGCAGACGTCTGTTTCCAGTTCCAGCACACCCCGATGCCGCTCAAACTGGCCCCCTCACAGCACCCTCCCATCGAAGCCTACGGCGGCGATGAAGGATCCTTCTTCACACTCTCCCCACAGGCCTACCGCATGCCCGCCGCCCCGTTGCGCTTCGCGTTCGGACAGGCCATCGGCGCCCTCGACAACGGCCACGTCCCATGGCTGACCCTCCTTCGTACCGCCGACGACGTCTCGCGAGGATTCCTCTCCTGGACCTCACAAATCCCGGAACTCCTCCTCCACTGGCGCCGCTCCGCACAAATTACACAGGACCGCGCCGGACTATTGGCCGCCCGCGACATGAGCGCCGCCATCCTCATCATCATGAAATCCGAACTCGATTGGGACGACTCCGAAATCTTGCGCGAAATTCGACGCTATCACGAAAAACGCGACGTCGACTGGGGCGAAAAATTCGTCGAAAATCGCGTCCGCGCCCTCGAACTCTTCGCCGAATCCAGAATCTATCGCCGTTCATCCGGTCGTCCCATCGCCGAGATTGACGAATCCGTCCGGAAAATTTATTCGATATTCTGAGCTTTTTTTGTGGGGGGGATGTGTCCCCCCAACGTCGCTATTGGCTGCGCCAATACGCGCCGCCCCCCTCCATACCATGACCATTCGCGTTGGCGCTGGCGCAGACCAACAATACAACGCAACACCATAAATATCCTTGTTCTACCAAGTGAAGGTAGATTTTCTTGTGCAAAATCGTCGCAATCCTACATAAATATTTGTGTGAAATTTGTTTATCTGCAGAGACCAAAACATTCTCGCTGAATACATAAAAAAATTGGAGGGTGAAATCATGGATATCATGACATATATATTTGATGAAGAGAATAATAAAAGACTGTTCGGATTGGAACAACGAAGACTAGGCAAAATCGAAGGCAAACTAGAGGGCAAAATCGAAGGCAAACTAGAGGGCAAAATCGAAGGCAAACTAGAGGGCAAAATCGAAGGCAAACTAGAGGAGAAGAAACGAATTGCGATAGAACTCCTCAATATGAACATGGATATCCCTCAGATAGAACAAATCACAGGGCTTTCCAAAGCTGAAATCTTAAAATTGAAGGAACTTTCATAAACGCCCATCCTGCATGTCTCACACGCCGCACGCGCAGGTCTGTCCCCACCTGTTTTCCCTCGCCATGCCAAGTTCTTTTCGCTATGATGAACCATGGCGCAAGCCAAAGGAGGTCGTCATGGCGAAAAAAGGCACGGGCAAATCAAAGAGCACAGGGAAGACAAAAGCCAACGCGCAGGCCGTGGCAAAGTCAAAGCGCAACACGAAAGACAGCGTGTTCACGCACCTGTTTTCGTTTCCCGAGTACCAGCTTGAGTTGTACAAGGCGCTTCATCCGGACGACAAGGACGTCTCAGAAGCCGACATCA
>CAMCLY010000048.1 GCA_945875805.1 uncultured Myxococcales bacterium | reverse complement strand
CTACAGCCTGGAAAACAAAATCCAGCAAAAAAGATCGCCGTCTACAGCCTGGAAAACAAAATCCAGCAAAAAAGATCGCCGTCTACAGCCTGGAAACCCGAATCCAACCAAAAAAGATCGCCATTTACAGCCTGGAAAATAAAATCCAACCAAAAAAGATCGCCGTCTACAGCCTAGAAAACAAAATCCAGCAAAAAAGATCGCCGTCTAAAGCCTGGAAACCCGAATCCAATCAAAAAAGATCGCCGTTTACAGCCTGGAAAACAAAATCCAGCAAAAAAGATCGCCGTTTACAGCCTGGAAAACCGAATCCAACCAAAAAAGATCGCCGTTTACAGCCTGGAAAACAAAATCCAGCAAAAAAAGGCGTGGGAAGTGGGAAGTGGAAAAGGCTCCACCAACACGACGCCCCAAGGCGCTCACCCTCATGAATTGCGAAAGGGCCGTGCGGCGTAGCCGCGCGGCCCTTTCGCAATTCGGGGGGCGTGGGGGGACTGGTCCCCCCACACACAAAAAAAAAATCACTTAGCATGGGCGGCTTTGAGGATGCGTTCGGCCTCGCGGTGGCCTGGTTTGATGGAGAGTGCGCGGCGAGCGGCGCGGATAGCGCGAGGGATTTGTCCTATTTCGAGTGCGAATTTGCTTTCGCAGAGGGCCAGATCGAACTGCCATGTGGAGGATTGGGAAGCGAAGGCGCGGAATTTGAGGAGCAGTGTTGAGACGTGATCGCGGTATTCGGCGTCGCCGAGGACTTTTCCGTACCAAACGGCATCGTAGAGTCGCATTCGCCAGTATTCCGGTTCATGGTTCAGATCGGCCTCGGAGGATTTGAGATACGTCATGAGTGAGGGATAGTCCTTTTGTCGAATGAGTTCTTCGGATTCGAGTCGGAAACGGGAAAGGCTCATGGGATAGTTTTTGAGTTGCGCGAGGACTTCGCGTGCGCCGTCTTCAAAATCCATGGCGCGGTAGATACGGACGTAGAGTTCGGGGGCGATGGTGGCATCGTCCAGCGAGGAGACGAGGGCCAGGGCGGCATCGACGCGTTGCCGTGCGAGGAGGGCGGAAATGAGCGCGCGCTGAGCGTCAGGAGCGAGCGGAAAGACGATATCGTCCGTGGGCAGGGCTGCCATTTCGGACATGGCAGTGACGGTCTGTCGGGGATCGACCTGAGCGGCACGCGCGTAATTTTGGGCGGCACACTTGGGATCCTCCAACGCCAGGCACACCTTTCCTAAACGCAAGGCGATGGAAGCCGAATGCGGATCGAGGTGTTGTGCGGATTCGAGCCAGGTCTGCGCGCGTTGCCATGAGGGTCTGGGATCGTCTGGATGGTGGAGGCGCACGAGGGATTCGGCCACACGTTCGCGCACGTCGGCGCGGCTCATGCGAATCGTCATGTTTTCGAGGAGTTCCGGAGCATTCACCCCATCGGGGGCGGCCGCCAGCGCCGCGGGCAACTGGTGCAATCGGGTTTCGGTCTGTCCCTCGACGGCCGCGCGTGCGGTACAGAGGGCGGCCAGCATTCCAACGATCAATATGGCGTAGCCGGCGCCCCATTCGATACGACGCGCGCGCGAAATGTCGGAATGGTCTTCGCCGTACCGACCGAATTTCCATCGATATGCACGCGCCTGAACGACCCCGCACGACATCCAAAAGACGAACCCGGCGGTCCAGTAACGGAGGTTGAAGTCGAGCAGATTGTGTAGAAGGACGGCGGCGATTCCCCCCAAAAAACCGAAGATGACCTGGCGTTCGTGCGGGGCTTTCCACAAGACGCGCATGGTGGACCACCATCCGGCCCACAGGGCCGCGATGACGGCAATGCCCAAGATCCACCCGTATTCGAGGATGAGCTCCCAATACTCATTTTCGGCATGACGAAAGCGCTTGGCGAATCCGAAGCTCTGATAAGCGGGGTAGGCATCGGCGAACGCCGAGCGTCCGGTTCCCGTGCGCCACCAATCCTGGCTCATGGGGATAAAATCGGCGTAAAGCCTTGTTTTGGAAAAAGCCGGCATCCCATCTGATGCGCTTGAATAAAACGCCTGGGTGGCATCAAACGCGATGTCGGCGGTTTCGATCTCGTTTTTGATGCTGCCTAGCGAAGGGGCGGCCAGGACGAACACCGTGAGCATGATCGCCCCGAGCCCGCCCACGATCATACCGCAGGCGCGCCATCCGACCTGACGCGCACGCGCCCAGACGAACGTCATCACGGCGATGTTTCCGCACAACCATGCGAACAGGGCCCCACGGCTTTGGAGCATGACGATGGCGACGCCGAAGGCGACGCAAAAGATGCCCCAGAGCGCGCGCCGCGCGAGGGCGTCTTTGTGACGGCGAGAGAGAAACGCCCCGAGGGAAATCATGGAAAGCAGGACGAGCACGGCGCTCGCGTGGTTGGCGTTGACCGGAAGCCCCAGATGATAGGGCGAAGACGCCCCGAGTTCGCCAAACGAGAGATTCACCCCGGCAAAACGCAACGCGTAGGCCGCGACCCAGACGCATCCGGCAAAAGCCAGTGCGTGGCTTATCCACTGAATGCTTGCGCGAGAATGGGCGATTCGCAGGGTCATGGCATAGAGTCCGAAGAAACCGCACAATATCCAAAGGGCGTAACACGTCCGCCCCCATGACACGGTCAGAAAGCCCCAACTTCGATCGATGGACAGCAGCGCCCAGCTCTCCCGATACCACTGGGCGGCGGTTGGAGAGAGCACCTCGATCACGGCAAGGGGCATGGGGATCAGGGTCAGCGTCGTCCACGCAATGAGACCGAGGAGCATCCATCCCCAGACGCCAAATCCGTGGAACCGCGCGACTTGAAACACGTGTCTGCCGTCCGGTTCCCCCAGGGCATCGCGTCGATGGCGCGCCCCCCAGACCCCCACGACGACGGCCCCAAGACACGTCAGGACACTCAGCCCCATCGATGTGGCCCAGTGGATACCGCCGGTCAGACACCACCACCCCATGAGAACGACGACGAGCGTCAAGAGACATCGAGACATCATCCCTGCACCATTAACCCTTTGTAATCAGACAAAACCATGCGTGGTGCTCCCCAGAGGGGGGCGCGGCGTATGGAGGCGAAGCCCACGCGAAGCGAAGGCGGAGCCGAAATAGACGCGCGAGGGGGGCGCGGCGTATGGAGGCGAAGCCCACGCGAAGCGAAGGCGGAGCCGAAATAGACGCGCGAGGGGGACGCTTCCCCCTCCCCTTCCCCCAAAAAAGCCGTCATCCCTGTTCCAGAACGCAATCAAAGGGATGCACCCTTGGCCAGCAATTGCACAGGACGTCGAAATAATCGAGGGGTTTTCCGACAAAAGCGCCGAAGTCGGCGATCTCTGTCTGGGCCTGGCAAAGTTCGAGTCGCAGCATGGGCTCGGAATCGCCGCCCAGATGGCCGCATCGGGCAATCATCGTTTCGGCCTCGACGTGCTGTCCTGGCGAGACGCAAATCGTCGAAAGGCTAGAATAACGCGAGACGAACCCCGCATGGTGCCTGATGAGGATGCCGAGCCCCACCTCAGGAAACTCGCCGCAATCGACGACGGTGCCTCGCATGACGGCGTAGACCGGGGTTCCCATGGGGACGAGGAAGTGGGACTCTCCGGGGCGCGCGGGGCGATAGGCGTACTGGTTGGCGAGACTCAGCGGAGCCACGGGAATTTCGACGGATTTTTTGAACAGATCGCCCAGCCAGACCTGGGTCAGCGCGTCCATCTGCATGACGGGAGGGGCGACATAATCGCGCAGGCGCCGCCAGGGTTGCTGTCTCATGGCGGCGAAGTCCTCCATTTCGAGTCGCACGACGGGATCGCCGAACGCATCGACGATGTCGACGAACCGGTCGCGTCCGTGGATGGCGATTCTGAGGGGGAGAAAGCGCGACTCGGCCATGACGCGTCGCAGGGCGGCGGCCATCCAACGGGCGCGGTGAGGCTGTGCGGAAAGTCGGGCGAGGGGCAAGGCAATGCCCGGGGCGACCATCACATCCCCGCGAATCTGCGCGGCGAGATTTTGCGCCCATTCCAGGACGGGGTTTTCAAAATCGGGGCATTGGCGAGCCAATTCGCGCTCGCAGGCTTCGTCCGAGACGAAGAGGGTTTTGTGGCAGCAGACGAGGGCGGCGCCCTGAGGCAGTTCGACGGCCAGGGTGTGCCCCCAGCTCGCCGGTCTGAGGCTGTTGAGTCCGTGACACAAACTTTCGCGCTGTCCCGCCTCCAAGACGTCCACCGGCCCAAACGATTCGCCCTGAAACATCAGGAAACGCCCATCCCTGGAGAGGACGACGGGCGTGCCGTTTTCCGCGCGTTCGTCTCGGGGCGACACATTTTCGACGGGGGCCGGATCCTGGAGTTTTGGAAAGTAAATGCGCGTGCCCGGGGCGATGGAATCGGGGCGCATGACGTGCGGATTCTGGCGCAACACAAAGCGATAGTCCTCCTGCCCCTGGTAGGCGCGTCGGGTGAGTTCCTGCAAATGATCGCCGTGGCAGACGACGTAGGTGCGGCCGGGCTCCGGGCGAGTCGAAACGTCGTCGGCATCGAAAAGCGACTCGGCGTCATCCCATGTCAATCCGGCAGCGTCCCTTCCCCAGAATCGCCGTTCATCATACAGCCGATCGTCGACTTTGCCGAAGCCATGGAAGACAGATTCCAGGCGCATTTGCCAATGTGCAGCGAGATGGCCGTGCATTCTGGCGAGGACGCTGTCGGCCAGGGTGAGGCATTTTTGTGACTCCGATGAGCCCGACTTGACAGCCTCGACGCATTCCTCGTCGGCGGCGTTTCCGAGGTCGAACAGCATGGCAAAACCGCGCAAAGATCGGATACCGCCGATTCTGGCGTGCTGGCGAGCCTGCGCGAAGCGGCTTCCTGCGACGATACCGACCTGTGCGCGACGCGCCACGGGTTCGGCGCCAAGCCGTGCAAGCCGCGCCTGGAGTCCGTCGGGCATTTCGTAGACTTTTTTCGACAGCACCGGGTCGTAACGCAGGATGAGCTGAGCGCGCATGTACTGCTCAAAGCAGGCCTGTCCGCCGCCGATGGCCTCGACCATGCCTTGGGCGTCCTCTTCGAGGCAATGGAGCATCACGTCCGCGCCATGGGGCTGCGCCTGAAGGTGCGAAAAAAACTTGAGCAAGGAGCCGTCGTGCAGGTGCATGCCGAGGCCGAATTCGACGTCGCCTCCCCGTCCCACGCGCACGCCTCCGAACTCCTCGGCCCCGGACACGCCGTCCAGAAAGCGATGCATCAAAAAGAGCCGTGACGTCAATTTCTCGAACCGTTCCTGTCCATTCTCGCCCTGCGCCGCCTCTGCCCGACGTGCCTGAACCAAGAACGGTTCAAATTCAGGCGCCAGTTTGGCGAGATCGTCCAGCATGGGGACGATTCCTGCCAGGCGTGTTGCGGCCTGTGCCGTCCCTCCATCGATGCCTCTCACTGCGCCTTCGAGGGCCTGAAGTCCGGCCAGCGCCTGCCAATGATGCGCGGCAATCCAGGTCTCGCGAACTCGCGCCATTTCTTCGCGCAAAGACTGCCAGAATCGCGCAGCCCCCTCACTCGTCAACGTATTCAAACCCACCTCCGACAAGCCGATCTGCTTCGCGTCTCACGCTATCACCTTTTGAGGCGATTGGCGAGTATGCGCGCAAAAGCGCATAAAACCTTGCGAATCCATCGGTGGTAGCCGAGCGTGTGCAAAAAAAATGAGGATTCAAAAAAAATGGCATTTTTTGTGTTGACAGGATCCGGTCCCACGCGTATAAGGCGCCTCGTTCGTTGACGAACGAAACATTCCGGAATCGTTCAATGGCAGGACGACGGGTTCTGACCCCGTTAATCTAGGTTCGAATCCTGGTTCCGGAATCCCATGGCGAGTTCGTCTAGTGGTTAGGACGCTGGCCTCTCACGTCGGTAACACGGGTTCGAGTCCCGTACTCGCTGTACAAAATCGGCTCTTTCGAGAGTCGATTTTTTTTTGCCTTCAAAAAGGCGATCCCAGAACGATAGGCTTTTTTCTGGGCGGCGGCTATCTCGCCCTCCGGGCTCGATACGCCTCGCCGCGCGCGGCTATTTCACTTGCGTTCCATACGCCGCGCCACTTTCCATGATTGTTTACGGCGTCACAAAAGGTCTCTTTTTTTCGCCATTTTTTGCAGGAACCCCCAAATGATCCACTCCGATGTCAGCCCATTCCGCTGGGACGAAGCGCAACGTCTGCTCATCCTTCTCGACCAGCTCGCCCTGCCCGAAACCGAACGCTACGTCCCCCTGAACACGGTCGCCGAAGTTGCCCACGCCATCACCCAAATGCTCGTGCGAGGCGCCCCCGCCATCGGAATCACCGCCGCGTTCGGGATGTATTATTCCGCGCGAGACCACTGGAAGGAAGACGACAAACGCGCCCGCATCGCGGCCGACAAAAATCGACTCGCCGAAACCCGCCCCACGGCCGTCAATCTCTTCTGGGCCCTCGAACGCATGATGAAAACCGTCGACGCCCACCTCCACGACGAAACCCCAGACGCCATCCTCGCCGAGGCCCACCAAATCTGGCGCGAAGATATCGCCATGAACCAGGCCATGGCCATACACGGCGCCGACGCAATCGGACAGGTGCCCAACATCCTGACACACTGCAACGCCGGCGCCCTGGCCACCGGCGGCCTCGGGACGGCCCTCGGCGTCATTCGCGAAATCCACGAGCGGCAAAAAAATGCCTCCCCGCTCCACGTATGGGTCGACGAAACCCGGCCCTACCTGCAGGGCGCCCGGCTCACCGCTTGGGAACTCATGAAGGACGGCATCGACTGCACCCTCATCACCGACAACATGTCCGCCTACCTGATGCAGCAAAAACTCGTCGATGCCATCATCGTCGGCGCCGACCGCATCGCCGCCAACGGCGATACCGCCAACAAAATCGGGACGTATGCGCTCGCCGTTCTGGCCAAGTATCACCACATCCCGTTTTATGTGGCCGCCCCCGATTCGACGTTTGATCCCACGCTGGCCTCCGGCGACCAAATCGTCATCGAGGAACGATCCGGCGACGAAGTCGTCCTGGTCAAGGGAAAACGCATCGCCCCGGAAGGCGTCAAAACCCGGCATCCCGCCTTTGACGTCACCCCGCATTCGCTCATCACCGGGATCATCACCCCAAGCGGCATCCTCCGCCCCAAGGCATAAAAAATTCAGTCAAAACGCCGGTCATGCCTCATGACGCATGCGACAAACCGGCGTCGACCAACGTCGAGCGGCCAGACGTGAAGCGACAAAAAAAGCGCGCCCTGAGGCGCGCTTTTTTTGTGTCCAAAGCAGGAATTACAGTCCACCAAAGAAAACCGAAACCCCGGCCTGCCACAGCACCGTGGAGAACGAATTTTCGGCTTCATCATAGGCGTTCGCATAGACGTTGAACTCGGGCTGGAACCATATTCCATCCGTCAGGCGCAAGGGCAAACCGATCATCAGACCGACATAAAACCCGGAATCGGCCCAGATATCCGCGCGTTCGTCCGTCTCGGCGACCAGGAGACCAAGGAATTTCGGTCCAAAGGAAAGCCCCACGTATGGATTGAAGTGGTACTCCATGAGGATGGGCAACTGGAACTGGATGAGGTGTGAACTCGGGTTGTCGAGGCCGTTGGAGCGCACCCACTGATAGCCTGCCTCAAGGCCGATGCCGAGGTCGAAATCCCCTTTTACGGGCTGGTATTTGACGCCGAGCTGAGCCCCCAGGAAGTTAATTTTGACACCAAAATCCCAATTTTCTGCAAAACCGTACCGCATGGCGGCTTCAAAGTTCGGGTCCGCCATGGCCTGCGTGTCACCATCCGAGCCTGTGCCCGTCGACGCGATCGCCCAGCGAACCTCGCCCTCGGGGACAACGCCCGCCGTCTGCATCGTGCTGACCGACGCGCACGACGCCAGTCCAAAGCTCAGCATGATCAGCAAGAAATAGAGCACAACACTTTTATTCATCTCAGCATCCTCGTTGCAAACGCATCGTTGTTTCGTTCCAAAAATTCGCGTTCTCGTCCCCAATCGCCACACACGGCGGCCGGAACCGGTGCATAACCGACATGTGGTCTTAGTTATTCCACGGCAAAAAGAAAAGCGTTTTGTAAGCCTTGCCCCCACACGCGTCGCTTCTCATTTTCCCCTGTTTTCCGGGATCGTCATCGTCATAGCTTGCGCCCCGATTCCCAAGTTCCGGAAGGGCCATGGACTGGGGTACAGAGGAGGGGGTAGCGGCGTATGCGCGCAGGGCCCAAGGCCCGAGCACATAGCCGCTCAGGGGGAGACTTCCCCCTCCCGCCAAAGAGCCACTCAATCCCTCAGAAATCCCCCGTGACGGGGCTCTCACCTCTCGTGAGTCTGCCATATCATGCGCGTGGCATTGAGCACGGCCAAAAGCATGACGCCGACATCCCCAAAGACGGCGACCCACAACCCGATCATCCCCAGGGCACCCAAAATGAGAAGGCCCGCTTTGACGAAAAGCGCAAATGCGATGTTCTGTATGACAATGCGGCGCGTCTTACGGGCGACGAGGAGCGCCTGGGGAAGTCGTGACGGCTCGTCGGTCATCAGAACGATATCCGCCGCCTGAATGGCCGCATCCGATCCCACGCCGCCCATCGCTATTCCCACGTCCGCCCGCGCCAAGGATGGCGCGTCGTTGATGCCGTCGCCCACGAAAGCCACCTTTTCGCCAGGCAAACAGTGCTGGAGTATCGTTTCGAGATGGGTCAGCTTGTCTTCCGGCATGAGTTCCGCGAAGACGGCATCCATCCCCGTCTGGCTTGCAACATTCTGAGCGATGGCCGCCGAATCCCCCGAAAGCATGACACACTGGCGAACCCCAAGTGCGTGAAGTTCGGACAACGCTTCGGCGCTGTCGGGGCGAATGACATCCGAGATGACGATACTGCCAAGACAGCGTCCCTGAAGCGCCACATAGACATGGGTTCCCAGCTCCGTACATGGCGCATATTCAATCTGATGTTCCTCCATGAGACGGGCATTTCCCACCAAAAGCGTCTGGGGTTCGGGAGCGTCAGGCCGCGCAATCTGCGTCCGGATGCCTCGTCCGGGAAGTTCCTCATAAGGCGTGGCCGGGTCGAGGTGAGCGAGATGAAGGCGGCTTTTGGCCGCTTCGACGAGCGAAACGGCGATGGGATGCGTCGACAGCACTTCCGCCCGCGCGGCAAGCGTCAGGACTTCCTCCCACGACGCGCCCGGCGCTGGCCGTATCTCCGTGACCTCAAAACAGCCGCGCGTGAGGGTGCCCGTCTTGTCAAAAACAAACGTCGTGACGTGATTGAGCGCTTCGAGATAATTGGCCCCCCTGACGAGGATTCCGCGACGGGATGCCGCCCCAATTCCGCCAAAAAACGTCAGCGGGACTGAAATCACGACGGCACACGGACACGAGATCACGAGAAACACCAGCGCACGGTGGAGCCACATCTCCCACGAACCAAGCCCGGTTAAAGGGGGAATCACGCAAAGCACGGCCGCCAGGGTGACGACAATGGGCGTATAGACACGGGCAAATGTCGTAATGAACTGTTCGGCTTTGGCTTTACGCGCCCCGGCGCCTCGCATGAGTTCGACGATTTTCGTCGCCGTCGAGTCCGAGTAGGGATGCGTGACTTCCAGCGTCAGCGCATTCGAGGTGTTCACAGCCCCCGAAAGCGCCACGCTTCCCGGCGAAACGTGGACGGGCACGGATTCGCCGGTCAGGGCGCGCATATCCAACCTCGAGCTTCCCTCGATCACTCTCCCGTCAAGGGCAATGCGGGCGCCGGGTTTGACCGCGATTTTTTCGCCCACAGACACGGTCTCAGGATGCACCGTTTCGAGGCGCCCTCCCCTCCAGACATCGACGGAATCCGGCCGGATGTCGAGCATGGCCGAAATCGCACGACGCGAGCTTCCCACGGCACGTCCCTGAAAATACTCCCCGATTTGATAGAGAAGCATCACGGCGACGGCCTCGGGATACTCCCCAATCGCCATCGCCCCCACGGTCGCCAGCGACATCAGAAACTGCTCGTCAAACAACCGCCCGCGAAAAAGATTGCGCACTGCCGTGAGGAGAACCTTCCAGCCAAGCCACACATAGGACACAAAGAGAAGAAGAAGCGAGACATAAAAAGGCACAAGCTGCACCCCATGCAGAATCATGGACGAGACCGCCAAGATCCCCCCAATAATGAGCCAGCGCAGGTCTACCGCATCCTCCTCGTCCTCCTCCACTTCTGGTCCCGAGGGTGAGACGTCTCCCCCACCCGTCCCGTCCCCAAGGCTGCCGACAGCCGACGGCGAGACCCCCACCTCGGGTTCGTAACGATGAACGACCCCGCACACCTGATCGTAAACATGAGATGGATCCGACGCATCATCCACCTCAACCGACAGCGTCTGCCCCATCAGGTCGAGAGATACGTGCTCTATCCCGGGCGTTTTGGACAAATCGCACTCTATTCGTGAGGCACAGGTTGGACAGTGAAGTCCGCGAAGCTTATAGACGAATTTCATGACAGAACCTCCTTTTAGATTATCTGAGCACATATTCAAATTATAGATCGAGATTCCCGTTTTGTTTTTACACAAATATACATGAGCATCTACTCATATATAAACCGACACACGGCGACGCCGTGCAATGCCTCCGTGAGAGGCATATCGGGCTTGCGCAGTGGTTCAGGTCAAACAGACCGAAAATTCATGCGCTTCAGCGCTCACTCTTGTGTTCATATCCCACATCGAGCAACAGACGCACGTGCTCGTCGTCGAGCGAATAGTAGATGAGCTGAGCCTCACGTCGCCCTCGCACCAGTTTGGCGGCTTTGAGCGCATTGAGTTGATGCGATACGGCGGATGGCGTGATATTCAGGATCATCGCCAAATCCGTCACGCAGAGTTCGCACATCCCAAGCGCGTGAAGCAGTTTCACTCGCGTGGGATCCCCAAAATGTTTGAACAGACCGGCTAGCTCAAAATAGTCATCATCCGAAAGCAGATGGTGCGAAATGATGTCCACGTCCTCGGGATTGACCGCCGAAAGTTCGCGGTTCTTCTCCGCCCCCGTCCCGCACTTTTCGGCACCTCCCCCCCTGCCTGTCCCCGTGGTGTCGAAAATGATCACACAACCCACCGACACACAACGCGTGCTTCGTTTCGTCCCCATTTCCACCTCCAGGCATACACTAAATGTAAATCTGAACAATCACTCAAATTCAAACCCCATCTGGCACCTTTCAGATCGGTTGTCAAGCCACCAAAAAAAGGGCGCCATCCCGGCGCCCTCGGTACCACGCAAATCGCTGCACGCCTCCGTCAATTCTGCCCGGAAATGTCGCGATTGACGAGAATCGACACGTAATTTTTCGCCATCAGATCCGAAAGCCACGACTCGACAAGGCGCTGACTTTCTCGCATGGCTATCTGTTCACGGCACTGATCCATCGCTTTTTTCCACGACTCCGATTCCCCCTCAACGAGATCGTCCACCCGGAGAATGTGATAGCCGGCCCCGGTGACAATGAGGCTGGAAACATCCCCCTTCTTGAGCGTGAACACGGACGCAAAATCGCGGCTCAAATCAGAGGGGGCAAAGGTCCCCAGCAAACCGTCGCGTTCGACGCTGCGACCGGTCGAGTACCTCTTGACGAACTCCACAAAACGCTCGGGTTCGGCCGCCGCGCGGTCGCGCACCCCATGGGCATAACGGAGCATGAGTTTGTCGAGACTGTTCCACCAAACCCCGTTGAGGGTGCGCGCCGCAGGCGCGGAAAGACCGGCTCCGCTGTCCCCCCCCAACTCCGGAATGATGATCTGACGCAGGGTCGCGATGAGACTGTTCCGATCCTCGGGCGCATTTTCCTGGGCACACGCCACGACATCGCTTTCGGACGGCGCGACCTGCCCGGCAAGCTCACTGCGAATGACAAACTGGGCCTCGATTTCACTGCGCATGTATTCGCGATAATCGGCCCACGCAATCCCCTCCTGAGCGATCATGGCCTTGAAGGCTTCCTCGCCCTGTCCCGAACGCGCGTACATCTCCTTGAGCTGAAGATCGACCTCGCGATCCCCAATGTGAATGTTGTTTTTACGGGCCTGACGCGCAATGAGCCGCGTCTGGACGAGTTCACGAACGAGGGCTTCAAGATCCTCACCGCGCGTCGCGGAAGTGTCGAGGTCGCGCAAATCCTTGCCCTTGACGGCCATCCGCAAAAAACCTTCGCGTCGCACGTCGTTGAGCGTGATCACGTCATCACCGGCAATCGCGGCAATCCGCTCGACCGTTTCGGCGTTGGCCATGCCAACGCACGACATCAGCACCACCCCCGCGATCCACAAACAAGCTATCTTTTTCAAAAAAACCGGCATTTCCTCGTCCTCATCACGCATCCACCACACGCGGGCGCGTTTTCTAGTGAAAAACCCCGTCAAACTCAATCTCTATTCCACGGCATGGTCAAAGCGCGCCCAAGCCCGCCACTTCACAGTTACGGCGTTCCGTTCAGCGACACCGGCACGATCATCAGGTCGGAATTCCCTTTCACCGTCACGGGAATCTGCACCGAATGCCCCTGGTCATCCGCCACGACAAACCGCAACTGCGCACCGCGCGGTTGACTGCGATAAATATAGGGAAGCTCGCCAAGGCGAATCAGCGATCCATCCGCCATCGACGCCAGATACAAGGACGCTCCCGGCGGCACAGCCTGCGGCGAAAAAACCACGTCAACCCCATCTGGCGAGGCCGGAATGATCTCGGGAATTGCAAACAAATCGACGGGGTCAAAGGAACGGGCCAGATGCCACGTCACGCTCCCCACCCCCACGACGAGGAGCAACGCCAAGGCCGCAAACCAAAACCACGGGCGACGCATGACCTCCGCACGACGCTGACGTTTGCGCACCGGCGTCGGATCCGGCTCCACATCCCCCCACGGTTTTTCGGACACGCGGACTTTCTCCAGATCCGACGCGCTGCAGTGACGCGCATAGTCGGACACGACCGTGTCGAGACGTTCGCGCCTGGGCTCCCGCAACACGCCCATCACAAATTCCGAAAGCGCTTCCGGAATCTCGACGCGCTCAGAAAGCGGTATCGGTGACGCCTGAACCAAATCCAGAATCGCCGTCGCCAAATCGGAATCATCGCCAAAATAAGGATGCGCCCCGCCAAGCGCTTCGTACAAAATCGCCGCAACGGCGTACAAATCCTCACAAAATGCGTCGGGAGCGTCCCCGGCATCCCCAGTCACCGCCAGACCACCGACATCCTGAACCCCATCCTCCGAAACGACCGACTCGCCGACATCCCCCTCCGGCAACGCCCCGGACGCCGACGCTTGCTCCGGACTTTTCTGCAACGCCCCACCGCGATTCCCCGCATTCCGATACGCCCACGGCGGAATATGACGCACCAGATCCGGCACGATCGTCACATTCTTCAGCGCCAGAATTTCCGACCGGCTCAGCCCAACCCCCATCGGTCCGACGCGTATCTCAAACCGCGCTTCGTCCACCAGATATATCGATTCCGACGACAGACACAGCGATTCCACACCACGCGAATGGGCATGCAGCACGACCGACACGAGCTGGTCAAGAAGACGCAACCCCTGCCACACATGAACCGGACCATGAACCCTCAGCCACACCCGCAACGGCACCGCCTCCACCGGTTCCGTCACCACAAACGCATTCCCCTCGCTCGTCCCATAGTCGAGAACCCTGAGCGTATGAAACTCCGCAAGTCTGCTGTTCGCAAGCATCGCCTCGTCAAGCCTGCGCGCCACCTGCGCCCCCACGGGCACACCCTCCGCCCCATACGCCCCCATCCAGACCGCCACGCGACGACCAAACGGTTGCTCATCCGCCTGATACACCGTCATCAGCGGAAGTTTTCGAGACACCCCAAGCACGTCATAATAATGCTCAAGCGCGAGCGTCGTCCCCTCAAATGAATGTCCCATGCGTTGTTCCCATCCAATCAAAAATTCTCTGCCAGTACATCTTTGTGCGAGTTTTTTTTCGGGGTGGGGGAAGCCTCCCCCTACGCGGCTATTTCAACAAGGGGCCATGCCCCTTGCTGAAATACGCCGCTACCCCCTCCGCTGTCGCAACCAAAACCCCAAAATTCCCCAGATACCATACTTTGACATTTACCCCATGTCTTCGCCATCCGGACCAAAAAATACAAACCCAGCCCCCTGCGTATGCCCCACCCCGCGCAAAAATACATAGACCATCCCCCCAAAGTCGGGAACCGGGTCAAAACGATTCAGCCACTTTTTCATCACACTGCGATATATCCCCAGCTGAACCCCATATTCTCTCATCACATATTCTCGCAGAAACGCCGGGGAATAGTCCGCAAGGGTGTCGCTCTTCCAGTCCACGATATACCAGACGTTATCGATATGATAAGCGCAGTCGATCGATCCGTTGAACATATCAAACGCCCGGTACTGCCCCTTATCCACGCCTTCAATTCCCTCACTGTTGCTCAAAAATTCAAGTTCCGTCAGATGACCGTCGACATCACACAACCCTTCATCCGGACGCAAAAATGCGTGCCCCTCAGACGTCAATACCTCATATACAATGCGCTTGGCCTTGGACAGGGCGCCTTCCCCCATGATCTTGTATTTTTTGCCGATATGCTCAAACAGGCGGTTCACCGAAACCACTGCCTCGCACTCGTCATGCTGAAACCATTCTTTGTCCACACATCCCTGTTCACGAATCTCTTTGATATATTGACGAATCTCCTTGATGTCCTGGAAATCTATCCGTTCGAGAATCTCATGCAGAAACAGCCCTGTATGGCTTCCGCCAGGCAAACCATCCTGAACCGGTACGGGTGCCTTGACACTCCAGTCAAAACGATCCTCCCCCACCGAAGCCGCCTCGCGTTTTAATCTCGAATACGAAAGATTCATCCGCCCAAGACGGCGCCGCACTTCCTCGTCCAGCCCTGTCAACCGTTCGCCGGTCTGCAACTCGCAATACAGGACATGCGAACGCGCCACGGCCTCCGAAATCTCCCCTTGCGTCCCCAAAACGCCCTTCTCCACCTCCCCACAGGAATGCGACGCCGCACAGGGTTCGCCAAAACGCATGCGCAATGTTTTCTGAAGATTGATGTTGATATCATCATCCGTCCCAAGAGCCTTTTCATCCAAAGGATAAACCGGAAGATAAAGACGGAATTTGGCACGCGTCAGCGCCACATAAAGCAGGCGTTCCTCCTCAAGCAGGGCCTCAACTTTGGCCTTATGTTGACCAGGATCATCCTTGGACGTGCAATACAATGTCTTCCAAGAATGCGTATTCACCTCATACTCGTGATACACCTGATCAAATCTCAACGGCGCCGAAGACGTTTTCGGCGGATAAAGCAAAAATACCGCATCCGCCTGAAGCCCCTTGCTACCGTGTATCGTCATCAGCTGGACACATGATGTAGTCTCCGATTTGGGCAATTCAGGACAGTCCTCCGTATTTTGTGCCATTTCGATCATCCATTCGACGAGAGAGTCCCAGTCCAGCTCCTCGCATAACGCATGATCCACCAAAACATCTGCCATCTTGCGCACGTTGTCAAACGGCTCCCGCGTATACGAAAAAACATGAAGCCGTGCCTCAAACTGGGTCGTTTCAAACAAATCGTCAAACAGCGCGTGAAACTGCCCCCTGTCCCTGGACATGCCCGCCCACCGCTTGAAACAGTCGCGCACTTTGGACGAGGTCATCTGAATATCGACATCCCTCACCGGCATGCCAAAAAAAATCGTATTCAGAGCCGCCGACACTTTCCTGTCGTCATTGGGCGAGCCTATTGCACACATGATGCGCAAAAGATCCAGATTTTCCGGCAATAAAAAAGGATTGTCATTTTTGCTCGTCTCTGCATACGCAATCCCGGCTTTGCACAGTTCCGTCCGAAGAAGCGCAAAATCTTTATGTCTGCGTGCCAACACAAAAATGCGTTGCATGGGATGCCGAACGCCTCCCTCTTCACAAAATGCGCTGGGAATACGACGCCCCCTTCCGTCAGAACATCCAAGAAGCGCCCTGATTTCACGCGCGACTTCCACCGCCCACGCCTTCTCGTCCGGTACCTCGACATTCACCAGAGCATCGATCGGCGTCCCACCGGCATCCACACATCGCCACGTCGGATGCCCAGCCTCAACCACTTCATAGTGGTTTTCTTTCTTTTCCTCACCCTCACGATGACTAAACAACGGCGACGGGCTTTCATACAAACGGTTGAATACATCGATCATCGGACCAGACGACCGATAGTTGTGATGAAGGGATATCGGCTTCCAGCCTTCATCCCCACGACTGCGGCATATTTCTTCCAGCGCCGAACGATAAATAAATACATCACATCCACGGAACCCATAAATCGCCTGCTTGGGATCCCCTATCAAAAACATGCGCGTTCCTGACGAACTGTTCATAAAAAAAGAACGCAATATCTCCCACTGCTCCGCACTCGTATCCTGAAATTCATCCACTATCACAATCTTCCAGCGTTTCTGCACTCGCTGTATCAATCCACTGTTTTCAACGCCGTCCATGTTTTTGAGCGAGTCTTTTAGCGATAACATAAAATCTTCGGGCGTAAATTGACAACGCTGTGACTTGGTCTGACCAAGATAATGCCGATACTTTTCACAGGCATATTCGGCCATGAAATATTTACGGTTAAAACTATATAAGACCAACTTACATACATCACGTTCAAGCGCATTCGACGAACCAAGACCCTTGCGCAAACGCTTAATCTTTTCTTCATTGCTCACCGACCGCGGCCCAACGCCTTTTTCCCGAATCAAAAAATGACAGCTCTTACTCGAATCCGAAAGTACATGGGCCACGCTCAACCAGCCAAGTTCATCCCCACATTCGAGATGTTGGTAAACTTCATTTAAAATCTTTTGATCACCAGCGGTCGGAGTTGAGACCTTTTTCTCACCAGTGGTCGACTTCTTATCGGACGGATATGTCTTCTCTAAAAGTATATCACATATCGCTTCTTGAGACGAAATGCCCTTTTTTTTCACCCATTCCAACAGTGACATATACGTCTTTCTATAGTCATTAAAAAATTGCACCGTGTCACTCAGGATATTCTCGTCGCCCGAGTTATTCTCAAACGGACGCGCAATCTCATTGCAGCGATTTCGCGACACATCGTCCAGATCCTTTTTTAACAGCTCCGCATTCAAACGATATCTGCCCGACGAAAATGGTTCTATCGGCAACGGTTCGTACCGTTTGTAGCTGTACACAAGCGCCAGCAGTAACGGATCATCCGGCACACACTCTCGCATAAAATGCGAAAATGCCTGCTCCGACGACATATTCATCACCACCTGGGCGTCCCCATACATCTGCGTTTTGTCCGGGTTCTCGCGCAAAATGCGTTGCGTCAGACTGTCCAGCGTGCATATCTGAGCTTCATAAAAATGCCCAAGCGCACGATTCACAAGTTCGCGATGACGCGATTCACATATCCAGTACGATTTGCCCTCGTCAACACGGGGTTCCCCCTGACCATTGGCAACTGCTGCGTCATACTCCTCACAAAATGCATTCAACCGATCAAATATGCGCTTGCGCAATTCCCGGGTCGCCTCACGCGTAAACGTCACCACAAGGAATTCGCCAATCTTACATCCGCGAAGAATCAGATCCAAAACCAATTGCTGGATCATAAACGTCTTCCCAGTCCCAGCACTGGCCTCAATCACACAATGCCCCATCTCCGGCACCTGAGACAGCGTTCCCGGCTTTTCGATATAGTACACGATAACCTCCCAGACACGAATGTCCCTGCCCAACTCAGACAGAGACACTCACAAAACGCACACCCTATAATGTCAATAAAAAACAAAATGCCTAATTGCGCTTGAATACATCCACCTGACTCGAAAAAGTCAAATCGTAGGCCTCCTGAATACTCAGTTCATGCCCTGGCGACGTTCTGGACTCTTCTTCCTTGGGCTCCTCTTTTAACAAGGCATCCGCCACGGCTTCCGAATCCTCTTCCCCCACACCCTCAGAAGAATCCGGACCTTCTGCCCCCACGCCGTCCTCCTGCGCATCCCCCTGCTCCGCAGATGCTTTATCGCGCGTTTCTTCAGCCGGGGGGTTCTCTACCTCGTCCGACGCTTTGTCCGGTTTATCCGACGCTTTATCCGGTTTATCCGACGCTTTGTCCGGTTTATCCGACGCTTTGTCCGGTTTATCCGACGCTTTGTCCGGTTTATCCG
>CAMCLY010000047.1 GCA_945875805.1 uncultured Myxococcales bacterium | reverse complement strand
CGGCGCGTATTTGCCCGGAGGGCAAATAGCGACGTTGGGGGGACACTTCCCCCCCACACAAAAACAAAAGGTGCCCTACCCTTTCACGCCACCGGCGGTGAGTCCTCCGACGAGATGTTTTTGGAGGGCAAAGAAGAGGGCCATGATGGGGATGGACACGAGGATTGCGCCGGCCGCAAAGTATCCGTACTCGACGGACTGGGCGCCGACATACTGTTTGAGGGCGACCGGCAAGGTGTAGTTGATTTCGTTATTCATGAACGTCGCCGCGAGGATGAATTCGTTCCAGGCGGTCATGAAGCTGAACAGGGCCGTGATGGCGATGGCGGGACGCGCCAGGGGGAGGACGACCGTGGTGAAAATCTTGAACCGCGAGGCGCCGTCGACGATGGCGGCCTCCTCGAGCTCGCGTGGGATCGTGTCAAAATACCCTTTGAGGTTCCAGACACAGAATGGCAACGCCGACACGCTGTAGACGAGGACCAGGCCGAGGACGTTGTCGGTGAGGCCGAGCTTTCCGAGGATGATGTAGAGGGGGATCATCATGACCACGCCCGGGAACATCTGGGTGACAAGGAACGCCTGGAGTCCCACCTGACGCCCGACGAAGTTAAGGCGAGCGAAGCCGTAGGCGGCCGTGCAGGCGAGGAGTACACCGACGACGGTCGTGATGGCCGAGACGATCACGGAGTTCCAGAGCTGGTGGAAGAAGAGGTAATCGCCGTTCTGGTTGGTTTTGAAGATGACGTGGCTGAAGTTGTCGAGGGTGAAGGAGATGTTTGCGGTATCCCCGCCGATGCCGGCCATTTCGTTGGGGGTCAAGGCCATTTTGACGACCCAGATGACGGGGTAGAGAACGGCGACGCAGACTATAATGAGGATGAGATTGTAGACAATCTGCTTGATGATGCGATCTTTTTGATTCAGGCCGACAGAATCTTCGACCCATTCCTGAGATTTTGCCATTATTTTGCCTCCGCGGTGGAATCTTTCAGAACATACTGCGTCAATTTTGAATAGAGTACGAGGACGGCAAAGACGACCATGGCATAGGCTGCCGCATATCCGTACTGGTACTGACGTTCAAACGCCCATTTGTAGGCTTCGGACACGAGGATTTCGGTAGAACCGTCAGGCGATCCCTTGCTGACGAGGTAAATGATGTTGAACGCATTGAAGGTCCAGATGGATCCGAGGACGACGGAGGGCATGAGGGCGGGCTTGAGAAGGGGGAAGGTGACATGCCGGAAACGCTGCCATGCGCTGGCCCCATCGACGGCGGCGGCATCCTCCAGGTCGCGGGGGATGGCCTGCAGGGCGCCGAGCGTCACGACCATCATGAACGGGAAGCCGAGCCACGTGTTGGTCGTCAGGTTGGCCGCAAAGGACGTGAGAAATTCGTTATACCATTCGACGCGCTGAAGCCCGATGAATTTGAGCAGGCCGTTGATGGCCCCGAAGTTGTGATCGAACATACCGCGCCAAATCAACGCCGTGATGTAGTTGGGCATGGCCCAGGGGACGATGAGCAGGACGCGATACACGCCCTTGAGCTTGAGCCAGGGTTCGCGCAACAAAAGCGCAAGGCACATGCCGATGCCCACGTGAAGCGCGACGTTCGTGATCGTCCACAACACCGTCACCACAAACGTGAAATACAGCGACATGGAGTCCAAAAACGACGCCTGTTCCGAAGAGAAGAGCCGCACGAAGTTCTGAAGCCCGACATACGTATAACTGCCGTTTTCATACGTAAAGAACGACAGGAACGCCCCGATAATGAACGGCAAAAAGACCAGCACGATCATCCCAATGACGGCCGGAGCCACGAACGCCGCCGCCACCTTGTTGTCGGTGTATTCGATCTTGGAGGCTTTGTGTTTTTTGTACGCACGAATGATGATGACGAGGAGTATCGCGAGAAGCCCGCAGACGATGGTGATCAGGGTCCACGGATTACCAGGTTCCACATCGGGCGGTTTGAGCATCGACGCGCGGCTCTGGGCTTCGGCAAGCGCATTCATCACGTCGATATTCTTATTGTTGCCCTGAACTTGGTGCAAATAGATCAGGACCGGAATCGACAGCACAAAAGATCCTGTTGTCCCCACGATATGCCACGCGTGTTTACGAGGCGTCGTCACGCTGGGATTGGTCGCCTTGGCAAGAAAAATGAATCCCGCCACGATGAGCGACAGAAAGAGGAACAAGAGGTAGGGCGTCTCGCCCGAGGGACCGCCAAAGAGCGATTTCTGAAGCGCCTGCTGCATCGAGGCCCACAGCGACCCCATTTCCGGCCGGTTGCTGGATGGCTGAGCGTGATCGAGTTGCGCCAAAAATACGGGCGCCACTTTTTTCATAAACGCCGTGTTCGGATCCGGATCCGCCTGAAGCTGATCGTAGGCCGCCGTATAGGCCACCATCTGCTTACCCTTGATCATCCGTTTATACGCACCATCCGTGGCGATATACTTCATGAGCTTTATCGTCGCGGCCCGACGCGCCTCTTCCGAGGCTTTTGCCGCGGCATAATTGGCATCCGACTCACGCATGCGGGACAGCGCAATGCTCGATTTTGTGTCCCGAGCCATATAAATCCCTTCCGCCGTCACATAGGGCGAACCATAAGCGTTGGCCGGCGCGCCGGGTTCCGTGATCTGCGGAAGCGTCGCCACATGGTAGTGGAGATAATGGAACGGTTTGCCCGGGTGATCCTTTTCCCACTTCGCGCGTTTCCTCGCCTCCGCTTCGGCGGTCTGTTCGGGGAGCTCCGCCATAAACCACGGCCCGTTAATGACCATGTCCGAATCCCCGTCATAGAACAGCGTCTTGATACGCGCCCCGTTTATTCCGCTCGGGATGTACTGATTCAGCTTTTTGGCAAACTCAATCGAGGCCGCATTGCCCTCATTTTTCAATTCAATGCGTCCATTTTCATCAAACAATCTGCCGCCAAAACCGTTAAGCCACACGCTGTGGAAAAACAAATCCGTATTCGAATAGATCAGACCGTAGTGCGGCTTGCATTTCGCCGCTTCTTTGTCACACTTCGCCTCTTCTTTGCCTTGGTCGCACTCCACCTCTTTTTTGTCACACGTCTTCGTGTTCGCCTGAAGATAGGACAATAGCTCATCCGTCGTCCTGGGCGGTTCCTGCCCCTTGAACGCATCCGTATTGTAGAAAAGAACCGTGCTCTTGTACGTCAGGGGAATGGCATAAATCCCCTCATGGCCCCCGGATTCCTTTGCCGTATAGCGAAGCGCCTTGACCGTCGTTTCATGAAACACCTCAAGTTCGCGCTCGCTGACATACGGCGTCAAATCCGAAATAATTTTGTTTTCCGCCCAGTTGCCGATCACATCGTGCGCCGTGATAAACGCATCCGGGCCACTGCCCTGCGGAACACCGGTAAACACCTTGTTAGAAAATGTCTCATCCGGAACCTGCAAGAGCGACACGCGGATCCCGGGATTCGCCTTTTCAAAATCGTTGACCACTTCCTGAAGCGCCGACGCCTCATCGTCGCGATAAGCATGCCACAAATCCAGCGAGATCTCCTCCGCGCTGGCCGAAAGCGGATACCACAGAAACAACACCATCCACGCGCACAACAGGCCACACACCTTCCGCAACGCGCCATGGAAAAACACGTTTTTATTCATGCTTCGGGCTCCCTACTACGTATTGGCTGAGGCGTCCACAGGCGCAGACTCGCCCATGTGCACGTCGAGCTGCCCGCCATGACAAATGGCCTGCTCGCTTTCCACATCAAAGAGATGAATCGCGCTCGTCGGCACGTGCATCCCGACCTCCTGGCCGTCCACAAAACCCGCCACCTTCTGAGCCTCAAGAACCGCCAAAAACGGATTGTCCCCCAACTTGAAATGGACGTGGCTTTCCCAGCCAAGCGTTTCGATCACATCCACACGGACTTTCAGATTCGACTCAAGCCCGTCTTCGGCAAGAAGCACATCCTGAGGGCGTATCCCAAGAATGACCTTCTGACCATCCTTGAGACTACTCACCACCCCAGGATCCACCGACAGGATATTCCCCTCGCCGACCACCACACTCGGTTTGCCATCTTCTATCCGAATCTTCGCATCCAAAAAGTTCATCGCCGGACTCCCAATAAATCCCGCCACAAACTTGTTCTTCGGCATCAGAAACAGCTCCAGCGGCGAACCCACCTGCTGCAAATACCCCCCGTTCAGCACCGCAATCCGGTCCGCAAGCGTCATCGCCTCCACCTGATCGTGCGTCACATAAATAATCGTCGTCTGCAATTTTTTGTGCAACCTGCGAATCTCAACTCGCATCTGCGTGCGCAATGCCGCATCCAGATTCGAAAGAGGCTCGTCAAACAAAAATACCTTCGGACGACGCACTATCGCTCGCCCCATCGCCACGCGCTGACGCTGCCCCCCCGACAACATCTTGGGCAGCTTGTCCAGATAATCATCAAGCCCGAGCATCGCACTCGCCTCACTCACCAGCCTGTCGATCTCATTCTTCGGCATCTTCCGCACCTCAAGCCCAAACGCCATGTTTCGGCGAATCGTCATGTGCGGATAAAGCGCATAGCTCTGAAATACCATCGCAATATCGCGATCCTTGGGATGGATATCGTTCACCACTCGATCCCCTATCTTGAGCTCGCCTGCCGTGATCGATTCAAGACCCGCTATCGTCCGCAAAAGAGTCGATTTGCCACAACCACTCGGTCCCACGAGTACGAGAAACTCCCCGTCCCGTATGTCCAAATCTATCCCCTTGAGCGTCGCGTTCTTCGCGTTCCCATAACGTTTGACAATTCCTCTCAAAGTCAGTTCCGCCATGCTCTCTCCTCTTTTCTGCGTTGGCCAACGGTGCCATCAGGCACGCAACAAAAATAATCCATAGATACAACGATTCTCTCTTTTTGTACGCATTAAACGGCAATCTTTTACCGGGTTTGCTATACGGGGCCGCCGCTTACTCCGTTACGCGGCGGCGCTCCGCTATTTGCCCCACGGGCAAATACGCGTCGCCCTTTCCTGTCCGTCCCTCACGTTTGCCCACGCCCCGCCATGAATCTCGCCATTTCCGCCTTCGATGCCGCCATTGTCATCGCATTCCTCGCCGCCACCCTGCTTATCGGGCTTCGGCTGCCACGTCATGATCAATCCCCCTCGGGATACCTTCTCGGCGGACGCGCACTCACCCTGCCCGCCTTTGTCGCCACCACCGTCTCCACCTGGTACGGCGGCATCCTCGGCATCGGCGAGTATACCTGGCGCTACGGTATCTCAAACTGGATCGTCTTCGGAATTCCCTACTACGTCGGTGCCCTGTTTTTTGCACTCATCATCAGCCGCCGCGCCCGCGCGAGCAATGCGCTTACCCTCCCCACGCGGTTTGAACAGTTTTACGGGCGCGGCCCCGCACGATGCGCCGCCATCATCATCTTTCTCACCACTGTACCGGGCGCCTACGTCCTCATGATGGGCACCCTGTTTTCACTCGGACTGAACATGCCTCTCTGGGGCGGCATCGCCATCACCGCACTTTTTGTCGTCCTCTACCTCTGGCGCGGCGGTTTCTCCGCCGTCGCCCGCACCGACGCCATCCAGTTCGCACTCATGTTCGGCAGTTTCATTATCCTCTCTGCCATCCTCGCTTTTACATACGGACTGGACCCCCTGGCCTCGCTTCCCCCGTCACACCTTGAGCCCTCCGGCGGACAGTCCACAGGCGCTATCCTCGTCTGGTACCTCATCGCCATGTCCACACTCGCCGAACCCAACTTCTACCAGCGATGCTTTGCCGCCAAAACCCCACAAATCGCACGACGAGGACTCATCATCAGCATTGTGTGCTGGCTCATTTTCGATCTCATGACCACGTTCTGCGGCCTCTATGCGCGCGCCCTCCTGCCCGACCTCCAAAACCCCGTCCATGCCTTTCCCGCGCTCGCCAACACCGTTCTGCCCACCGGCCTCGTCGGCCTCTTTTACGCAGGTCTCTTTGCCACCGTCCTCTCCTCCCTGGACTCCAACCTCTTTACGACGGCCACCACCCTGGGACGAGATCTGTGGCCTGACAAATGCACCCCCACCTGGAGCATTTCCACCAAAACGCGCATCGGCCTCATTCTCGGGGCCGCACTGGCCGCCACCATCGCTTTGGCCTCCGGCTCCATCATCGAACTGTGGAAAGTCTTCGGTTCCGTCTCGGCCGCAGCACTCCTCATCCCCATCCTGTCGACCTACTTTCCACAAAAACTCCCCCTCTCGCCACGCACCGCGCTCGTCCTCATGATCGCCAGCGCCACCACCACCCTCCTCTGGTTCCTCTCAAAAAAAATCACCGGGTCCTACTGGCTGAACATCGAACCGCTCTTCGCCGGTGGCTCCGTCGCCATCCTCTGCCTCATTTCCAGTGCCGCCTTCATCGCCCTTAAAAAAAGAGCCACCCGCACGTCCACCACCAAATGACCGCTCACTCCCCCCAATCTGAAAATACGACGCTTCTAGAGCGTTGAAATCCACCCCGTCTGAATAAAAAACTAGTGTCACAAAATCGCCGGACGAGCATCATCCGTTTGACGGTCTCACATGCTGTGAGTACCTGGATGAAGCCCCCGGAGGAAGTCGATGAACCTTAAAACGGTTTAATGCACACACGCGAACATAACCACCGATGCCGCATTCGCACTTGCACGTCGCGTTTTGTTCATTGACGAATGACTGACGCGATACATCGGTGGGCACCACACGAGTTGACATTTTGGTCGAAAGGGGATGAACAACGCAGGTTCTGGCCCCCGCCGCCAACGTGTGTCTCGTCCATCATACAAATGGTCAGGTGGCGGCGGGGGCGGGGCCCAAAAACATTAGGTATCCATAGTCCCTGAATACAAAGGATGAATCCTCCACCGCGCCTCCGCCCTTCGGAGCCGGGAAGCGCCCGTGCGGAAATCGCCCCCCATAGTCGGAAACGTCACTCCAATAAAAAAACTCAATTTCGTCCGGAAAAATAGCGAAAAAAAGCGCCCTTTCGGGCGCTTTTTATCGTTTCCTTTATCCAGCAGACGATCACTGCATGGTGAAATCAAACGGATATTTGACCATCACCGCGCCTCCGCCCTTCGGGGCCGGGAAGCGCCAGAATTTGATCGAATTGGCCACACACTGTTCGACATTCTTGTTGTTCATCGTCGAACTTTCGACGACCGCCTTGGTCACAGTTCCCTGCGGAGACACGACCCACATCATGGAAATCATGCCATGGAGACCTTTGATCTTGGCGGCTTCGCGTTCATAGCAAGCCCTGAGTTCACCCTGATGCTGGCGCACGACTTTCTGAATAATACGTTTGTCGAGGGCACCGGAGACATCCGGATTTTTGAGTTTCACGCTGGGTTTAGCCTCGCGTTTTGCCCCTAAATCGGAGTTATAATCGCGAGCAGCAGCACGGATTGCACCGGAACCGCCGGGGCCGCCGGGGCCGAAGCCGCCGCCACCCATACTGCCGAACCCGGCACCACCACCTGCCGTGCCCGTGGTTCCCAGGCCGTATCCAGAGGAGGCCGCCTGAGCACTGGCGTCAAAATTCGACCAGTCGAGTGTATCCAGATTGTTCATGTCCATACCGGCGGCCAACATGGAATTCATGGCATTCGCCTGAGCCAGAAGCCCCTGGTTCTGCGCTGCCGCCATGGCCTCGCCTTTGGACATCCCCGTGCTGGGACCTGACCCGCTGTCGTTGCCGGCAGTCGCCGCAAAGTTCGTATCGGGAGCATCCTTGGCCACCACTTCCGCATCCTCTTCGGGCTGTTCCTCTTCGGGCGGCTCCTCGTCGGGCTCATCGACTTTTTCCTCCTCGATGGGCTGCTCGACGACCGTGGCAAACCTCGATGCCGTCATGATGCGATCGACCATCAGCGCATCCACACGGTTCGTCGCAAAAAATACGACCGAGAACAAGGCAAGGTGAATGGCCAACGACGCAAAAAGCGAACCGTAGTTGGAAATCTGGAAATTACCCAGCAACGGAAGGACAAAGGGAACTCTGTCCACAAAATGCACGAGAATATAAACCTCGCCATACACAAACTTCGCCCGAACATCTCCGGACACGGGGAAGGCCAATGCTCCAGGTTCCACCACACTGTTGGACACCGGTACACTGCACTCGGCACTCGAACACCCAGAAAACGGACGTTTTTCAGCGCCAACAAGCAGAAATCCCGGATTGTTCGTATTGAACACAAGCTGCCAGCCTTTGCTGGTATACTGGGCAATGGTCGATGTGGGATACCCCTCCGAACCAATGATGTAATTGCAATACTGGGAACTGCCCACCGTCACGCATCTGCCCTGCTTGGCCTCGTAACGGTCGATTTTCATCACCGTGTCGTGCCAGACCATCGCGACTTCAAGAATACCGTCCTTCGCCCCAGGAGTTCCACGCGCCGACAGAAAACGACGCTCAAAACTCGTCGGCCGCTTCTTCTTCTTGATGATCGTCTTCTGAGGCTGAGACTGCACACCAAATACGCCCGCCGAACCAAATCCCGCCGCGCCCACAGGCGCAGCAACCGCCTTGGCCGATGATAGCGACATCGAGGGTATCGAAGGCGACGATAACGATGGAGACTCAAGCTGACTCGGATCCGGCATCGGCATCGCCACCGTCTCGCCACCCGTCTCCTCCTCCTGCACTGAATCAAATATCGCACGAACCGACACCTGGCCAAACGTCAGCACATCACCGGAGGAAATCACCACCGGCTTGTTCGGATCGATCTTCTGCTTGTTCACATACGTGCCGCCCACGCTGATTCGGTCCGACAGACGATACCCACCGGGGGTCTGATCCAACACCGCATGGACGCGCGACACACTCGGATCGTCCAGACAAAGCTCACAACTCGCATTCTTTCCTATACGAATCGAGCTCGCCTCCGTTTCCACCACGCGGATGACCTCCGAACTGGGGCCAAGAATCTCAAATTTCATCCATCTACTCCTAATATCCTGTCACCTGGCATCCTCAGACACCCGGAAAATCGACGAAATCCTATCGACCCTTACAGCTCGTCGACGGTCTTGCGCATCTCGTCCACAAAATCCTCCCGCGCACGGATAAGACTGCTCAGCTCATCGATCTCCTTGATCGCAATGTTCGAAGAGTTCGGCGCCATGAGATCCCCTTCAATCGTATCCGCTTCAAAGCTGATTTCCGTCAGTTTCTGCTCCTGGGCAAAACCTTCCATACAGAACGCCATCGCGGCCAGAAAACTTATAAGACTCAATGCTTTCTTCATCTCTTTTCTCCTCATTCGATGCTCAGTCCCCCAATCGCCCCGTTTATCATGAATCAAAGAAATTGACAAGGCGCTTCCCCCTTGCATACCCCATTCTTTCATGGCCCATCGACTCCCCCACATTTCCACCCCACCTCCGCTCGCGCTCAGCGCACATCAAAAGCGTACCGAACGAGGGGGTAGACGCGTATCGCGCGACGCCTTACTGTCCAATCCTCTAAGAAAATTAACACCGCACGGTTCCCCCACTCTCCGCGCGATAGCGGCGTAGGGGGAGACTTCCCCCCCCCCACACCAAAAAACACAACCTATCCCTCTTCCCTGCTCTTCTGACTCTTGACAATGGAATACTGAAAATTCTCACCCTTTGACTTTAAGGAGAACACATAATCCATTCCAGGCTGGAGAACCTCGTAGGCTGAACTCTTGAACCACACCTTGCCTCCGCTCTGCTCACGATACGCCACAAGCTCCCACTTGCCACTCGGCACTATCGTCTCACCGCCATCCTGCGTACACACGCTCTCGCTCGCACGACGAAAACAAAGCGTGATTCCAGACTCCGATTTGCGATGAAAACTCACTCGCGCAATCCCGCGGGAATTGAGCTGCATGTAGGGCGAAACCGAGATGGATCCAAACGGCGTCGAATCGAGAATGAACGCAAGCGGATAACGGCCTTCCTTGTTCATGGTCACACGGATGAGCTCATTTTTGGCAATCCGGCGCGTGCCGGGAGTCGTCGTCGTCTGCCCCTCGGCCGTCACACCAAGAACAAACGTCCGATCGGACGTGTAGTCGCGCGGTACGTCAATGTTAAATCGCGTGACACGACGCGCATTGTACACGCTCTCCAGTTCGGGAAGCTCCACCGTCTCTTCGTGACGCGTGGGCCAGACCACTTCGAGATGATCGCCCTTCCCCTCCTCCCGAACATGAATAAACGCCGGAAAACCGCTCACCACACTGATACGCTGCTCCGCCCTGGCCATCATCGCCTGACCGTTGACATAAAGAATCGTTTTGGAAAGCACCGATTTCTTGGGGGCTCGGATGATCAGTGACGACATCTGATACGTATCACTCGACACAAGCTCGTATTCAAGCGGTTCCTCAAAAAAATCACGTTCCATGGACACATCCGTCAAAATAGGCACATACCCGTCGGCATACAGAGCTATGGAATTGTCCGCCCCCTCCACAAGAGATACCCCGGAAATCATGTCTTCCCCTCCAGAAAGGGCCGACATCGACACCCCATTGACAAGCACAAGAGGGCCAGACGGCACAGACGTCAGGGGAACAAGCCGACGCTCAAAAGGCGTACCATGCACACCCTCCGGCTCCGCCTCCGCCACCTCGACATCCCCCTCCAAACGAGACATGACATTGTAACGGATGATAAAATAAGACGCCGTAATCAGCACAGCCACCGCAAAAAACGCGATCCCCCACACCACCTTGTGATCCGAATGATGCCGCGGCCTCTCACCGTCCAGCTCCTCCTGAAGCGCAAGCAGCGGGGAGTCCACCAACAGAGTCGATTCCTTGTGACGGACAGGCGATGACGGCTCCTCGGTCAAAGACACAGGCGAATCCACCCCCCCAACCGAATCACGTGACACCTTGGGAAGCGTTCCAGAACCGGACGTCAGACGCGCAGTCTGCTCCTTGTCAAGCTCTATGACGGATTCCGGCGGAATATCATCGCTGAAATCTATCGTATCCGTCATACCGGACATCATCGCATGATGATGCGCAGCAATCGCATCAATATTGACCGCATTACCACTCGCAGACAATTTGTCATCCGTACTCTTGTTCATGACTTCTACTTCGGTGGAAATTCTTTAAAATTTATTTGTTTCCCTTGGAGGATATTCTCGAAAGTGCTGCCGTTTTCATCGAAAACACCCCCTTCACCCCAACTTTTGGCTCAAACGTGTATCTGTACGTGCTTTTGAGCTCCTGAGACTGGATTCCGCGCAACATCGTGGGACTGTCCTCCGGACCTTGAACGGCAAAAAACTCCCAGTCCATCCCGGAACCCACCGTGTTCTCAGTCGTCATCGACAGGCATTCCACCACACCGACGCGACGCATGCATACCCGGAAATCCTCCCCAGGCGGCATCTTGAACGAAACCACGCTCTCACCCAGCGATGTCTTTAACAACGTCGCGTCGATCCGCATCGTCCCAAATCCGTCCGGCACCACGGCCACACGCAACGACTTGCGTTGCTCGCGCATCACCGTGTATTCGACGATATCTCCAGGCAACGGCGTCACCACGACCGAGCTCTCAAAAGTATCCCCCCCCGTCGAAATGCGGACGCCATAAGCCTTCTGCCCCTTGGGCGTGCTGATCATGCACTCCGTGCCTCGCAATTCCGCCCCCGCCGGCTTGAGTTCCGGGATCGTCACCGTGTTTTCAATATCATCGGGCCAGAGAATGTGCATGTGCTTGGCATACCCTTCCTTTTCGACCACCAGTATATGAGGCCGGCCCAACACCACCTCCGGTACATCCTGGGAGGGGAAACCATAAAGCGTCCGACCATCAAGCGAAGCCCGCATCCCCTTAGACTGCGCAGGATCCGTCACCCGAAACACAAGACGTCCTTTGCTATAAAGCGAGTCCGGAACCAGCCGCTCCGAAATCAAGTCAACCTTCTCGCGAAACGTCTCAAAATATGGCGTCATCCCGTCGCCATACGCCATGACGCTATTCATCCGCCCCTCGACAAAATGGGCACTGCTCCCACGGGGGACTTCCACGCCATTGACAAAAATATGCGACGCGCCCGCAATATCCATCCTCACCGGATACGTCGCCAGCGGTGCCGCCCTCACCGCCACTGGCTCCTCGGCCGCCACGCTTTCCTCCGCCGCAATCGTTTCGCCCTCCGAACCGGATTGCGAATTCACCAAAAAATACCCCCCGGCCAGAACTGCCGCCACCCCTGCCACAATCGCAACGATCAAGCCCTTGGGAAATGACCGCGTTTCCACCAGAGGCTTGCCATACATTTCCAAAAGCTCCCGCTGGTGCGCACGACGCGCCTCCGACGCCTTTTTCTGCTCCTCGTAACAGTGTACCTCATACGCAGCCCGCTCCTCAGGTGTCATCGATTCCAGTATCGCACGAAGCTGCTCTTCCTCACTCATGGACTCACCGGCTTCTCCGGCAGACGCATCCGACTGCCCATCCACAGGGGCCTCCTCCGGTGTCTCATAGACACCCTCCGCCGGAACTTCCACCCCATGCGACGCCGCAACGCCGACCTCATCAGGACACTCAGCCCCCTCAGGAGATGACACCTCTACCTGATGCGCCAAATCCTCGGAAAACCCCACCCCATCATCGGGCGCAGAGTCCTCTTCCGTCTCCTCAGGCGTCACCCCGGACGGCGGCGCCGGAATCGCGGGCGTCACCCCAGACGGCGGCGCCGGAATCGCAGGCGTCACCCCGGACGGCGGTGCCGGAATCGTAGGCGTCACCCCGGACGGCGGCGCCGGAATCGTAGGCGTCACCCCGGACGGCGGCGCCGGAATCGTGGGAATTTTCACATTCGGCCCGGACGAAGAAATCTTGGGTATCGTCGTCGAAGGAATCCTGGATACCTGTGACGACGACGGAATTTTTGGAATCGAACCAGACGATCCCCCGCCTGCATCGCGATTCAAAAATGACGGCGGAGGCCCAATGATCGTCCTCTCCCCGCCATCATCCCCAGACGCCTCTTCAAACGATGACTCCGAAATCGTAGGCATCTCCAAAGAATCAAGCGATATCTGCTCGCCAGAAGCATGAGACGGAACCGAATCAAACGACACATCGTCCCACTCATCGATCTTATTATTGACAGCCTTATTATTGAGAGCGGCAAGCACATCGTCGGCATTCACGACTTCCGTCCTGTCATTCTCCTCACTGTCAAACGCTTGTGATGTACTCTTGTCCAAATCGTCAGAAACACTGGCAGCCTCTTTGGCCACGGCAGCTTTTTTCTGGGGAAGAGAACTCCGACTCAGGGTCCCCAATTTGGGCAACCCAGTCAACGATTTACCGCTCCCCCCAAGCCTGGGGAGACCCATTCCGGACTTGTTGTGATTTTCGCCCATTCTTCTTCATCCTTGTTCTGATGATCCCATTTCAGCACGGGAAGACAAAAACAGCCATCTCCCCGTTCTGCCACAAAGACGCCAAGCGTTCAAGAACTGTCGCACGATGCCCTGCCCAACGCCCGCATTCCGGCCTATAGCCACCATTTCCCGCCACATGCCTCTCCGGGAGGGGGAAGTCTCCCCCTGAGCAGCTATGTGCTCGGTCCTGCGGCCCTGCGCGCATACGCCGCTACCCCCTCCACAGACAAAAACAAAGACCCCACCCACGCACCCAGCCGTTCTCAGCACCCATGCTCACTCGCTCCACAAAAAAAAAGCCCCGCCAAAGCGGGGCTTTTTACGCGTCCATGCCAAAACCTGCAAAAAGGCTAACGGCCACAACGCGACGAAATGTGATACCAGTAATACCCGAGCTCGTCCTTCCAATACTCGCCGTCAAACGTCCAGAAAAGATGCTCATCGTCCGCGCTCATCACCTTGTCGATCTCGCGCTCAAACTCGAGTATCGCATTGGGATCCTGCTCGACAAGTTCGGCTCGGGCCGCATATTTCTCCGTCGTCTCGATTTCGATGTCGAGCGCGCGGTTGGACAAATCCCGAAGCTCCTCCTGAAGCCTCTCCAGACGCTGCTTGCCTTTCTTGCCGGCTTCCACGATCGAAAGCATGCGCGCCGCATCGATTTCCTGAACCATGTTCTGACCAAGCGACGTGCTGGCAAAATGCGAGGACTGAATCCGGGCTTTCTCGTCATCAAGCATGTCAATGTAGGCAAGCCCACGACGCAAATCACGGTCCTGAACGGCTGCCTCAAGAACCTGCTGAAGCGTCGGATCATAGGAATCCTTGTCCGTATTCTGAACCATGTGCAAAAACTCGTACACCTCCTCAGGCTGGAAAAGTCGGGACACCAGCGTGTCCACCTGCTTCTTGAGTGGATCGTACGTCGCCTTGTAGTCCGAAAGAATGTCCACCACGCGATCATAGTGGCAGTTCGTGTAATAAATCGTCGCCTGAAGCAACATGGCCTCGGGATAATACTTGTCGTTAAAGAACGGACTGTTGAGCGTCAGCAAAAGACCAAGCGCCTTGCCAAAATTGTCAACCCGATAATACGCCCAGCTCGCTTCAAACAGCGCGTCAAGCCACATCGAGCTGTTCCGCGAAAACGCATTGTAATACTTGATGGACGTCGCCCAACTGTTGGCCGCCTTTTCACGTTCGCCCATCTTCCAAAGCGTCGATCCCACCTGATAAAACACGCGAGCCAGGGCTGCCAGCGTAAAATCGCGCAGACGATACTCATCGTCCGTCAGCGTCCCGTTCGCCGCTTTCGCGTCTATCCAGCGCAACACCTCCTTGAACGAATCAAGCGCAGGCTGCCCCTTGTTCTGACGCACATAGGTCACACCCTCAAGATAACGCGATTTCCCATAATACGGGCTGTCCTGTGACACGTTCCCAGAGAAAAACACCACATCGTCGAGTTTCGACTCGCGGTAAGCCGCCATCGCAAGAAGATAACCCACCTCCGACAAAAGCGTGTCCGCCACCTCCGTCGGGAACTTGTTGAGATAATTGTCGTATATGCGCGAATACCGGTTCGGTTCACCAGGAAGCTCCCGACCTATCAAAACCAGATACGGAAGCGTCAAATCAAACTCCTTCGTCGTCGGACCCTGCTGAACCACCACGTCAAAATGGTTCAGCGCCGACTGATAATACCCCGCTTCATAAAGCGCACGACCAAGCTCATAGTGAAGCTGTGCCGCCATCGCAAACGAGGCATCGTCTCCCACCGAAATCGTGTCGTTGAGTATCTGGGCCGCCTCAAGGTACTGGCCGGAATCGATCTTGGCCTGGGCTTCCGTGTAGCGCGCATAGGCCGGAGAAGACGTGTCTATCGCTACAGGCGCCGACGCCGATGCCGTCCCCGAACCCTCGTCAAAATTAAATCCGTCGTCAGACGCGCTGTCCTCTGCGCCAAAATCAAATCCGTCCTGAGCCTCCGCCGCCAGCGGCGCAAACATCATCGCTACCGCCATCACTGCCGCGCGCAAGCCTAGTTTTCCTCTATTCAGATGCATACCTGTGTCTCCCAAGTACTCAGCGCTTCGCTGAAGACTGTCCATTTAAACCTGGTATTCGCCAGCCGTAGAAACTACGCCGTCCTGCGTTCTAACATGCCAAAACGCGCCTTGTCAATCATTCCACTCCAACCACGGCTTCACCAAGAAGCCCACAAAGACACTCCGCCGCCAGACGAAGACCAAAACTCCCCGTCACCGTCACCACACTTCCAAGAACCGGACGCCCCAACACACCCGTACCAGCACTCGCCGTATGCGTCCCAGGAGACACGCTTTCCGTCGAATACACACACCCTACCCCTCGCTCCACGCCCGCCAAACGAAGACGCTTGCGCACCTCGCGCGCCAGAGGACACACCCGCGTCTGAGATATGTCCCCCGAACATATCAGCTCCGGACGCGTCTTCCGGGCCGCCCCCATGCTGCTCCACACCACAACCCCCTTCCTCACCAAATGAAGCAGAAGACCAACCTTCGACTCTATCGTGTCAATGGCATCGATCACCACCTCCGGACACCGCCCATCCCCAAACGGCCCCGTCACCACCTCCATCGTGCCCTCACCCACAAAACTGCGGACGCACTCCAAATCCATCCCAGGCGATATGTCGCGAAGCCGCTCACCACCCACCGCCACCTTCGCACGACCCACCGTCGAGGACGACGCCCCAAGCTGGCGATTCACGTTCGACGCCTCATACACATCCGCATCCACAATCCGAAGATGCCCAACCCCAGTGCGCACCAACGCTTCGGCGGCAAAACTCCCCACCGCACCATAACCCACCACCACGACATGCGCATCTTGCAACCGCCTCAGCCCGGACTCCCCATACATCACGCCCACGCGTCCAAAATAATCCACCATGTCCACGCCCTTCTCCCAACGCCCATCCTACATCCGCAACATCCACGCGTCCGCCACGCCACGCCCATACACACACGCCAAAATAAAACAGGGCCGCAACATGACGGCCCTGTTCAATAAAACAGGGCCGCAACATGACGGCCCTGTTCAGCACCCAAATTGCCCACCACGCGCTTCTACTGAAGCGTCAGGCTGATCTCCACGCGATCATTTTTGGCCCGGTTGTCGCGCTGTTTCTCGTCATAACGCAGGTTCTCCTTGCCCTTCCCCGTCGTAATGATGCGTTTGTAATCCACGCCCTGGCTGATGAGATAATCCCGCGCGGCATCACAGCGGCGCTGGCTCACCTCAAACGCATTCGACGTCCCTTTCTGCGTATATCCCTCGATCGCCACAACCGCATCCGAATACTTGTTCGCAAGTTCGCCAATGCGTTTGAGCGCATCCAGCTTGACAGGCAAAATGGTCGTCCCTTTCTTTTCAAACGCCGCAGCCAGCACGATGACCACACTGCGCATGTCCGTGAACACATAGTCCGGACCGACAATCCCCTGCGCTTCCGTAAACAGAGCCTTCTGACGCTCCGCAAACTGCGCGGAAAGTTGCTTCTTGTCAAATGCAGGTTTGGCAAGCTCATACGCCTTGGCATAGAGAAGACGCGCCTCATCGGCCGCATTTCCAGCCTGCTCGCGCTCCCCCTTGGCCCTCAGTTCGCCAGCCTCGCGAAGCTTCGCCTCCGCCGCGTCAAACGCCTCCTTCTGGGTCAACGCCGCCTCAACCCCAGCCGCTTTCTCGCGTTCCGTCATCGCCGCCTGAATCCGCGTCTCCACACCGGCCATGCTCGACGACACAATGTTCGCCTTCATCAAATCAATGCTCTTCTGAAGACCGTCGTGCTTCGCCTGGAGCGTCTCCATCTGCATCGAAAGCTCCCTGGCCTCCTTGAGTGCCGCTTCCTCGCGCTTCTGCGCGTCGCGGAGCTTCGCCTGGGCCTGCGCAGTCGCATACTGACGCTGACCAAGCGCCGCATACGTGCGCGCCTGAGCCTGCTCACCATCCTGCCACGCATCAATCGCGCGGTTCGTCAAATCCGTGCACGTTTTGTACGCTTCCGGCGCCACCGTGTTGATCGCGGCAGACTCCTCGCTCCCGCGAAGCTCTTCCAGCTGCGTCAGTTCCGCCGGTTTTTCCTGAGGACCGCACCCCATCGCCATCGCCGAAAGGGTGATGCTAAATATCGTACTTACAAGCCGTTTCATCGTCGGGTTCTCCATCATGTGTCTCGGCGCCTATTTGCCGGATTCCAGTTTCTTGGACAAAATTTCTTCTTCCGCCGTCAGCTGCTGCACCTGGGCCTCCAGTTTGCCATATTCGGCCTTCAGCGCCTTCAGTTTGCTTTCCGCTTCCATCGCCTTGCCCATCGCCTTGTCCCGCGCCACTGACGCTTCCACAAAATCGAGATACACCCCAATCTTCAACGACAAGGCCTTGACCTTGTCCCCCTCGTCCTTCCCTATCAAAATCAGAGATTCGTCTATCCAGCTCGATATCTGCGACATCTCGCTGTTATACCGGGCCGTCGATTCGCTCTTAAGCTGATCCGCCCGAATCTGATACTGCTTGATCGAATCCCGGTACGTCTTCGCATCCTGCGCCATCGCCTGCCCAAACGGAAGCACCGCCACCAGCAGCCCCCCCGTCACCAACGCCCGAACCATTCCCTTCAGTGTGTTCATCTTTTACCTCGTTGTTTCGTGACCCAGGCCACGAAGTCCTCCGGCCTCCCACAGGCAAACCGGTTGTAAAAAAACAATGCCTTCGCTCATACGCCAGATGCGCTCCAAATTCAAGCGCCCCCTCTGATTCATTATCTCCACAAAGAATGCGCATCCTCGCCCCGTTTGACCTCGCCCGGGGCCATGCTATGCCGCTTCGCGGCATACGCACGCCCAAGCACACGGGGGCTTTGGCCCAAGGGCCATACGCCCCCGGGGGGGGGGGGGGGGGGGCCCCCCCCCCCCCCCCCCCCCGGGGCCCCCCCCCCCCCCGCCCCCCACACCCACAACCACACCCCCGCGAACGAAGGGCAAGGCCAGA
>CAMCLY010000046.1 GCA_945875805.1 uncultured Myxococcales bacterium | reverse complement strand
ACCTCAGATTCGAGAAGGCTTGTGAAAAAGGATTTGTCGCATCCGTCGGCCATTTATGTGATTGAGTAGTTTTTGCGTTTGGATCACGTGCTTTTGTATGTATGAGGCATGAAACATCTCCCCTGAACCATGTGTGCGGGGAGATGTTTTGAAAGCAGGGGGGGGGGAGGTGATGTTAAAATGTGTATAAGGGGGGTATATTAGTCCACGATGGCGTTTGTGAGGTCATTGACGATTTGTGTGGTATCGATGCCATTGTCTTCCAGGCATGATAGCGTTTTTGACATTTGATCCGCGACCTCAGATTCGAGAAGGCTTGTGAAAAAGGATTTGTCGCATCCGTCGGCCATTTGTGAGTTCATGAGTTCTATAAAGAAGTCGGAAACATCGCCTTTGCACGAACTGGCTTTTCCGTCGGAGGTGGTGTTGAGCAAATCTTTGTGGAAGCGTTCACATGCCGAATAAGGTTTTGCATCGGAACAATATTTGGTGGTTCCCGGGCTTGAGCAACGGCATTGATTGACTTTAAAATCGCAATAGTCATCGAGGACCTCGGCGATTTCGGGTTTTTCACATCCGGTCAATGGCGCGAGGCATGTCAGAGTGGATATCAGTGTGATATGGTGTTTAAAAGAAAAGAAGCTCTGTCTCATATAGTCTCCAAAATTCCCCCTCCATTCCCGCTTAAGAACACACTGGGATTGGGAAATATTCTCTGGCCATTGAAAAATGGGTGAAAAGTGGAGGGGGATACCAGGAGTGAGAGGCAGTGATTTTCAATTAGTAGTGGATATAGGTGATGGAATCGTCGCCCTCGTTGGCGGTCCAGACGGCCCCCTGTGTGGAGGAAATGCCTTCGGGGTAGACTTTGGAGCCTTCTTCTGAGCATCCAGTCACGTCATTTTCTCCGACGGCATCGATGCGGTAGAAGGCGGGATTATTGGGGTCGGTGACGTCATAGACGATGACGGCGCCGGCGAAACGCAGGGTGGCAGCGACATAGACGCGATCATTTTGGGTAAACGAGGTGACGGAGTCTGGGCTGTATCGTGGGGACTCGTTATCGTCGATGCACGGGAAGTTTGTGGGAACTTCTCGTTCTGTGATTCGTATATTGGCGAGTGTTTTTCCGGAGTTGTCGATGAGAATGAGGGTATCGTTCCATTCGCCGGCGATGGCGAAACAGTGCTTGCCGTTGGCATCGAATGCGGTGATGCCGTCGGGCCATGGATTTGCGCCGGCGTCGTTTGGCGGGAGTTTGGAGATGGAGGTGTGGGATTCGTCGAGGATGTCCTCATTTGTAGCAAGGACATCTTTGAGGGAGAAGATGGCGACTTCGTGCGAGTCCTGTAGGGTGACGGCCACGGTGTCGTTATCGGAGGCAATGGCGACGTATTCAGGTTCTCTTGGTCCGAGGCTGTTTTTTGAGAATTGAATGGTTTTGACGACATGGGCTTTTTCGATGCCTTCGGAGAGATCGATGATGCTGACGGAGGGTTTGATGTCTTCGATGGTGCATTTTCCCCATGCTTCGGCGTTTGAATCGTGTTCGTCGGCGGTGATGGCGTATTTTTTATTGAGCGAGATGGCGATGGCGTCGGGCATGGAGCCGACGGCGACCTGAGTTTTTTGTTTTGTGTTGGTGTCATAGAAGATGACTTCGCCGTCACAGGAAGTGGTTTTTCCGGAGCTGTCTTTGGAGAGGAGAGTGTGTGTGACGGCGAACTGGGAGGCGTTGAGGACAGCGGAGTTTGTGAATTCGCGGTCGTCGTTTGTCTCTTCGATGGTGAGGCAATCTTTTTCGTCAAAAGACTTGCCATTAAATTCGACGATACATGCTTTTTTTGCCTTTGATGCGACGACGAGTGCCGTGGGGATATTTGTGTTGTCTATGGCGCGGACGGATTCGATGTTTCCCTGAAATGTCTGAGTGGCTTTGATGAAGGTATTGTCGTCGTTGTTGGAAGAATCGTCGCATCCCATTGTCATCAGGATGGCTGTGCAGAAGAGGATTCCATATTTTTTCATAAAACGTTCCTTATGGAAAGAAGTGAAGGATTATACATATATAATTCATATGTATAAAATGCGATATATGAAAGGCGAGCGCATCATGTTTATAGTGAACATGATATATGTCGTCAGTAACGTGCTTCGATGAGGATGAGCAATTCGTCATCGTCGAAACTTTTGTTAGGGATATTGAGTTTTGGTACGCCATTATCTTCGAGGAAGAAACTGTATTCGAGTCGTATGGCGAGGATATCGTCGAGGATATGGGCTTTTCCGGCGATTGTGATAATTTTGTGGTCCCATGAGATGGCATTGTTTGTGTCTTGAGAACGGAGGGCATGGGTGTCGTCGATGGGATTTGTCGAATTGCTCAGCCATGTTTGTTCGTATCGGGCGAGGATTTCAAATTCGTTGAGGAATTTTGCCTCTCTTTTGTATGTGTATGAGGCCTGTATATACATGCCCATTCGTTCGATAAGTTGTTCTTTGGATGCGAGGAATTCGCCCATGATATGTACGCCGTATCCGTTATAGGCGAGTCTTGCGCCGGCCCACCATGCCATGGTGGAAGTCTGATTGGGATCGAAATCAGGGAGAGAACGGTAGTATATGAAATCAGAGATGAGGGTATTGATGCCGTCTTTGGTGACGATATTTCCGAATTGTACGACGCCTTCGAGAGAGAGTCCGTATGAGGAGAGTCGCAGGAGTGCGGAACCAGCGGCGGAGTTTCCTGAAAACGGTTTTGCGCTTGAATAGGAGAGGGTTTTGAGCGAGCCTGCGTATTGGTAGGAGCCGTGAATGGGTTCGGATTTGAGTGGGCGCATGAAGGAAGCCGCGAGATAGATGGCGATGGCGGTATTTTCTTCGAGTTGGAACCGGGCGCCGTATGCCAGGTGGTATTCTGGATTTTTCCAGTATTGCGTGGCGATGAGTGGGTATCGGATGGTGTGACGGTGAGTGGCAAAGAGGGGGTTCTGGTATCCGAGTTCGGCGCCGTGAGAAAACCAGTCGTTGAGATCCTGTTTGTATTCAAAGTAGATGGCGGAGAGGGAGGTGTCGCTGGTGGTGAATGCGATATTGGTATTGAACCAGATCATTTCGTTCCAGTTGAGACGAAACGCGAGGTCGAAGCTGTCGAGGTCTACAAAGGGCGAACGGGTTCCGATGGTGGCGGTATCGGTGGGGGAGTCGTATTCTGGGCCGCCTTTTCCGGAGAGATCGTGGAGTCCGATGCGAGCTCTTCCTTTGATTTCGAGGGTGAGGTCTTCGAAGGAGAGGGCGAATCTGGGCTTTGCGTGTTGTGTATCGAACTCGTCAAAGGCCCATGCGAGGTGGATGGGTAGGATGAGGGCAGAGAGTATGATGAGGAGAGCTTGCAGACGTTTCACGAAAAAGTCATCCATAAGGCATGTGGCGAATGGATGAACAGTGTCTACAGATGCGCTGAATCCCTACGCCGGCATTGTCCGAACAGGTTCAACGGGTCATTCTCAGGCATGGAAGGTGCCGCCCCGTCAGCATGTGTGGTTGTATATCACAGGATGTATGTGTTGTGAACGGAATAATGGGGCGAGCGTATCGGGCATGAGTCCGATAGCTCGCCCGGCGTCCGCGTATCGGCCGGAGGCCCGATAGCGGCGCCATCGCAGGCATGTTCAGAATGTGACGACGATGGCCTTGATTTGTTCGAGGGAGAGAGTGAGTTCGTGGTGTTCGATTTCGATGAGGATTTTGTCCTTGTTGGTGGCGCGTCGAGTGAGGGTGACGTTTGGGAGGATGCCCATGTCGAGGATGGCCTGACGCGTGGGTCCAGAGGCGCGGATTTGAGCGACGGTGACGCATGAGCCGTCTTGGATTTGGTCGAGTGTGGTGTGTGGTATATTTTCGTGCATGGTGCAGAGCGCGCATGGGGGATCGTTTGAGTCTGTGGTGCACAGGGTTCTCGATTCGAAGAAGCGTGCGAAGCGGTCCATGCCGTCATCGGAGAGTGCGTGTTCGAGGCCGCAAGCTTCTTCGCGAGCCTTTTCGGCGTCCATTCCGAGGATGTCGTGGAAGAACTGGAAGAGGAGGATGTGTTTTGCGTAGACGCGTCTGGCGGCGATTTTTCCTTCTTCGGTGAGTTGGATGGATTCGCGCTGGACGTAGGCGAGGAGGCCCATTTCGGAGAGTCTTTTGAGGGCGGGCGAGACGGAGGAAGCCTTGACGCCGCGGGCGGTGGCGATATCGCGGACGCGGGCTTCATTTTTTCCTTTTTGCAGGAGGTATATGGTTTCGAGGTAATCTTCGAGGGAGGGCGTGAGTGGTGGGGTCATGGGTTTATCTCCGTGGGCTCTTGGGAACGGACGGGCAGGAAACCGAGGCAAATCAGGGTGTCGATCCATGGGGTAATGTAGATCGATTTTGGCCCTTTGTAGGCGCAATTTTGGATATCGAGTGGGGATTCGAGGAATCGGACTTCTTCGATGAGGGGTCCCCAGTGGTGGATGTCGAGGGTATCGGAGGGGACGGTCTGCGTTTGGAGGATATCGACGGAGTTGTTGTGATTGAAGACGGGGTATGCGTGAGCGGAGTCGACGCCGACCTGTGAGTCGTTTGGGATGTGCGCCTGTTTGTCGAAGTGGCTTCCCATGAGGACGAGTCCTTCTGGGAGCTGTTCGTTTGCCTGTACGCCGAGTGTTTCAAAGCTGACGGTATTTGGAGCGTACTGGGCGTCTCTGGCGAGCGCGGCGAGACCGATGGGTGACAAGGCTTCGACGGAACTGAGGGAAGCGGTGATGAAGTTGGTGTCGAGGATACGTTTGATGGAGGTGAATATTTTGGATGAGAGGGGTTTGGAGAGTGTGGTGGAGAGGGATTTTAGGATGGCTTCCCCTTCGACGAGGAGCTGATGGTATTTGTCGACGCCGCAGACGGCGTGTGGGGTTCCGTTGAAAGCGGAGCATACAAAGTGTCTTGAAATGAGGTATTTTTCGAGTTTTTGTCGATTATCTGGAGTACTCGCCATGAGTCTTGATTCTGCGCGCATCATGTTTGCGCATCCCTGGCTGTATCCGATGATGGCGAAAGGCGCTTGGATGGGTTCGATGGCTTCGATGATTCGGTTTGCGTTGTAGTCCAAAGGCTGGATGTTTCCGGTATTTGTCCGAACGGTGTGGATGCCGCGGGATTTCTGGAGTCTCTGGAGGACGGTTTCGAGTTCGTGTCCCTTGTTTCCGGCGTTGATGATCCCCATGGAGGTGACGAGGGTGAGATCGACGTGTCCTTTGGGTGGTGCAGGCAGGAACCAGGTGAGAGGGTCGTCGGTGCGAATTTGTTGGGAGGCGGAATCGGGGTAGAGATTCTGGATGATGTATCGGAGTCGTGTTTCGCGTGGGATCGTTTGGATTTGGTCTTTGGAGAGGTGATTTTTGTGTGCAAACCAGCGCGGAGCCTCGTCGTGTTGGTGGATGATGTCGTCGTCGACGGAGGCGATGCGCAGGGCTTCAAAGAGTCTCTGGACGAAGGGGCGGATGGGGGCGACGTCTCGGGTTTCGCGATTTTTGGTGCCGTAGATGCGGGCTGCGGTGAAGACGTCTGTCCACAGTGTCTGGAGGTGCTGTCGGGTTTCGTCTGGGATGTCGTCTGGATTTTTTCCGACGAAGTTTTTGGATTCGGAGTCGGCGGCCTGGAGTCGTGTGATGAGTTCCTGCGCGGCCTCTTTTTGTGGAATGTGGACACGCGGTGTGGAGCGATAGGATTGCATTTTGAGGATGGCCGCGCTGTAGAGATCGTTTGCCTGGTTGATGGATTCGGCGGTCTGAATGATGGCGTTCATGTAGCTGGCGCCGGGATTTTGTCCCCATGGTGCGAAGTCGTCGATGTGCGGGACGGGGATGTCGAGGAGGTTGGAGAGTGCGGTGGCACGGTCGACGGAGTCGATGAGGAAAGACTGATCCTGTGACAGCCAGCTGAGCAGCATGCTGATGAGCACGCGCGTGCTGTGCTGACCGATTTCGTAGAAGACCGCGCGGGCAAAGAATGTCCCTCGTGACTGGAGGTATTCAAAAAGCTGAGCCTGATTGATTTGAACGAGCATTCCATGAAGGCGGCTGGATATGCCTGCGCAGATGAGTTGTGCGACGTCGGCAGGGGCGAGCCATGTGCGGAAGGCGTCGGGCAGTTCGCCATTTTTCCTGGCTGAGTCGGAGGGGGGATTTTTTTGCAGGAGTGCGCGCTCGCCATCTAATAATGTGCGCAAAAATACGGATATGTTGAAATCTTGAATAATGAACGTGCCTTCTCGCGGTTCAAAGTGTCGAATTTTTCTTTTGACGTCGAGGAGGGTTTGGAGGTGCCGGATGTCGAGGTCATCTGGGAAGTTTTCGGCGCGGTGCTGAAGGATCCAGTCGAGGGTTTCGATGGAGAGTCCTGTGGCGAATTTGTAGACGCGCCGCGGCAGTTCTTGGATTGACCAGTCGCCGTCATAGATGTCGTTGGGTGATGGGAGTTCCTCGATAAAGGGGAGAAAAACTGGGTCATCGCAGAGGGCGGGACGCGAGGTGATTTGTGGCTGCTGGTAAGGCACGGGAGAAAAGAGGTGGTGGAGCCATTTGAGTATTCTGCCGGCATCCTCGAGATTGGCGTTGGGAAAAGCGCGTTCGAGGAGTTCCTCGATTTTGAAGCGGTCGATGCCTTCGGCGGCCATGACACGTCGCACCGAGGGCAGGATGTCGTCGGTGGCCCGTTCGTCTTCAAAGAGAAACCATGAGAGGGCCTTCGCCAGGGTTTCCGGGTGAATGAGTTCGGCGGCGGAGAAGATTCCGGCATTTTGGCAACGCTCGACCCATCGCAAGCCACGTCGATAGAAGTCTTCGCTTCCGTGGATGCGTGGAAAGACGATGGCCTGGCAGAGTTGTTCGAGGTGTTTGTAGAGGGGTTTGTGTTGTAGAATGACGAGCCAGTGTGCCCGATTTTCGTTGGGCTGAAGAATGGCGTTGAAAAAATCGGCGTTGTAGAAGCCTTTTCCGTGGTGAAATTTGAGGATGCCGTATTGTGAGAGGGTGGCGTCGATGTTGGAGAGACAGAGCTCATCTGGGAGCAAATCGGCGGCATGGTTGTCGAAGAGGATTTGTGGGGAGCGTCCGAGTTGCCAGGAGAGTCCGATGTCGGAGGCAGAGATTCCCGCGATGGAACATGCGGCATTTCGTACGAGGAGGTCAAGGACGGCCTGTGTCTGTGAGGCGATGCGAAGGCGATCCCATACGAACTCAAACTGTCGGCAGGTGGCCTGACACGAGGAGTTGTTGAGATCGAAGGACAGCACTGCGTCATTGGCGTTGTCGCAGTGGGTATGAAGATCGAGGTTTACGACACCTTCGGCGTTTAAGGACGCGGTTTTGGTGGAGAGGCCGAGTTCTGGGATGGGGGTGACGTCAAGCAGGGATGAGAGGTCAAAGGCGAGCTGTGAGGTTGCTCGGATGCGCGTTTCACCGTTGACTTTTCGGACGGCGTTGGCTCGCACTTCCCCCTCGAGGGTGGCAATATCCGTTGTGCATCCGTGGTATTGGAAGGGGCCGTCCTGGATGAGATGCATGTGTCCCGAGGCGTCCAGACTGAACGTATGGATGTGGAGGGTTTTTGTGTCATTGTCGATGCCCCAGTCGACGGTCCCCTGGATGGAGACGGGATTGGAGTGAAAACGCACGGTACGGAATGGCTTGATCCGCTTAAAAGAAGCCGAAAATTCGATGAGTTCTGGAAATAGCTGAAACGCACGACCGAATTCCAGGCGTCCGAGGATGTCCTGACCGTGTCCCAAAAATGACGCGGTCCAGGCTTCGGTATTGAAGTGCTGTCCGAGCGCCACCATGGCATCCGGGGTGGCCTGCATGGAGAGATGGGCTTCGGAAGTCCCGACTCCGTGGCTTGACAGTTTGGCGCGGGCGTCAAAGGCGAAGTACTGCGCCACACGTCCGATGTCGTATTCGGCAGAAATTTTGATGATGCGATGGGTATGGATGAGTGCGGATATTCTGGAATTGTCGTGCAGCTGAAGTTCAAAAGGCAGGGGGGTGAGTGCTGCCGTGGCCTCGAGTGTCCCCGTGATATCGGCGATCATGGCGAGCAGCGTGCGTGAGAGGTTGCTGCCCTGGGTTCCGTCAAGGCAGAACTGATTGAGAAGTCTGGTCAGTCTTGGATCAAAATTGGGTAAAAAAACGTCTGGGATTGTATATTGAACGAACGAGCGTTTGAGTTTTGCATTAAATTCGACATCGCCAGAAATGACAAAGGCGAGTTTTGGCGTGTTTTCCTCCAAAGTCCCCCGGATTTCGAGCGCGGACAGGGATACATTTCCAAGTGCTTTTTCGAGCGCCGATTCTGCGGTAGAACGACCAATTTCGAGCAGTTTTTTGGAATATTCTTTAGATTTTTCTATATTTTCGCTAATATGGTTTCGTTCTGCGGCTTCTTTAAGGAATTTCCATGCGTTTGTGTCGGTAATAATTTCTGCATATTTTTTGGCGTTTGTCTCGATGACGGAACTCGCCTTGCTGATGAGTTCGTTTTTGGACAAATCGACGTCGAGTGCGGACTTTAAGAATCCCGGGGATTCGGCCACGAGCGCGCTGAGTTCGTCGATGGTGGTGAAGATGTTGAGTAGGCGGATGGGCTGGCTGAAGCGGATTTCGACGCGATCGAGGCACAGTTCGTTCTGTCTTGTTTGAACGGCGAGGGAAAGTTTTGCGGACGTGCCGTTGGGGATGCCGAATTTGGCGGAACGTCCGGTGGCGTTGATGGCGTGTTCCCCTGGCGTCAGCGCGATCGAGGCGTGCACTTCAAACTGGCGGAGCATGTTGGAGAGGGCGTCGCTTGAGAGAAGGGAAATGCTTCCCTGGGTGTCGCCCGAAGGCGTGCCGAGGGGATTGCCGGCAAATTGAAATCCGAGTTGAAAAGGAGTCATTCGAGGACCTGCAGACGGTTAAACGAAGTCATGTCAAAATGTGACTTGTGTGAAATGCCATAAGCTTTGACGGATCCGGCCGGGAGTTCGAGGACGTATTTGACGCGGTCTGTCGAGGTGTAACGCGGGATGTCGTTGAGCGGTTCTGCGTTTTCGCGCACGTTGGAAATGGATCCGTCACTGCGGATAAAAACCATGTCGAGGGGGATGTAGGTGTTGTGCATCCAGAAAGCGCGTCGCAGTTCGTCTTTAAACACGAACAGCATTCCCCATCCTGGAGCACATGTGCGCCGATTCATCATGCCCATTTGTCTATCGTAGTCGTTTTTGGCCACTTCGACGTGAATTTCCTGCACGGTGTCGTTTGTGGTGAAGGACAGCGTAGGCGTGTCCGCGGTGGGTGTGCCGGTCACGGATGGCGGAATGGCGCAGAGCCCCTGGGTACAGACGAGCGGGAGTTGGCAGTGTTTGTTGGACTCGCATGGCATCCCATGATTGCGATCGAACTGGAGTTTGTCGATGACCATGAGTGACAGGCTGTGTTCCAGCTGTTCGTTTTGTATTTTGGAGGCGTTTGAACATGCCGTCCCGGTGAGAAAAATGGGCACGGTGGCGATGGCCAGCATAGATGATAACCGCATCATTAGACTCCTTATGAAAACCATCCAAACGATGGTTCAATACGCCGCTCTTATCCAGGATGCACCAGATTCTTTAATTTTCAGGCAGGATCTCCGTTGATCAGGAGGTGAGGGAGTTCAGAGGACTTGGCGAAATGGATGGCGAGGTCGGCTTCGTTTTGCGGGAGAACGGCGGGAATTGAAGGCGGACGGCGGAAATCGTGAAACGTCGTCATGAGGTTGAAGCAGAGGTCGGGAACATTTTTTTTGCACCATTCTAGAATGGGGACGGTGCAGCACTCCACGTGTCCGGGCATGACGAGATGCCGCAGGATGTGCGGTGCGCGGGGCATGAGGCGGGCGAGTTCTAGGATATTATGAGAGACGGCGTCGAAGTAGTCGGAAGCGCCGGTGATGTGTCTGGCGCACGGAGGAGATGCCTTGAGGTCAAAGACGAAGGCGTCGATGGCGCCGGTGCCTGCCAGCATGGGGTTGAGGAAGGGGGAAAAGTAGGCATTGGTGTTGAGGTAGACCGTGGGAAGTTCTGGGTGCAATGCGCGCATTGCCCACGTCGTGTCGAAGACGTATGGCATCTGGGTTGAGGGCTCGCCGCCGATCCATTCGATGGATTTGGGCCACGAGGTTTTGTCAAAGTGGGAGATGAGGGCGCGCGCATACGCCTCGGCGGGGAGTGGGCGCAGGAGGTGGTTCCAGCGTTCGCGTTCGGGGCACGTGGGGCAGGTCAGATTACACCCTGCCATGTTGATGATGAAGGCGGGGATGATGGAATATTCTTCGCCCACGTGCATGAAATGTTGGTAAATACGAGGCGTATTTTTTGAACCGCAGAATCCTGAATGTGTTGTTCGGTTGATGCCGCATTGGCGCGGGCATAGATCGCAGTGTGAGAGATGGGCGAGCAGTTCCGCGCGCGTATGGGAGATGTCCATTAATTTACCGCCAGACAAAGGGCGGCCGGCGTATCCGCCTGTGGCGGATAGCCGGCCGCGGCCGCGCGTATTCGCCACAGGCGGATAGCGCGGTGCCGGGAAGTCCCGTCAGGGGCTTCCGGCGTCATGAAAATCACACCGCAGAGGCGCGAGGCTTATTTCCATCCGTCGAGGGGATTGGGATAGGCCTTGAGCTCGGCTTCGGTGCGGGGGCGCATGCGGATGGCGCCGGCGAGGCATTTCTGGGCGCAGATGGAGCAGCCGACGCAATTTTCGGGATGGGCGACGAGTTTGTCACCTTCCTTGATGAGTCCGAAATAGCTGCATCGGGTGCAGTTTCCGCATTTGATGCAGAGGTCGGTGTCGATTTCGGGGATGCGCTTGACGGGGGTGAGATCCATGAAACCGGTGAGGGATTCTTTGCCGCGTCCGATGAGCTCGTCGATGGAGCGGATATTTCGCATTTCCATGAATTTGGAGAGGCCCTCGCAGAGGTGTCGGACGATGCCGACGCCGTATTTCATGGCGATGGTGCAGAACTGGACGTTGATGGCACCGAGGGCCAGGAAGTTGGCGGCAGCGCGGTAGTTCATGGGGCCGCCGTTTCCGGAGACGGCGACGCCGGAGTTGCGGACGGAGTAGAGGGTGCTGTTGGAGATGGCGGTGACGCCGTGGCCGCTCATGCCGATGAAGACGCCTTCGTCCCAGGGATGTTCCTTGCCGTCGAGGTGTTCGCGGAAGGTGAGGGAAGGGAAGGTGTTGGCGAGGGTGACGCCGGCTTTTTTGTGGGGGTATTTGTCGAGGACGGCCTTGACGGCCTTGAGAATGACGGCGATAGAGGTGACGGCGGCGGTGAGTTTGAAGAGTTTGGGGATTTCGGGGGCAGAGACTTCCATGACCCAGTCGATGATTTTGGCGGTCAGGGCGGCATTTTGCGAAACGATGTCGCCTTCGGTGCCGTCACCGCCCTGCGGGCATGAGAGGGAGTATTCGATGGCCATGCATCCGGCCTGTTCGAGTTTGCGGGTATTGGACTGCCATCCGGCGCGGTCGTGTTCGTCGTGGCCGGTGACGGGGCCGCCGGTGGAAGCGGCGATGAGCCGGTCCGGGAATTCCTCGCGCAGGATTTTGACCTCGTGGCAGACGCGGTTGATGGGGTGTTCGGAGACGTTGTCGCAGTTGGCGTAGGTTTCGGCGTCGAGCTGGAACATGTATCCGGATGGGATGTGGATGTCGAGGCCGTCAAAGGCGGTTTTCATGAAGCCGCCGGCCCATCCGGCCTTGAGTGCGCGCCGCATCTGTTCGAGGCCGTCGGAGGGAGGCGCGGCGGAAAGGAGGAACGGGTTGGGGAGTTTGCGTCCGAAGAAATCGGTTTCGAGCGAGACGGGAAGGGGATTGTAACCGCCGAGCTTGACGGTGCTGGAGGCGGGGCGGACGCGTTCTGGAGCGCTGACGGGTTTGCCGCTGAGGTAGTCGTCGATGACGGCCGCGATGTTTTTGCCGTTGGCGACGGATTCGACAGCCGTCGACGGACCGCTGAACGCATCGCCCGTATAGAACACGCCCTTGTGTTCGACGGTCGGCATTTCGGGACGGTTCCCGATGGCGATGATGACATTGCGCACGTCATGGCGCACCGATTCGCTGCCTTCGACTTCCACGACGTCGCGCACGCTGAACTTCTCGCCCTTGAGCGTGAGGCGGATCGTCTTGATGCCGGCGATGGCGCCGTCCTTGACGAGAATTTCCTTGCACGCCGTGCGGCCGGACAGTTCGATGCCGGCATCCTCGATGTGCTGTTTTTCGGCCGGCGTGAGCGGGAGTTCGCTGTATTTCTCGAGCGCGATCATCTCGACGCAGCACGCGCCGCATTTGAGCGCGGTGAGGGCGCAGTCCACGGCGATGGCGCCGCCGCCGATGACGACCGTGCGGCCTTTGAGCGCCGGTTTGGCCGCCAGAAATGCGTTGCCGTAAAGGGCGAGTTCCTCGCCGGGAATGTTGAGTTTGTACGGGCTGTAAAGACCCTGGGCCACGCAGACGGCATCGTGTGAGTCGAGGAGCTTGGTGGCGTCGTCGATTTTTGTGCCCGTTTTGACCTTGATGCCCGTCGCGCTGACGACCCAATCGAGATCGCTTTGCAGGACGTCTTTGGGAAGGCGTTCGTCGGGGATCAGATTGAGGGCACCACCGAGCTTGTCGTTGCGGTCGTAAATCGTGACGTCATACCCGCGCTGCGAAAGCACGGCCGCCGCCGCCACGCCGGAGGGGCCGCCGCCGATGACGCCCACGGATTTGCCTTTCGACGCCTCGCGGGCGAGTTTTGGGAGAACACCGAGTTTTTTGGCCTTGGCCACGATGTAGGCCTGCATTTTGGGAATTTCGATGGCATGTCCGTCAAAGGTGCGGTGCGAACATGCTTTCTGACAGTACGTGTTGGGGCAGATGAGACCGCAAACCCCGCCCAGCGGATTGGACGTCAAAATATCCGCCGCCGCACGCGCGATATCGCTATCGGCGCCCTGTTTCGCGGCCATGATGAAGTCGGCAGGCGAGCAGTGCGCGGGGCACGCTTCAAGACAGGGTTTGTTTTCACAGAACTCGCAGCTCGAGGCCTGACATGCAAACTGAGCGTCGGACAAAAACGGGCTAGTCACGGTTTCTTCTCCTTTCGTGAGGTCAAAAAATTCGGCTGATGCCGGAAAAAACAGCGCAATTTATCGGGCAAACGTCCAAAAAATGCAATATCAGAACGCCGCATCCTTACAAAATTCCTAAGTTTTTTTTACTTTGGGGCGCCGCTATGCCGGGCTGCCGGCCCGGCATACGCGCGCGCCGCCGGGCTATGTCGGCCTGCGGCCTCCATACGCCCGGCCATGCCTTCGGGGAGGGTAACCTTCACTCGGGCGCGTCAGGGAACCCTCGGATCCTCGCGCACTCCGCGCCCGCTTCACCCGAACTCAGGGTTCGGGCGTTTTGTCGGAAGTGTTTTTGTCGGAAGTGTTTTCGTCGGAAGTGTTTTTGTCGGAAGTGTTTTCGCCGTTTTTTTTCCTTCCTGTGACGGTCAGCACCGTTCCGGCGACCGCACTCACGCCGGCCAGAATGAGGCAGAGGATGAAGGCCAAGGGCAGGGTCGTGTGTGATGTCGGCGCGGGGTGTTTTTCGATGGCGTCGCGATAAGGCTTCATGCCGAGACTCTTGTTGTAACCGACGATTTTTGTGTCGTCGATCCAGATGGTGGGGGCGCCCTCAAATCCCGATTCTTTGATTTTGGTGAGCATGTCCTTGACCTGGGCGGCCGAGGCAGGATCGGTCAGACAGGCTTTGAACGAATTTTCTTCGATACTGCATTCTTTGGCGTGCTTGAGGAGTTCGTTGGGGTCTTTGGTGGGGGTTTCAAACATGCAGTCGGCGAAGGCATTTTCTTTTTTCTGCTGCTGGGCGCAGTAGTACGCGACGCAGGCTTCGATCTGGCCGCCCAGGGGAATTGTCAGGCGTGTGAAGTGGACGCGGTCGGCGTATTCGTCGAGGAGTTTGGAGAGTTCGGGATGCAGCTGTTGGCAGTGTGGGCAGTCAAAGCTCGAGATTTCGACGATGTTGACTTTGTCGGGTTTGTAGAAGGACTGGATGAATTTGGGGGCCGTCGACTGGACGGCCGGTGCGGGCTGAAACGAACCCCATGTGAGGGGACCGCCTGCCGCAAGGATGTACAGAGCCAGCCACAGACACGGATGAAGCGAGCTCGAACTGGGCTTGAGTGAGGACGAGTCTGCATTTTCATCGCTCTTGTTCAGCAAAAGAAGGACGGCCGGGATGACCATCAGGATGGCCGACGTGTCGATGCCCATGCAGAGATAGCAGAAGGCATTGACTTCAAACGCTTGCACGACGATGAAGAGCAGGGCCCCGAGGGCGCAGGCAATGATGGCAAGCGGAAGCCAGAACGTCGAAAGCGGCTTGCCCAGCACCTTGATGCGCGTGCGCGCAAAGAAAAAACTCGTCAGAAAAAAGAACGAATACGCCAGAAGTCCGAGAGTGGGCAGGAAAATGCCGTATTTCTGCCCAAAATCCGACTTGGCCACCACGTCACACGAGGCCCCTGCATTGCAGAAGGTGTTTGCATTGAAATAGTAGTCGACGGCAAGGGCCGAGGCAAACACAAGCGCGACGAGAGAGAGCAGACGCACGCATGTAAAAAGCCAGCCCTTTGGAATGTTTCTGATGCTCATAAATCCTCTATATATAATGATGACGTATGGTCATGTCATGTGTCCGGAACTCCGGACCGGACCCTGCCCTGTGTAATGCAACCGGAAACGGAAGTATTCGCCTTTTTACGGGCAAATCCGCGTCGATTTAACAAAACGCCACCATGATGTAAATCTCGGGTTGAAATGTCGTCGATCCGTGCCGAAAGGCATAAAGTGTGGTTGAATGTAGGATTTGGGTGTGTTAGAGACACGCAAATTTTTTGGCCTGCGCAGGGCGCAGCGCTTTTCAGCAATGGCCGTATCTGTAAAATGTGCAAAAGACGCACGAGGAGTTGGCGGTGTTATATCGGGAATCTGTAGAGGCATATCGTCTCAATGCAGACAGAAGGCGTGTGTTTCACAATTTGGAACCTCTCGTTCGTGACGAAGAGGAGCGTCTTGCTCTGGCAGATTTTCTCCACAAGATGCCGTGGACTTATGCGCGGGAGATTCCGCAGGACGTCATTGCGGCGCACTGGAAGATTTTGCGCAACCTGCTGTCGACGGGGCTGAAGTTTGAAAGAGTGCCTTTGGTGGAGGGGCAAAAGACGGCCGCCGGGGAGACCTTCACCCTTCACCATGAAACATGCGACTCGTGGATTGGAAAAAGCGATCTGGGGGATCTCCCCGGCGTGCTTAAAACCCTGGCCAAGCACGATTTTCTGCCGCTTCAGCGCGTCTTTTATCATGAGGACGGGCATTTCTGCATTGCCATTGCGTGGCATCGGCAGGAAACGTCCAGGCGCGGCTATCCGATCGATCCCCCGGCATGGATTGGAACGTTCAAACGGACGACGCTCAACCATCGCAAGCAGTCGTCGAGCATCTCGTTTGACACGGTGGTACTCGAAAATTCGACGCTCTTCCGCCTTGAGGTGATGAACTCCCCGCAGACGACGGTGTTGCGCAAGATATGCGAGATTCTCGAGCGTCACCAGATCCAGCCCTCGACCATCGACCTTTGGTCGACGTTCAACGGCTGGACGGGATCGCGCAAGATCAAGGAGCGTCACAGTCTCGAAATCGAGGTCCGCGAGTCGCTCGAGGACGACATCATCCAGTCGATACGCGACGACGCGTTTCGTTATCTCGTCGCGCTTCTCAAGGTACACTCGCTGTTTGACATCATCGGGCCGGCCATGATCGGGCCGAGCAGTTCCCATACGGCCGGGGCCTGCCGCATCGGACAGCTGGGACGCGCCATTTTTATGGCCATGCAGGATGCCGGGTATTTTTCCGCGATCGAGCGTTTTGAGATCAAGCTCTTTGGATCTTTTCGCGACACGGGGCCCGGGCACGGCACGCATCTGGCGCTGGGTGCCGGACTCAAGGGCTTGCCCCCGGACTCCCCCAAGCTCGTCGCCGAAGGCGATACCGAAAAACTCATTGCCCAAGGCATTCCGTGGCGCGGACGCAAGACGATTCCGTTTGGCGGTTTTCTGGCCGCCACCCCCGAGGAGGATCGCCACTACATCAAACAACAGGGCGACTGCATCAATATCGCCGAAATCATCGCGACAACCGACGCCGGTCCGTTCCTTGTCGCCGGCTTTTCGACGGGCGGAGGCATCGTCGAGGTGCGTTTCATCAACACCTCGCGCCTCGTGCCCAGCATTTCCGGAAAGCGCGATCTCTGGATGGGCCCCCCTCCCCTGGCCTCCAAAATCACCCTCTCGCGCGAGGCCATCAAAGGCACATCGGGCAAAATTTCCCGCATCTATCCCGAACGCTCCCCGGACGAGCTCATTCTCGTCTTCAACTCGTTTGACGAGGCCCTCGAATATGCCCGCGATACCGGAAAATCCCTTCTGCAAATCGCCCTCGAAATGGAGACCAAGCTCCAGGGGTCCAGCGAGAAGGAAATCTTCGACAAGATGACCGCCCTATGGGAAGTGATGAAGGAATCGGTGCATGAGGGTCTGGCGACGCCCGGCCGTAGCCGCATGGGGCTCTCCGGCGGGGATTCCAAGAAACTTCTCGATTATCTCAAGGCCCACGGCTTCGTCTCCTTCCACTCCCTGGCCTCGGTCTATGCGCTGGCCTCTGCCGAAACCAACGCGCACATGGGACGCATCGTCGCGTGTCCCACGGCCGGCGCCTGCGGCATCATTCCGGGCGTGCTCATGGCCTGGCATGACATCAGTCTCGAAATGGGTGAAGATCCCGACCGCCTTGAGCGCAAAGTTGTCGAGGCCCTTCTCGTGGCGGCGTTCATCGGCATGATCTTTTATGACGATATCCCGACCGCCGGCGCAACCCTTGGCTGTCAGGCCGAAATCGGCATCGGCGCGGCCATGGCCGCCGCTTCTGTCGTCCAGCTCAACGGCGGAACCCCCGAGGAGGTCGTGCATGGTGCCATCCTCACCATCAAGAATTGCATGGGGCTCGTCTGTGATCCCGTCGCCGGTCTCGTCGAGGTGCCGTGCATCAAGCGCAACGCCATGTTCTCCAATTTCGCCATCACTGCCGCCGACATGGCCTGCGCGGGCATCCGTTCCCAAATCCCCCCCGATCAGGTCGTCCTTGCGGTCAAGGAAGTCGGCGAACACATGAGCTCAAGTTACAAGGAAACTGCCCGGGGCGGACTGGCCGCGACCCTCAACGGCAAGGATGTCGCGCGCCGTTTTGACGAGATGTGCAAGGGGCTTTTTTGCGGTTCGTGCCATCTGTGTTCGTGAGGGTTCATGCGCCTGATGATGCTGGCGCTCGTCTATCGCGGCCCGCATTGCGGGCCCGCGATACGACTCGCGGCCCGCGCTATCGGCCTTTCAGGCCGATACGCGCGGGCCTTTTTTTGTGGGCTTCGGGTGCACGTGAAGCACATCCTTTTTCTGTCAGGCTTGTGTGCGCCATCGGACAAAGGGCGAAGTAAAACGCATAAGCTGGAGAAACGGGACATCCGGGGAAAAAAGAGGGGGGCGCGGCGTATTGAACCAGGGGGGCCTGCCCCCTTGGTTCAATAGCGGCGTTGGGGGGACGCTTCCCCCCCCACACAAAAAAAATCCCAAAAATCTAAAAGCTGATTTTGACGATTCCGAGGAACCAGAGGATCAGAAGGGCGATGAAGGCCAGGGCGCAGGCCGAACCGACGAACTGGAGGAGAAGTCGGATATTGCTCGTCCTGTGGCTCATGCCGGTATGTTCGTGGTGCTGGATGGGGACGGACTCCTGTGGGATGGCGGGGAGTGAGATGCGGGTTTTTTCGCCGCTTTCGGGGTCGCGCGTCTGGCGAAGGAGGCCCAGGTTGTCGAGGCTGGAGGCATGGCGGGCGGTCAGGACGGACGGCGGATCAGAGAGGTCCTCGACGCACTGCAGGGCATCAAAAAACTCACCGGCGTTGCGGAATCGGTCAGCGGGATTTTTGGCGCATGCCCGGTCGATGAGCGTCTGAACGACCGTGTCGCGCAGGAACGGCGGGTAGTCGATGGGTTCGTAGCTCTGCTTGAAGGCGACCTCGAACAGGGAGTCGCCGACGACGGCGGCCTCGCCGACGAGGAGTTCAAAAAAGATGAGGCCGGCGGCATAAACGTCTGTCCATGGGCCGAGTTTTCCGGCGTTGAGCTGTTCGGGTGCCATGTATTGCGGCGTGCCGTAAATTCTGCGCGAGTCGACGCATGTCAGTTCCTGAACCGTGGCGTCCTCGCTTGCCCCGAGGGCCTTGGAGAGGCCGAAGTCGAGGATGATGACCTGGTCGGCGTATCCCTCTTTTTTGGCGAGCATGACGTTGGCGGGCTTGAGATCGCGGTGGATGATTTGGCGACGGTGGGCCTCCATCAGGCCGCTGAGCAGCTGCAACATGATGTTTTTGGCCTTGGGGAATTTCATCGGGCCGGAATCCTGGAGACGTTTGTCGAGGCAGACGCCGCGGACGAGTTCCATCGTCATCCACAGGATGTTGTGTTCGAGGGTACCGCTGCTGTAGAGGCGGACGATGTTGGGGTGTTCGAGTCGCGAGACGATGTCGACTTCGCGCTCAAAGCGTTTGTCGATGTCACCGCATTCGGATTTGGCACTGGGGAGGATGAGCTTGAGGGCTTCCTCGCGTCCGAGCGTGAGGTTTTTGGCGCAGTAGACGGCACCGAAACCGCCCTTGCCGAGCATCGAAAGCACGCGGTAGTTGCCGACGATGTCGCCGGGTTCTGGGAGTTTGTAGGATTTTGCGTCTTCCCACCGGTCCTCATTGCGCTCAAAAATGAGGGTTCGTTCAAATTCGGATTTGGGCAGGACCGGGATATCGGAGAGGTCCGGAGCGGATTCGTGGACGTCTTCTTCTTCCGTAATGTCGAGTACGGGATTGGAGAGCGTGGGGATGTCGGCGCTTTTGAGTTTTTCCTGT
>CAMCLY010000045.1 GCA_945875805.1 uncultured Myxococcales bacterium | reverse complement strand
GCGGGCTTATACGCAGGTTAGAACCAGACGTCAAATTCTTTTTTCAATTTTTTTTCGTAGGGAGACAACCTCCCCATACCACAGCCCCATTTTACCCCCACACAAACACGAATCACCTCCATTTCCTACCCCTTTTCGCCCCTCAAAAATGAAAGAAAGGGATGCAGAGCCATGCCCTGCATCCCTTTCTCAATTCTCAAAAAAAAGTGGGAACTCCCCCCACATAATCAATTGGAAAACATACCGTCAAAGAAACCTTTCTTGGCCACCGCTTCCGCCTGCTCCTGCTTTATCTGCTCATCACTGCCGGAGACGATGTTCTGATAGGTCAGGGCGTTCGTGTAACGAACAGCCAGCGCCGATCCATAACGCGTGGTCACACAACTCGAATTCACACCGCTCTTCTCACACACGCGCACATCCTCAATGACCACATTGACAATGCCATGCGCACCCACGCGATAGGCTTCCTTCAGAAGCGCATCATACGTCATCCCAGCGCCATCGGCTGATCCCACCACCGTCTCCGCAAACACAAGCTGGACCGGTTCAAAATCCTTGGCCGCCACCCGAACCTTTTCAAACGATCCCGTCACAAGACCACTTCTGGCCGTCGTCGTCGCAGTGGTGCCACACGCCACCGTACTCATGCCGCAAATCATCAACGCGAAAAGCGCAAGCTTTTTCATTCCAAAACTCCATTGGAAATAAAGTTAAACAAACAGGCACAGCACCACATTCCAAAATGCTGCCCTTTTTTCTTAAATTTTGAGCGCCGCTCTCTTACACAATCCATCAAATAAAATGCAACCACAATATGTATCTTTGAATGCAATCCCACAAATGCCCCATTTCCTTCCTCACATCCAAACACAAACCACACTCAAAATCTTACACGCCACACATCCAAAAATGCAGAAAGGGCAGATGGCGTCGCCATCTGCCCTTTCTGCATTCCAAAAAATGCGGTGCCCCCTACACCACAAAAATAAATCTAGAAAATCTCCAGGCCTTTCTTCGCCTTTGCATCGTTTTTCCGATCTTTGGCGGCCTTCTTCGCCTTGGCTTTTTTCGCTTTCTCGAGTTCTTTTTCGGTATATTTGCCGTTGATGATATCGATATCTTCCTGCGACAAACCGGACAGAAGATTGACCTCCGTCTTTTTGCCCAAAAGCGCATCAATGCTGCTTCCTCCGCCGTCCGTGGGATCCGCCGTCAGGGCATCGATATCGGAACTGACCTCCGGACCCGCGTTCAGCGAGGCAAAATACGCCTTGTGCGCAGCCACAAGAGAGGACTCGACGGAATCGTTGACAAAAACCATCAAAAACGTGTTGTACGACGAATATTTATTTTTGACGGTCAGTTTCACAGGACTTTTGTCCGTCCAGATGGACTCGTTGAAGTTGCCGTCGTCGTCCCATATCTCTTTTGTCGCCGGACCGTATTTTTCGGCGGTCGTCGCACAAAATGAGTCAAACGCCACCGGCCCGAGATAGGCCGAATCATAAACCACTGCGATCTTGTAAAGCTGATCGTCCTTAAAAAAGAAATATTTGGTCGCAAAATCCTCGCGCTGCGTCAAAAGTGATTCCCCGTTGTCGGGCATAAACTCCTCGCCCACAATCGACACGCCAAGAGAAGCCGAATTCTCGCGCGTCAACATCAAAAACGATTTCTGCATGTTCTCCGCCCGATCCGAGTATGTCTGGCGCAAATTGTCCACAAACACGAGATCGGAATTGCCATTCGCTTTGGCACGAAAATCGTCCATAATTTTATCGGCGAGAATCTTTTTTGTATCTTCTGCGGACATCCCCCATTTGAGCTTGCCCAGAATCTGGGACAACGACGGTTTTGAAGCCTCGGCCTTGCGCGCCGACGGAGCCGCGGGAGCCGCTTCGACATTGGCCGCCGGCCACGTCGTCCACAATGACAATGCGACGACAGCCATACACGTTATCCATCCTTTTTTCATATCACCCTCCAAAGTGTTAAGACACACGGCGCGGCTTTTTACACGAATCCACACGTCGAGGCAACTGGCACGGCTGATACCATCCCCCTTGCAAAAAAATCTTTCTTCAAAACACGCGCCGAACGGACATGGACTTTAGCCTCTTTTTTTTGTGTGGGGGGGGAAGTCTCCCCCTACGCGGCTATTTCGGCTTCGCTTCGGCTTCGCCTTCAATACGCCGCTACCCCCTCCCTACCGCCCTCAAGCCTGAGGCAAGCCATGCCATGTTCCACCCAGTTTCGTAAGAAGGATCCGGGCGTACTCGGGATTTCCCTTGTCTGAACTGGCGCATTTTTGAAGCCATCTGAGGCCGTCCGCAGAGCCCATCCGCGCGGCGGCGGCGGCCGCCGCCACGCCTACCGTGGGTTCCGTAAAAAATCCCTTCGCGACGCTCATCAGCGCCCTGATGACTTCCGGACTCCCGTATTCCGCAAACAGCCCCACGGCCTCGATGGCGGCAAAGGCATACCGATCGTTCAAAATATCCGGAATCAGGGCCTCGACGCAATTCCGCCGTTCCTCCGGCGTACAGAGATGAAGCAGGGCAAGACGGGCATGAAACGCCTCCAATCCCGTCGCATAGCGAACCCTGGCTTTTATGGCATCGCCCCCCCAGGACGGTTTGAGCCGCCTGACCGCCTGAATGGCGATGATTCTGAAATCCACGTCCTCGCATTCGAGACAGGATTTGACGCGTTTTTCGTATTCCTCTCCGCTCGCCCGGCGCATTTCGGCCACACAAAACGCATGATAGCGCACGTCGCTGTCCTCGTCGTCGAGGCAGTCTCGGGCAAAATCATCCAATTCCCCTGGAAAATCGCACGCCAGCGTCTGCATGACGACGAGGATCCCCTGACGCGCCAAGCCCCCCATCTGCCGCAGGCCCACTCCAGCCGACAAAGCCTGCCGCATGGCCTCGATCCATATTTCTGGGGGGATGGCCTCGACGTTGTCCCAAATCCACTCGCGAATATCCTTGTAGGGAGAATCGAACAACCGGATGGAGACCGCCGCGCGCCGATCCGGATCCATGGTTTCGAGCGCCTCTGCCGCACGGCATCGTTGCGCCTGTGATCCATTCATTCCCAATCGTACGATTTCATCCATGATTGACGACCCCTGTCCTGTGATGAAGACGTGAAAAAAGAGGCGCGCGCGTATCGGCCGCAGGCAGATAGCGCGCGCCGCGAGGCGTATCGAGGCCCCGGCACAGGGGCCCGATAGCCGAGCGCCCACCCCCAAAAAAACCGCATATCGAAGACGCCGCTTTTATGCGAGTGCTGGATTTATGGTTATGGATCGATGCATTCGATCGTCGACTCGGGGATCCATCCCTGTTGCGCGTTGACCAGCTGTACCTGGACCCAATGTTCGCGGGCATCGACGATTTTGACGCTGTAACCGGGTTCGAGGGGCGTCGAGGAGACGTTGGAAGCGCCTGGGTTGTCGGCGGTTTTGAGGAATGTTTCGGTCATGACGACGGCATGTTCGCGCGGGGCATCCAACACGACGCTGAGAATAGCCCAAATCCAAAGGATGAACGGCAGAATGGCAAAGTAAGCGGCGGTGCGGGACTGCCGGCCTCGCCAGGGAATGAGGAGCAGCACGCCGAAGGCAAAGCAAATCGCGGCGATCATGAGGCGTCCGTCGCGGGAGACGGTCTCGTTGAGGAAAAACGCCGACGAGAGGATTTTGGTGTCGTTCTGAACGGGCTCGCCCTGCATCGCCTGAATGGAGGCCAGGTTGCTGCGCGCCTGGGCGTTGGCGGGCTCTATCCGCAGGGCTCGCCTGTAATTGAGGACGGCGCGTCCGTAATCGACGGCCCCCAATGCGGCGTTTCCGGCATTGACGTAGAACTCGACGACGTCCGGCGCGTCCTGGGCGAGGGCTTCGAACTGGGAGGAAGCCTGTTTGAAACGGGCGATGCGTTCGGCACGTTCGGATGTGGCGAGTGCCTTGTGGTAAGTCTCGACAGCGGAATCGAACCCGGCACGGAGGGCGTCGGGGGTCGATTCGGCCTGAGCCATGCCGGGGAGGGCGATCAGGACGGTCATCACGACCGCAAAGAGGGACTGGGCGAGTCTGGCGTATTTTGGATTGGTATGGGCGGACAAGGTTTTGCGCCAATCGGCGAGGAGTTCGGGGGAGAGAGGTTGGGAAGCATCGGGACGGTAGGCCTCGACGTCCATGCGTTCGCACAGGTTCAGGAATGGATCGCGCGGGGATTCGGTGGCCGTCAGATAGGCATTGAGCGCGTTGGTGATGTGGGATGCGGCCTCGCGGGCGGACTGTTTGGGGGCCGACGCGAGGGCGTCGCGCAGGGCCTCGGCGGCATGACGCTGTTCGGAAACATCGGCACGGCGGCGGCGTATGCGCCGAATGACGGCAATCGCCCCCCAGAGGAGAAGCGGCACGAGATAAAGCGACAGGCGCAACGCGCGTTTGACGGCGTTATCCATGGGAAGGCTCAGGCCGCCGGCGGGGATCATGAGTCCCATGTCGAGGGCACCGACGCCGGATTCTGCCGGCGCCTGGGCACGCGTGCCGGCGGTATCGGAAGTTCCTGCGTCGCCTGAATTTTGCGGGACGGAGGGCGGATTTTTCTTGCCGATATAGACATCTCCCGCTCCGATTTTGTCGACGGCCGTGACGCTCAGGGCTATGGGCTGACTGTGGACTGTCGAAAATTCCTCGGTCGTGGGGTTGAAATACGAAAATGCAAGCGGCGGAATTTCGGTCACGCGATCCGACTTGATGCGCACGGGGACGACAAAGCGTTTGATATTTCTTTTCTGTGCGCCGGTGATGTTTTCGCCAATGGGGTCTTCGTTGGACACGCCAAAGAGCTGCTCGTTAAGACCGGCAGAGAGAAGGGACGGCAGAATGAGACCGTCCAGAGAACTGGACGACGAAATGTCGATGGTGAGCACGATGGGATCTCCGGCCTTGACGATCGTGCGGTCGGCGGTGACGGAAATGGCATAATCGGATCCCATGGCGTTTGAAAACGTCGCAGGCCGTGACGTCTGAGGCAGTTCGCGGACATCGATGGTCCGGGCGATGTCTTCGGCACGATAGAGTTTGTATGAATTTTGGGCAAACCCCCACACGTCGCGCTTGGTGCCATTTTCGAGTTCGGCCAGGACTTTGGCGGGTTCGAGCGGAATGACCCCGCTTTTGAGAGGGGTGAGACGGATGGAAATGGTGAACCGCGTATATTCCAGTCCGTTCACCAGTACGGAATCCCGCGTGTAGGGGAAGGAAATCTGGCGGCTTCCGACGTTGAGGGGGATGGCCCATCCCTGGTGCACCTGAACAGGTTCCTCGACGTCAAAGGTATCGGGCATCTGCAAAAAAGGCAGGTTGAACACCTGGCTGGACACGTCCTTCCGCAGAAACCATGCGACTTTGAGCTCGAAGGTCTCGCCGACCCAGAATTTGCGCTCGGGTATTTGAAGCTCGAGCTTCATGTCGGCCGTCGTCTGGACATTTTGTGCCGTAAAGGTGACGCGCTGTTCGGAACTTGCCTCGCGCGCGCCCTGGCGCGCGACGATGACGGGCAACATGTAGACGCCTTCGCGTTTGGGAGTGATCTGGTAGTTGAAAACAAACGTGACTTCTTTTCTGGACGAACGGCGCCCGTTGATGATCGTCGTCATGGACGACACGCGAGGCGAAACCCCGAGAAGCTGAACGTCGGCATCCTGAATGGTGAACTCATCGATGGTGGGTTGCGGGGATTCGTCAAAGTCGGACACGACGACCGAAAGCTGGAACGGCATTCCGGCATAAATCTCGGAAGCCTGAGCCTGGAGTTGCACACTTTGGGCTACGGCCTCGGACATCGGAATCGATGCAAACGATCCCAACGTAAGGGCGGTGGTCACAAAACCGATTTTCAGAAGTCTGTGGATGTTCATTTTACCTTTGGATGGACGCAAAATCACCATTACCAATCCTTTTCGACGGTGGGCATGCCACCGCCCTCGCGTTGCGACCGGGACTTGCGGCGCTCCTGATCGCGGGACCGGATTTGTTGTATCTTCTTTTCAGCCTGTTCTTTGGACATTTTTTGCGGCTGGGACTGCTGTGGTTGCTGTTCCTGTTGCGACTGTGGGTTCTGTGGCTGGGGAGGCTGCAGAAGTTCGAGGGCTTTTTGGATGTGTTCCAGGGCGACTCGCTGTTGTTCGAGGGCCTCGGTAAAGAGGACGCCATCGTTCTGCAGGTCGGTCTGAGCCTGACGCATGGCCGTGGCCGCGACCTGAAGTTCGCTCGACGCCTGGTTGTAACGCTGCGCCATCTCGGCCGCCTGCCCCTGGGATTGCTGGGACATCTGCTGAGCCTGCTGAACCAGCACGTCGGCCAGCTGACTGGCCGTGACCTCGTGTACGCGCTGTCTGTCCAACACTGGGGGCAGGCGCACGGCCTGTGCGTCGGCAGAAAGCGACGCCACATCAGTCGTGGTGTCCATCGTGGCCGTCTGTTGACGGAACAACTCCTGAACGTGCTCGACGACGCTGAAAAACAGCACGCGCAACGATTCTATCGACGACTGGGCCTCCTGGGCGTCCGGAGTGAGTTCGGTCCACTCGGCCTGTGACGGATCCTCCGGACGCACCGTTTCGTCCAAGCCGGGCTCCCCGGAAACCACGGTCTCCATGCGACGCGTCGCGTCAAACGCCGTCTGGCGCAAACGTTCGGCCTCTTCAAACAACTGCTGTATCTGCGCCAGCTGGGCTTCGCCCTGTGCATCTGTGCCGTTCTGACCGGCCGCCTGCGCGGCCTCTGTCGCCTGCTGATTCATTTTGGCGAGTTCTTTGGCCAAAAGATCCGACAGCCGGGCGAGTCGCCCGCCATTCATGTCCAGAGCTGGGCGCAACGCTTCGCGTTGCTCAGCCCGCGTCATAGACGGAGGCTGTTCCCCGTTTGCCGCATCAGCGGCCGTATTATCCAGTGTTCCACGAACGATCTGCGAAATCCCGCTCTGCATACGATAGGCAATTTCAATGAGGTGCTTGAGATCCGCAAACCGTTCCATCGCCAGTTCGAGCTGCTGAACCGCCTGATTGGCGTGTTCGATGGTGTTCACCCGGTCGGCCGTCAAAATCGTCTGCGTCGCCTTCTGCATGGCCGAAGCCGCGTTTTCGATGAAGGGCAACGCCTCCGACATCTGGGCCAGCTGCTCGCGCGCCGCCTCGACCTCACGCGGATCCGTCCCCTCGGGAACCTGGGGTTCCGGCTGAGACTTGGCGGACTCCACCACCGCGCGCAAAAAGGAAACAAGCCGATTGGTGCGCTCCAGCGCATCGTTTTGGGTATCGCTCAACAACGCATCGTTGAGCCATGCCGGCAACTCCGCGTCCGGATTCTGCGTCTGGACGCGATACGCCTCAAGCAATTCCGGCGTTTCAAACAAATGGCGCGCAGCCGCAAGACGCACAAAACCCTGCTCGTCTTCGGCGATATGCGCAAGCGTCCTGAGCGGATCGTCCAGCTGCTCGCGCGCCTGCTTGAGAAGGTTAAACGCCTTGTTCGTCAGACGCAGGGCGGACTCCATCGACAGCTCGCGCATCTGGCGTCGGGCGCCCGCCATGGCCTGGCGCCCGCTCTCCAGAAGCGGCGTCGCCGACTGGTACTGAAACATCCGAAAACCGTCTTCCTGCGTCCGCGCTTCCTCGGGCTTTGACTCAATTTGCGCAAGCGCATTGGCGAGGTTTTCGGCCACAAGATTGGCCTGGGTCAGGGCCTCTCGCTGCGCGCGCGCCATCGACCTGAAATCGTCCTGAAACGCCATCGGATCACGACCGGCATTTTCCGACCTGAGCCGTTCCGACAACACGCGAGCCGACTCGCGAATCCCGCGTTCGGTCGCGATGACCTCGTCGAGCTGTCTGTCCAGCGTCCTGAATTTTTGAGACAACACATCCTTGGCCGCCAAAAGGCGTTTGATCACGATCTCCAGGTTCCCGCGCGCCTCATCCAGACTCGGGCGCTGTCTCACCGCATCCCTAAACCACGCCTCGCTCAACTGCAAATCGTCGATCATCGACTGGAGCGACGCCTCGTCCAGCGACGACATCTCACCCAAAGACGACGCGCGCTGCGCATACCCATGCGCCAGATTGTACGCCGCCGAGTAACGAAGCTCGTTGTCATACGCCGCCACATCGCGCGCCCGAGAAAAACCCTCGATCGCTTTGTCAAATTCGCCCTTGTTCAAAAAATCAAGCGCAAGATTGTACACGTCGCGCGGCTTGAGATCGGCATACACATCGCCAGCCCCCTCCGCGACGGACGCCCCTTCCCCGCCCTCCGACGATGCCGCCGCAAGGTCTGTCTCCGCCCCGGACTGTGCCTCCGACGGTGGCTCGGCATACACCGGCCCCCCCGCAAGACAGGCACACAACCATCCCATCCAGAACAGACGTCTCATGCCACACTCTCCTTCATCTGACGCACACGCTTGCCACGACGTCCCTCAAGAAGCATGAACCCCGCAAAGAACACGAGTCCAAATCCCACAAACCACTGGAACAGTTCAATGCGTATCTCGCGAACCTGCACCTGCGACGAATCCTCGACTATCGGCAAAATGTGCTTCTCAAGAATCCCCTCCAGATCGAGCACCCCCGTCCCTGCCGGCACATAAACCCCTTGCGTCTTGAGCGCTATCTGCCGCAACAAATCCCCGTCAAGACGCGAAATGACCTCCTGACCCGACGCGTCCGTCACACGGGTTTTGCGCCCCGTCGCCTTGTCCATCACCTCAATCGGTGCCCCGGATTCCGAGCCAAAACCCACCGTCACAATGACGACACCCGCTCGCCGCGCCGCCTCCGCCGCTTCCAGCGGATACGAATCGTGATCCTCACCGTCGCTAATCAGGATCATCGCCTTCGGCCCCTCCTGCCCCTCCAAAAGCTGCGTCCCGCGACGTATCACATCCCCAAGGTTCGTCCCGCCAAGCGTCACGCTCCGCGGAGAGGCACTGTCAAGCACAAGCCTGAAAAAACCATGATCCATCGTCAAAGGCGACAACACCGTCGTACGGCCCGCAAACGCAAGCAATCCCACGCGATGCGTCGAAAACGACGGCAACATGTCCCGTATCTCCGACTTCGCTCGCTCCAGCCTGTCCGGCGCCACATCCGCCGCCAACATGCTGCGAGACACATCGAGCGCCACAAAAATATTCGCCGATTCCCGCGACGTCGCCACGCGCTCCTTCTGCACAATCTGAGGCTGCATCAGCGCAAACACAAACGCCACCCCAGACACCGCCAGACACCCCACCTGCAACACAAGCACACCCACCGCAGGCCGCGATACCAGACGACCCTGCATCGGCTTCCCCACAAACGCACCAAGACGCCCCCGCAGACTCACCATCCGCCAAATCACAAACGCCACCATGACCGCCACGGCCAACAGCCACACTACCCGACCGCCATGCTGAAACTCCATCCAATCCATCTCCGCCTCTTTACGATTGTCTCTCCGGGGCCACTCAAATCGCCTGCCCATATCCCCCCGCAGGAGGCCCGCCTATCGGCCGTCCGGCCGATACGGCGCGGCCGCGCGGCTATTGCGCCCAGAGCGCAATACGCCGCGGGTCGGGAATGGAAACCCGCGGTAATACGGATAATTTAAAAGCAAAACCCAAAAAGGCAGAAAAAACCCAAGCGCTAACGCCATCCAGTATTTCTCGTCATAATGAAGAAGCCTGTCCTCACTTATCGTCGTCTTCTCAAGCGCGTCGATCTTCTCATATATCGACACAAGACCCGCACGATCCGTCGCCCGGAAATACTGACCGCCCGTCATCTCGGCAATGTGTGTCAACCCTTTCTCGTCAAGCTCCACCGGCATCTGGCTCATGATCTGACGCCCCGTAAACGGATCCTTCATCCGCACCGGCGCAAACCCGTTCGTCCCAATGCCAATCGTATACACTTTAATCCCAAACTCCGACGCCATACGCGCCGCCTCAAGCGGATCCTCATACCCGGAGTTGTTCACCCCGTCCGTCAGAAGTATCACAACCTTCGACGCCCCTGGCGCTTCGCGCAGACGCTCCACGGCAAGCCCAAGCGCATCCCCTATCGCCGTCCCGGATTCGTCCCGGGGCGCCATCTCAAGCCCATCAATGAGCTGCATCAGCGTCACGTGATCCAGCGTCAACGGACAGTCCGAATCCGGATACGTCGCAAAACTCACCATGCCTATCGCGTCATCCACTCGACCGCGCAATGTGCCACCATTCCCCCGGATAAATTCATCCAGCACTTCCTTGAGCGCCTCAAGACGATCCTGCTCCTTGTCCTCGCGCGACATGTCCAAGGCCATCATCGACCCAGACTTGTCCACCACCAGCATCATCGAAATCCCCTCGCGATGTTGACGTATCACACCACCGGGAATGCGCGGTCCCGCAAGCGCCACACAAAAAGAAACAAACGCAAGCGTCAGCAGCAACGACGGCACAAACGACGTCCGCGCCCTAAAACTCGACGTCCGCGTCGGCCACAACTTCAGACTCGAAAAGACAATCCGCCCAGACGGACGACGAAGCGCCCAAAACAACACCGGGCTCAGCACCACCAAAAGCAAAAATAAGGGCTCGCGAAACTCAAGCATCGGACTCCCCCTTCTCAACCACTGAACCTCGCGTTTCTTCGACAAAACGACGAGCATCCGCCAACATCTGCGACGTCTCCTCCGGTTCCGGCACAAAATGCGTGAACTTCACCCGATCCGCCCGTTCCAGAAGCTTGTGAATGAGATGCTTTTCCTCGTCTCCAAGAACATCGCTTCGACGCGCCAGTTCAAAAAACTCTTCCGTCGTCAGACGCGGGGCGCACACGTCAAAACGCCCCTCGACATACGCGCGCACAATCCCCGAAAGCTCGACATACCACGCGTCAATCCCCGCCCAGTCCGAGGGAATGCCGCGCTTTTCAAGCGCATCCAGCGCTCCAAGGGCCACCACATCCGCAGGCGGCGCGGCCTTCGGCGCTCGACGACGACGCCACGCCACCACACACACCATACCCGCCACCAGCGCCACAAAACCCGCCACAAACCATCCCCACGACCTCCCCCCAGTTTCCGGTATCACCAGCGCTTCCAGCGCTCCACGTGCCGGCGCCAGTTCCCCCGGCACCTCGCCGTCGGCAAACACCGAACGCACCTCAAAACTCATTTCCTCCGTCATCAACTCCTGAATCCCACCCCCAGACTCAGAACCCTCACGCCTGTCCGTAAACTCCACCAAAAACGACGGCGTCCTCAGACGCCCGGACATCGGAAGATCAAGCGAGTAACGCTGCACATATTCCGTGCGCCCGTCCTCGCGGACGCGCTCCGAAGGCTTAAAATCCACAATCCCAAACTTCCCAAGCTGATCCCCAAACTCCGGCATCGTCACCACGACGTCCGACGGCGCATCCACCGTCAGCGTCAGCGTCACCAGCGTCCCAAGCACTGGGTTGGAATCGCTCAGAGAGACCACCGCATGAACCGGACCAAGCGTCGTGTCGCGCGAAAGAACCGACCCCTCCGACACCGACGCCGATGCCACCGGCTCCTCCGCATCTCGCTCCACCGGGCCTTCCGAACACCCCATCGACGCGATTCCAAACCCAAGCACACATACCATCAATGGAATCCACAAACGCTTCATCGTCCCATGTCCTGATTCGTATCCTTGTTACCCATGACCCTATCTACACAAAACACCGCTCTCCACACCCACCGGCCGTTCCCCCACAGACTTCCTAACGGTAACGGCGCTGACGCTGACGGAAAAACGCCAGCAACGGATCCACCACCGATGCCGTCGCGTCGATTTCAATCAGATCGCAACGCGACGCATGAAAGACGTCCCGAAGCCTGTCCACTCGCGCACGCGCCTGCGCAGATGCCCGTTCCCTAAAAGCGGCAGAACCCGTGTCCACCTCGCAAACCTCCCCCGTCTCCGCATCTTCCAGCGTCAAAAGCCCCTCATCTACCACGCCAAACTCACGCGCATCATTGACAAGCACACTGATGACGTCGTGTTTGCGCTTCATGCTGCGCACAATGTCGAGGTATCCCTCATCCAGAAAATCCGAAATCAGAAATATCACCGCGCGACGGTGAAGAACCTGCTGCGCAAATTCAAGCGCCTGCGCAATGTTCGTATGCCGCGTCTGATGCCGGGAACGCCATTTCAGACGCTCAAACTTGGAACGCAGACTCGCACCCAGCTTGCGCCAAACCCCCGTCTCCCCCGCCGCCTCTTCATAAGGCGCATCCACCCCCTTCGCACGCGCCAACACCTCCCGCACGATACGGAGCGCATGTTTTTGACCCTTGCGAGGAGGGATAAACTCATCCACACCATTCTGAAAAAGCAAAAGCCCAATATTGTCGTCGTTTTCTATCGCCGAAAACGCAAGAAGCGCACTCAGTTCCGTCGCCGCCTCGCGCTTGGAACGCTCCCCACTCCCAAAATCAAGACTCGGGCTGATGTCGACCACCAGCAACACCGTCAGCTCGCGCTCCTCGACAAATCGCTTGATAAACGGTTCGCCCGTGCGCGCCGTCACATTCCAGTCGATGCTCCGAATGTCATCGCCAGGGACATACGGGCGAACCTCGTCAAACTCCATCCCCACACCCTTGAACACCGACAAATACGCCCCGGCAAGAACATCCGACACCTGCCGTCCCGTGCGAATCTGAATTTGTTTGACCTGTTTGATGATTTCTGGCGTCAACATCGACTCTTTCCTAAAACTCCACGTCACCGTCCCAAAACTCGACGCGTTTCGTGCATACCCCACAAAAAATGCGCGCGTATCCGCCAACCGGCGGATAGCGCGCAGGCACGGCGTATCCCGGGATTCGCAACGCGAATCCCGGGATAGCCGATGCCGGCACGAAAAAATTCAACCCTCACCCCTTACTAAGGCACCGGAACCGTATCCAGTATCGACGTCACCACATCGTCGGCCGTCTTCCCCTGCGCTTCCGCCTCATACGTCAACGCCACACGATGACGCAGAACATCCGGCGCTATCGTCTTGATATCATGCGGCGAAAGATACGTCCGGCCGTTGAGCAACGCATGCGCCTTCGCCGCTTTCACCAGATTGATCGACGCCCGGGGACTCGCCCCCATCTCGATAAGCGGCGCAAGCTGCGACAATCCACACGATTTCGGAAAACGCGTCGCATTCACAATGTCCACCACATACGCACTGATCTTGCTGTCGATAAACACGGAATCCGCCGCTCGCTTCGCCCGGAGCACCGTCTCAATATCCATAATCTGGCGAACCTCGGGGACAGGACTCCCTCCCGCCATCCGCTCCACCACCTTCATCTCATCCTCTCGGCTGAGATAACCCACCAACACCTTGAGCATAAAGCGATCAAGCTGCGCTTCGGGAAGAGGATACGTCCCCTCCTGCTCAATGGGATTCTGCGTCGCCATCACCAAAAACGGCTCCTCCAGACGGAACGATTCACGACCAATCGTCACCTGCTTCTCCTGCATCGCCTCCAAAAGCGCAGACTGAACTTTCGCAGGCGCACGGTTGATTTCATCCGCAAGCACAAGATTCCCAAACACAGGCCCCTTCTTCACCGAAAAAGACGCATCCCGGGGATTGAATATCTCCGTCCCCATGACGTCCACCGGCAACATGTCCGGCGTAAACTGAATGCGCGAAAACGACGCCGAAAGACACTGCGAAAGCGTGCGGATAAGAAGCGTCTTGGCAAGCCCGGGGACCCCCTCCACCAACACATGACCACCCGTAATCAGTCCGATCAAAAGACGGTGCACCAAACCATCCTGACCCACAACGACCTTCGCTATCTCCGCCTTCACATCCCCAAAAAGCTGCTGATACTGGCGAACTTCATTCTCCAAATCCTGACTCACCATCCAATCTCTCCTCGAACTCATGTTCTCCAAACGGATTCCTGTTCCGGCCAAAAACCGCACGGCAACCGCCGACGGCCTCATTCGCCCTCACTCCGGCTCGCTAAACTCCACTTTCTCCCCTGCCATTCCCCAAAACAAAACTTTTCTCGCACCGCATCATGACGCGCGGCAAAAATACATTCAAATCTATACAAAAAAAGGCGCCCCCGGTGCCGGAAACGCCTCCTCAACACAATCTCCCGATGATGCACAAACCTCAGTCGGTAAAAGTCACACTCGCCACCGACTTGCGGCACGCCTCCATCGCCTCCCCTCCCTTCTGAGAATCCGCCGTGCACGTCAATACCAGAGAACCCGACTTCGACGGCACCAACACCTGCTCCATATTCACAGAAAATTCACGCACCGTGTAGTGCCCCTTGAACATCAGAACCTCGCGCTCCCCTACGCGTTCCACACCCGACGAATCCAACGTGAAATCCGTAAACATCGACGCATACTGCTGCTCCAGAACCGTCGTCAGCTCCTTGACCAGTTCCTTCGTCAAAGGAATCTCCTCGGGAACCGTCACAATATTAAGACTGTTCTTAAAATTCTGTGTGTCCGAATCCGGACTGCGCAAATCCAGAAATATCACGTCCGACATCGTCTTCGTGTAGTGCTCGCGCACATTCTCCGGGACTTTCTGCAATTCCTTGTCGCTCAAAAGCCCAGACACATGCAACCAACCTGACGGCGGCACGATCTTAAACATCTCCGCCTGAAACACCTGCGGATCCGAACCTCCCCCCGCTTCCCCCCCCTCCGACTGGGCCAGCGCTGGAACCGCCAGAAACATCGACATACAAATCGTGGCCATACCCTCAAAAAACTTCATTTCCACATTCCCCTTCAAATTCGTACGGGTCCGAGACCGCTCTTTATAACGTTCAATCAGAATATGTCAACGAATCCACCGTATCCCCCACCTAAACCCGCGCGCGTTTGGGCGGGGGAAGCCTCCCCCTGCGCGGCTATGTGCTCAGGCCTGCGGCCCTGCGCGCATACGCCGCTACCCCCTCATAAAGGATTCACCCCCACCCATGACCATGCCCCCAAAAAGAAATGGCGGCAAATGCCGCCATCCCTCACGCGTGGCTTCGGATACACGCCATCGACTATATCGCAAACCCGAGGTTAAAGCTGAACAGAAAACCATGAACCGGCTTGCTCTGGTCAATCTGAGGATTCGCCAGACCGTCATACTCATCCGGCGCCTCCTCTATCGTATATCGAAAATCCAAGCCAATTTCACAGCCGCCGGCTATCAGACTGATCCCCGCACCCAACTGACCACCAAACTGCGGATAACGCAACTCCTGATCAATCGCATCGTTGCCATCACTCACCGTCATGAATGCCACCGACGCGGCCGCCACCCCATACACATCCAGAGAGCCATAATCAAACACGTGAACCTGAAGACCAAGGGAAAGGGGAACACGGATGTAATCCTTGTAATAATCGACATTCTTGTACGAACCAAACAGAATGTCGTTCACAAATTCCACTGAAACCCAACGAATCGGACGATACTTGATGTACCAACCCACACCTCCGGCCACCTGACTCTTGAGCTCCCCACCCAACTCAAACTGAGCAGGACCAGGCACCAAACCCACTCCGCGTATCCCAAGGCCAAACTTCGAACCGACTTTCTTGGGCGTCACCTCTTCCGCTTCCCGGTTGCTGCTGTTATCCACAACCACCGTCGTCGGCTGCGTCACCACCACCGGCTGCACCTGACGGACATAAACACGGCGAGGCGCCGGCGCATATACCGTGCGAGTCGGACCCCGACGGACCACCGTCGTCTGATGATGAACCACACGACGACCGCCATGGGGCGGACCCGGTTGCGCCACCACCGACGACTCCCCGTCAAGAACCACCGAGTCCTCATCCAGCATCTCATCCGCCAGCTCGCCAATCGATACCTCCGCCGACGCATACGCAGGCACTATACTCAACAAACTCGCTAACATTATCGCGTGAAGTTTCGTCATCGCTTTCTCTCCTCTTCCGTCTATTTTAAGGCTCTCGTCCAACATCCTCATCCAATGCTTCTCAAATCAGACGGTCACTCCTCACATACCAACTGACAATGAGCTGTTTCGGTATAAGCACAATACATGCCAAATATACCTCACAAATCCAGGTTCTCCGCCTCCTGGGCATGGGACATGATGAAATTAAAGCGAGGCTCCGCATCGCGCCCCATCAACTCCATCATCGCCAACTCCGTTTCAGACTCCTCGCCTGACGCAATCTCCACGCGCAAAAGCCTGCGCGTCTCAGGATTCAGCGTCGTTTCATAAAGCGTCTCAGGCATCATTTCACCAAGCCCCTTGAAGCGCGAAATCTGAACATCTTCAACCCGCTTTTTATTGCGACGCAAAAGCGCATCACGCTCCAATTCGTCCAGAACCCAGTACGTCTTCTTCCCGATGTCCACCCTGAACAGCGGAGGCTGGCCAATATACACATGCCCTTCCTCGATAAGCGGACGAAGATGCCGGTAAAAAAACGTCAAAAGAAGCGTCGATATGTGATGACCGTCGCTGTCCGCATCCGCAAGCAAAATCACCTTGTCATAACGAAGATGCTCCAGCGTGCAATTTTTGCCCAGCGTGCAGCCAAGCGCATTCGCAATGTCACACAGCTCACGGTTTTGCAACACTTTCTGCGTACCCGCCGTCTCCGCATTCAAGACTTTGCCGCGCAACGGAAGTATCGCCTGAATACGACGATCTCGACCCTGCTTCGCAGATCCTCCCGCCGAATCCCCTTCCACAAGAAAAAGCTCACATTCTCGCGGATTCGTCGACGAACAGTCCGCCAGCTTCCCTGGAAGATTCAGACGTCGCGTCGTCTTCGCCGACTGCGTCACATTCAACGCCGCCTGACGCGCCGCCTGACGCGCGCGCGCCGCCAGCACAACCTTCTCCGATATCGCCTTCCCCGCTTCCGGATGCGAAAGCAAAAACGCTTCAACCTCCGATTTCACCGCATTCGATATCCAACCCCGAACCTCCACATTCCCAAGACGACCCTTCGTCTGACCCTGAAACTGCGGCGACGGAATAAACAGACTTATCGCCCCATAAAGACCCTCGCGAATATCCTCCGACGTCACCGTCACCCCGCGCGGCACCGTGTCGTGCGCCTCCATATACCCCTTCAGCGCACGCGATATCCCGTCGCGCAACGCCAACTCATGCGTCCCACCGTCCGGCGTCGGTATCGCATTGACAAAACTCTGCACCACATCCCGCTTCTGCTCACACCAGCAAAGCGCCGCATCAAAATGACCTGCCCCATCCTCCCGAGACATCATGCAGATGTCACCATGGACTTTCTTCGTCTGACCCACACCAATCATGTGACCCAGCAAATCCCCAAGACCACCCGCAAAACAAAACAGTTCCCGCGTCCCGTGAACCTTGTCCTCATACACAATCTCAAGCCCGTTGAGCAGATACGCCTTGATCTCAAGACGCTCCCGGATCAAATCCGCATCAAAATGGACATCCTCAAATATCTCAGGATCCGGCCTGAAAAACACCGTCGTCCCCGTCAAACGGCTGCTCCCCACTCGCTTCACCGGCGTCTGCGGCTGACCCTTGCTGTACCGCTGCTCAAACGCTCCTCCGTCGCGCTCCACATGAACACGAAAATCCACACTCAGCGCATTCACCACGCTAGACCCCACCCCGTGAAGCCCACCCGAGGTCTTGTAATTCGTATTGTTAAACTTAACCCCCGCATGAATACGAGTAAAAATCAACAGCAACACAATATCATGAGCCAACCGAATCTCAACAACCCGAAAACCACCCCCGTCATCCGCCACCGTCATCGAACAACCGTCCGAATGAAGCACCACACGTATCGAACGCGCATACCCGTTCATCGCCTCATCCACCGAGTTGTCCAGTATCTCCCATAATAAATGATGCAACCCAGACTTCCCCGTCGAACCAATGTACATCCCAGGCCGCAATCGCACCGCCTCAAGACCCTCAAGTATCTCTATGTCTTTTGCCGTATAGCTCATCTCATTCCTCTCCGCGCACTCATGACAAAATGTCCCATGACGCCTGAATCCCTGCCGCTTCTAATCCATCTCCACACTTCAACCACAGTTTTTTATCCCGGCGGCCGGCTATGCCCCCTTCGGGGACATACGCCCGGCCCGGGCGCGCTAATGACCCCTCCGGGGCATTACGCGCGCCCATCCCATATGACTTTTTCCTATACTTCATCCCCGTTCACCTCAAAAAAAGTGATACAACACATCCTTCGGTACGGAGATACCTCCGCTGCCGACCATGCACTTTATTTATATATATAATATTTATATATATACTCTTTCTCTTTCACTTTTATATATAATAACAAAAAAGGAACTTCTCATGCCCCCATCCCCCCAACAGCCCGTCGGCATCTTCGACAGCGGAATCGGAGGACTCACCGTCCTCGACGCCATTCGACAAATCCTGCCCCACGAAGATTATATCTATCTCGGCGATACCGCCCGCGTCCCTTACGGAAACCGAACCCCGCAAACCATCATCCGATACGCCACCTCATGCGCCAGACAACTCGTCGCGAGAAACGTCAAAACCATCGTCATCGCCTGCAATACCGCCAGCGCCCATGCCATCGACGCCTTACGACAAACCTTCGACATCCCCGTCCTTGGCGTCATCACCCCCGCATCCCAACTCGCCACACACACCACGCACTCCGGACACATCGGCGTCATCGGCACTCGCGCCACCATACAGAGCCACTCCTACGAACGCGCCATCCAGACCATCAACCCAAACACACACGTCCACAGCCTCCCATGCCCACTCTTCGTCCCGCTCGTCGAGGAAGGATGGGCCAACTCACAGGTCGCCCAACTCGTCGTTCAACAATATATGGAACAGCTCTTCAATAATACATACGAACATGCCGATCTCATCGACACTCTCATCCTCGGATGCACCCACTACCCAGTCCTCAAACCCCTCATCCACGACGTCCTCACGTCCATGCACAAACACGTCGCCCTCTGCGATAGCGGTACCGCCACCGCCAATCAGTTAAAACAACAGCTCTTCACCTCACATCTGCTCAACCCCCAAACATCCACCGGAAATGCAAACTACCTCGTCACCGACGACCCCGAATTGTTTACCGCCATCGGAAAGAGCTTCATGAAATCTCCCCCTGATACCGCCACCCATATCGATATCTCATAACTTTTTTCTTTTTTTGTGGGGGGACGAAGTCCCCCCACGCCCCCCGAAATGCGAAAGGGCAACGCGGCACTGCCGCGGTGATCGTTAGCCTGTCAGGG
>CAMCLY010000044.1 GCA_945875805.1 uncultured Myxococcales bacterium | reverse complement strand
CGCCTCGCCGTTCGGGCTATCGGCTGCGCCGATACGCCCTCTTGCGCGTGCCTATTTCGCTGCGCTCAATACGGACCCGCCAATTTCTTATGATTTTACGGCAAAACTTAGCTACATTCAATCGTTCACAACTTTCAACAATACATCTCGTGCATCTGAATAAAAGCGAATATCGATTTTTGTCGCCATCTCATCGGATAAGTCCATCAGCTGACGCCGGCATGAAACGGGCATAAGAATGACATTTGCGCCCTTTTCGACGGCAATTTCGACGAGTGAAACTGGATTATAAATTGGCTCTATTGAACCACCCAAATTGATTTCACCAACGATTACCACTCCTCCACGAATACTCAGTTTCATCAATGATGTACAAAGAGCCACCAAGGATGCCACACCAAGTTTTGCCCCTGTTTTTGACGCATCAAAAGCACGAAGTTGCACAGTGAACTCGTGATGACGCGGATCTTTGTCGCCCACCAGTTGCATCGAACGCGCATATAAATTCTGCTCAGCGCAACTCAGACTTTCTTTAAACGCGGGTGGAACAGGCTTATTGAGAATTCTCACGCCGCTACCAGGCCCTTCGTTGACTTCGATGCGATAAAGCCCCGGGTTATCATCCTGTCCACCGGGTGAAATCGTCCACACTTGTCCCGGTTCAAGCGGCTCCGACCCAATACAATTCTCGCTCTGTAGTTCTGGCGTGGATACAAATTTTTCTATACCAGTTTCCCCCATTGTATAACTAAAATGTGTATTCCTAAATTCAGCCGAACCTATTCGCTTTTGCTGTTCCTTAACACGACGTCTTGCTTCCATGGCAAGATGAACAGCCCACTCTATATCCTCATCGGGAATATCACATTCTCCGGGATATAATAACTTTAGAAGACCGCTCACTGTCTTGTTTACAGCATTTGTATCACGTCCCGATAATGCACCGCCGTAAAATACACGGCTTTGCAAACAATGAATGCGGCTTTGATAACGCAATTGACTCCAACACTCAGACAAAAAGTCACTCACCAATCCAAAGTGATCTGTCAATAATTCTTTATGAATCTTTGGCACATCCCATCCAGGCAAATAGGCATGAATTCTATCCATAAATGCCGTGTCGTTACGCATTTCCAGTGGAAGAGGTCCAAACAAATGCCCAATTCTCTGCTGATGCTCTACATCAACATCAAAATTACCGACCATGACAATGCTGCCATCTGCACGTATGCTCTCTTTTCCGCGACTGAATTCCCCGGATTCCATATAACCTTTCATGATGTTGACACCATCTTTCTGATCAAATGAAATGCCCGATACTTCGTCAAAACATACGACATCATACTGACAGACCAATCCCCGTTGCCCTGTCGCATTATTCACAAACATACGAGCCACAGTAGCCTTTCCACCAGATATGAGGTGTGCATAAGGTGAGATCTGTTGAAATAGATGACTCTTTCCTGTTCCGCGAGGACCTAATTCTACAAGATTATAGTTTCTTTCTACAAATGGAACCATACGTAACATCATTGCGTTACGTTCTCTAGGTGAGAGTTTATCTGGATCAAACCCGATAGAGCGAAGCAATAATGATATCCATTCATCCGTTGTAAAGTTTTTCCGAGCTTTGGTCAGAATATCGATCACATTTCTTTTGGAAAGCTGTATTTCTCGGAGTGCAATAATCCCAAAAGGTCTTCCTTTGATCTCCTGCGCGATTGCGGCATCATATGTCAACGTTATTTCGGCATAAAAACCTCCTGTCAGCATGCGTTCATGCTCTTTTACCATTTCAGGGCTAATGCGCACATCATTGAGACGGAGACTAGGCAATGTTGCAATATATGAATCTGTTTTGGCATCCAGACGTGCCGAAATCAAATCTATCAATTTGATTTCCCCTTCTTCACGTGCCCTGGCCTTGAACAATTCCTCCTCACCTGCCCTAACGGTCCGAGTACTTAGCTGACGTTGAACAATATCAAGCCCCTCGTCAATTTCATCTTGATCCACGCTGGCACAGTATCGTCCCAGTAAAAATTCGACGACATAAGTCGGCACCGGAAACTGACGGCTAAAAGTGCGCACCAAATCTTTACGTACCAAATAACCATCGAGGCTTTCTATCGCTTTATGATCCAAATTATCAAGTTCGAGCATTTTTATGATCCTTTTTTGTGCGCGGGCTATTGGGCGATGCCCAATACGCCCTGCGGGCGCGGCTATATCGCTGACGCTCCATACGCCGCGCCTCTATTTTCTCCCGATGACCGTATCGATTTGCGCCATTATATTCTCATCATTATCAATCACGACAATGACAGCAGCCCCCCCTTCAAGCCCGTCGTCTTCGACGACTACCGAAGTTTTTCCTGAAGATTTAAACGGCTTGATTCCCATCACGACGGAAGTACCTGCATCTCCAGCATATGTTCGAATGTCCACATTCAATCCACAATACTCACCATCAACCGCAACATCGCATCGCAGCCCACGCCATTTCACATCTGTAATATCAACATGCGATATAATCGCCGTTTTAGATTCTACAATATAACAAGGTACGGCACATTCCTGTAAACTCAGCCCCCCATGCGCATAATCCAATCCACTTTTAAAACAGCTTATTCCATTTGCAAGTGCAACTTCTACATCAGAATTCCAATACCATGGCATTGTTAAAACATCACTTTGAACACCAGATTTTAGTGCGGCACATCGCCCCCATTTGCTTTCAGTAAGGCAAGAAGGAAGCTCGATTTTAGGTAATCCACCAGGTAACAGGAGCCAACCATGATCCGTTACGATTTGAATGCGTTTCCATCCTGCCTCAAATAATCCCGAGATTCTTTCAACAATTTCAGAGAGGATGACATCGAGATATTTGGCGAGTTTCCAGCCTCTGTGATGTCCTTCACTGTCAATATTTCCAAATTCACACCAGGCTTTGCCTTGAATATCACCTGTATTTTTTGAATCAAGAATCTGATAGCCGGCATCTGTCAACTGCTTTTTAAGGTGATAGCCTCCCTTCAATGATTGCCCGGTTGATTTCACCGACGGTTCAAAATCTGTAGCATTCTCATCGCCCACAATCTGCTCAGCAACAGGTGATACAGCAGGCTTGCCCGTTGCCGTGATACTCGGCAATGGAGTCCAATAACATCTTTCTGAAACCGTAAATCCTCGCTTTTCTAATTGTTCTGCCAGTCTTTTACCCGCATCCATTCGAAGTCCATCGATAAATAATATGACTCCTTCTGTTAAGCCATTCCCCCCTTTCCCCTCCCTCTTTGGGGGAGAGGAGAGGTCTGAGGCCAATGACTGCAAAATATGAATTCCATTCTCAAGCCACGGCAAATATACAGCACGAATTGCCGCAGTAACAGCCTCATAATCATTTGTACGTTCAATACATGACAGGGCTCGCAGAACCTCATCATCCACTCGCCATCCACTCGTTTGATAAGCATCCAGAATTCCCTCTAAAGATGCACAATTCAGGTTTTCACAACTATACGCTGCCATTTTAGTAAGATGCTCCAAGGCACAGGCAAGCGATGATTCACCTAATTCAGCCCATACAAGTTGCCGTCTGCCACAATGTTGATTTTCGAGCAGTTTTAACTTTTTGATGGCATCGCGTGCAGTCATGGAAGATAGCGACAATAAGTCACGACGCAGAGTTTTTTCCTGTGCTTCGTTCCATTGTGGCCAACCGCCAGCAGAAATCTCATTGGTAAACAATCCAATTTGAGGCATTTGACATTTGCGAATTTGAGACGGAATGTGAGGATATCGCTTCGGAGCTTCACAAAACCGTTCCCATACAGATTGCCATGGTCCTTCATGATTGGCCAGCTTCGCTGATGCTTTCAACACCCCATCTTCCATGGGATTAAACCCAAACTTTGATTTACATACCTCAACAAATGCTTTCCACGCATGAACATCTCGACTGGCTTTAAACGCTTCTCCCTCATCCAGCCAAAGTAAAATATCGCGAACCAAATCCCCGCCCAATAACAAGGTAAGGAAATAATCTTTATCCAACCGTTTGCCTTCCAACAAAGATTTATCTTCATCCAAGAGCAATGGCAAGGCCAGCAACATGGCATTCTTGGTGTCTTTATCCTGAGCAACATCCAATCCAAGCCCACCTTGCTCCGATTTTAACCAGGCCAATATAGTCCAATCCTTTGCACTGATTTGAGACCATATCACACCGCGATATTGTAGCTCTGCGAGCGGCTTGAGATGATCCGGACACGTTTCAACGGCCCTTAAATCCTGTCGACTCACGCCGGGGAGATAGAACACAAGCGTCATCTTTTCTTCACAGCTTACATCCCCCCTTTCCCCTCCCTCTTTGGGGGAGGGGGAGAGGGGGGGGCTTGCGTCAGCAAGCCGGGGGAGAGAGGAGAGGTCAGAGGGGGGGGCTTGCGATAGCAAGACGGGGGAGAGAGGAGAGGTCAAAACACACCTTAGCCAAATCGCAGGCCCCATGCGCCTTTCAGGCGCATAGTCTCCCAAAACACAGAGTTCAGGCATATTTTGCTGTAACATCGGAATAATGCTTTCCCATTGCCGTTCTGGATCAGGCCACAGAATACATACAGGCGCAACCTGAATTTCAGGATTGTATGCTGAGGCGGAACGAATGGAACGAATGAGGTGTTCAAGGAGTTTCATTTAGTTTCTCCAACTTCTTTAGCCATGCATCAAACAATGGACATTCGTTGCGTATCGCATTTAAACCAATCGCTTTAGCTGCAAGTGTTCCATGTATAGTTTTTTTATAACTAGGATAAAGATTTACAATTCGTTTACTTGGAGCTGTTTCAGGACTATTATTAATATCCTCGGGAGAATTAAAGGATTTCTTTATTCGAAAGAATTCTCCTGAAAGCCTTGTTTGTTTAATTCCTCTTACCAACCCTTCTATATCACTAAAAAGCAATCCTTCGAATTCATGCATCTGAACATACGGAATGAAACGTCTTAGCGGTTCAGTTCCAAGCTTTTCCTGAAGACTGGTTTGCATAGCTCTTAGCAAGCAATTAGCCTTCTCGGAAGTAGATTTCAGCACCTTAGCATCAGCTTTGCCTGGAAAATCTTCAGGTAACCCGTAAAAATCAAAAAACGTCGTACAGTATGCCGTTTTGTCATCCAGTAATTGCGCCCGTACATCTGTAAGTAATCGCTCAAACTTAAAATTGCCACCTTTGTGCCCAACTTTTCCGATGAGTGAAGGATAAAGATAGATTTGTTTAACACTCATCGATGGTGATAATACATCTCTTATGAATTTTTCTTCTGTTTGTCCTTCGCAGATAATATGAATCCTAAGCATTGTTATGGCCTCCCTCCGAGAATATTCTTTTCCCATAGTTCTCCCACAGAATACTCTTCAAGCCAGGTTTTAAACCGATCCGATTCGTATCGTTTAAAAACACTCATTCCCTGTTCGCGTTCTACAATAACCAAATCTTCTATCGAAAATTCATTTATAAGCGGAACAGATTGCGTGGAAACAATAACCTGCATTCGCTGAGATGCTTCTTGTAAAAGCGAACCCAATAAAGAGATAGCATACGGATGCAATCCCAGCTCAGGTTCATCGATAATTATCGTTGAAGGCACTTCTGGTTGCATCAAGGCTGTAACCAGGCAGATAAATCGTATGGAACCATCCGACAATTGACTGGGCCACAAAACATAGTCGCTATCTTTCTGCCGCCATAATAAACGAATCAGTTCTTCTTCAGTCTCCAATTTTTGCGGCTTAAACACAAATCGGTCAAAAAATGGAATGGCCAGTTGAATAATACTGCAAATTTGCTCAAAAATATCTTGCGACTCTATTGAAAGACGATATAAATAGGCCGCCAAATTAGATGCATCTGGCCTTAAAAATTCATTATCATGGACGGAACACAATCGTTTGACCCCAGCTGTATTACTTGTGTCATGAAAATGAAAAACCTTCCAATTGGATATAGAACTATAACAATAATCAGGAACCTTATTTTTGGCAGATTTGTTATAGGAGTCTTGTAATTTTACTTCTGTGTGTCCGGAACCAAGAGATGTCCAGCTTTCTCCATAGTATGGACCATCAAAATACAATCTTTCTCTAACAAAAGAAAAACCACCATCAATGGTTGGCTCAAGTTCAAATTGATAACCATTCATTCCAAATTCAATAAATGATTCTATTTTTTGAGTTTCTTTAACGCCAAAACTGACAATACGATCAGATCCTCCTTGCTTTCGCGTCCAATTCTGCAACTGCATATTCATCATTTCGCTAAGCATTCGAAAGTAAGATACAAAATTGCTTTTCCCTGCATTATTTGCGCCAATTAACACATTCAAACGGCTTAGTTCAAATTTACTTAATTCCTTAATAGATTTAAACCCCTTAAGCGTTAATCGATGAATAGGCTGCTTTGTACTCATCTCTCCACCTCATTTTCAATACCAGGATTAACATTAAGTTGAAGCATTTCTTCTTCCATAAACAACGCCTGCTCCATCCAATCCTCTGGTACCCCCATCATCTCACGTTGTTTTTCTGAGGTTCTCAACAACAATTCTCTAATCTTCATTTTGAATGGATACTCTGGCGAACAAATACTTAGCAAATGCACGAGTATGCAGATACTGGCATATACTCTGTTTTTTTCTGGCACTTTCGAGACCCATACGCTAGGACAATTCTTGCAAAATGTTGGCGTAATCGTAAACGTTCGCGAAAACAGCCTGGCATGATGAGCACATATATTTCTAATATAATTAAGATGATGATTCCAGCTTGTAAAAACTCCTGACTGTGATCGATTAAATCCAAATACTTTTAGTACTCTCTTTTTAGCATTCAGACCACACTTAAGACTTGAGAACACTTTACTCACGATTCCCATGGTCGCCGTTTCAAACAGCATCCATGCAGGTGGTTTCTGACTATTGTCGTAATTGTTCTCATAATGACTTTTGAATTCTTCTTGACTTCTATTCCATAATCCAATCAATTCTTTCAAATTTTCATCAAAATGTTTTTCTGACTCAAACAAATCTTTTTGTTCATACCATTGCGCCCCATAGTTTTCAGATAGTTCTAATGTAACCGCAGAACGTAACGCAATCTCATATCGACTAATTCCATCAAACATGAGCATACGAAGGTCTTGATCAAAACAATAATCATTCCAGATATATTGCCATTTGGTGCCAGACTTAAAAGGTGCATCTTCCTGAGCATTATCCTGATAAGGATAGGTATATCCCCTAAGCCTATAATAATTCACGAAACGCAACCGTTGCTCCAAATCACAAACCTCAATACCTTCCACCCCTCGTGATAGCAACAACTCAGCTAGCTCACGCAAAGACAACGCTGGCTTGTTATATTTAGGTTTATCCACCATTTCAGATAGGTCACAGGATAAATTGACCCCGCTGTTTGAGCATTGTGAAGAGGCTTGCGGGGTTCTGTTAGTGCCTTGTTTAGCAGTTACCGCGCCCTTTGTCAAAGCTTTTTTGCTCATCCCTCCCCCCTCGCTTCACGTTTCTCCTTCAACGTCAAATGATGATCGTTGATTCGGTCGCCGTTGAACACCGAATACCACGGTGCGGTTTCGACGTCTTTACCACGATCTTTATCCCATTTGATATTGGTTTTGTCGCGCAACACCCCGGCTCCTGCTTTTTTCACGGGAGGCACGGTCATAAACGGACGGATGTTAAGACGCACGCCGTCATTCAGGTCTGGTTCCCAGCCAATCGGTTGTTTTTCCAACGGTTTCCAGCGCACAAAGATATCGTAAGGCGCCTCCCCTTCGAGGATCAGTTCGAGCTTTTTCTTGAGGGATTCTGCGGCATCCAATCGTTCCTGTGCCCCATCGATTCCATCGGTGATATCCTGTCTTTGGCGTGCAATCCAATCACCGAGATAGGTGTAGATGAGCATTTCCAGTTTCTTGTGTGTCAACGTGTGGTAATTGACCAATGCAGAAAACCCATCGCGCAGTCCATCCCAGATTTGCCAGATAAACGGTCGGTTCTGGAATAGCTTGCAATGCTGTACAAAGAACTTATCTCGCAACCACGATTCGAGCGATTTCCCGGCGTGTTCTGCATTGGCGAGCAATGTCGAAAGCGTATCGCCCGACCAGGCCTCGCCATAAGCCACCACCAGCAAATTGAGCAACCGATCGGCCAACGGGGCCTCACCACGCACCGCGGGAATGCAGGCAATGCCGTCATCATCCACAAATTTATCGAAACTTGAGAGCGAGTTGAGAATTTGGCGAGTCTCGTCCGAAAGGTCTATCTCTAAATCCCCTTCTCCCGGCCACCGATACCCCAAAATCCTCGCCACTGCCACCTGTAACACCGTCGAATCATATCGCAACGGCCCAAAAGCCGTCCATTTCTTCTCGTCATCCCACACCACCGACTTGCACGGATGACCGTGGAATATCCATTGCGTCGGATCGTCGCTATAAGGCTTAGGCAACCCATGCGGATACCTTTCTTCCGCCACCTTCTGCCATCGATCCAGATCAAACGGCACTTTGACCAAAGTCGCATTCGTGACATTCAGTTTTTGATCTATCTTACGCACATTTTCATTGTATTCCGGTGAGCTGCAGTAGCACCATATTGCCGCCAAATGATCGGGATTGTGTGGAACAAGGACGGCAACATTCTGATGCAGATGTTCTTTTGCAAAATGATATGGTAGTATAACTCTCATCCGTTGCAATGCAATTCCAACATGACCCATAGCTTTTAATCCCTGTGTTGGTCTAGATGTTGTTGTATTGAGCAATTCCCCTTTGCCATTTTCCCAACGAACAAGCATATTTTGGCCAGCAAATTCTTTATATTCTTCAGGCGAATTTTGCAGATATTCCCAAATATCACTATCAATTGTAAATATTTCCCAAGTATAAATGAGATATTTTGGATCATCCCCTGTTTGCAATCCTACCAATCCTTCAGCATATTCACTTAACAGCTTAACTTTCCCCTCCCCTTCTTCCAATGTAATCCTTGCATCCGGATTCTTCAGTTGTTTCTTCTGGCTCACGGTTTGTACAGGCTGCGTTTGCAACGCAGCCGCCTTTTCGTGCGGCGCACGAAAAGCGGATACATCCAGCCCATGGATGAGATGATCCTCGGGGGCGGCTCCACGCGAGATCGTGCATAGAACGGCTTTAACAATTTCACCGCTGATGGTTTCAAAAGCGCCAGCCCCCAATCGTGCAATCCATTGGAAGGTGTGGTTTTCGAGCATTTTCTTGCGATAGGCTTTGTATGCGCCGAGGAACAACCAATTTTGGGGCAATACACAGCACACGGTGCCGCCGGTCACACACAAATCGAGGCATCGCTCCATAAACACAGTGGCGAGGTCGCTCTTGCCTTCGGGGTAATTCTTTTCACAATACGCCCGTAGTACTTCTCCCTGTTTATTGCGCGACAGATACGGAACATTGGTCACGATGAAATCATATCGCATGGTGAGCAATTCTGCGGCTTTAACAATGCCCTGTGCCGCCACGCCCATCTCGGTTCTGTCGTCATCGCTTTCGCCCGCCAGGGCTTGTTTTAACAGCGGTCTGACCTGACACCATTTCAGACTAAACAGATCGTGTTGATCCAACCCAGCCTCGGGACGGATCAGACTTCCTAACGTCGGTGCTTCCTTAAACTGTTCCCAGAGCATCCCCAGGGCATGCTCGAGCTCACGGTTGCCCTTTGCCAGGGATGTCCATTCTTCTTTTTGGGCACTAATGGCCAGACCGGAACACGCGATGTTGAGTTCCGGCAAAGGTCGGTATCCACCGGCATTCGGATATTGCCAGGCCGCGAGCGCAAGCGCAAATGCTGCAATTTGCACGCACCGAAAATCCAGCTCCAAACCGTAAATATTTTCGCGCAATACCGCATCCACGGCGTCTCTGGCACTCAGTCCTTCCTGCGCAATGCGCAACGGAACGAGTTTCAAGAAAGCCGCCACCAAAAAATGCCCCGATCCACAGCAGGGATCGAGAACCTTTAAGCCCCTCCCCCTCGGGGAGGAGTTTGGGGTGGGGCCATGCTCTCCCCCTCTCCCCTCCCTCATTGGGGATTGCTCCAAAAGTTGCCCGCTTTGCGGGCAACTCTCCCCCCCTCTCCCCTCCCTCATTGGGGGAGGGGAGAGGGGGGGGCTTGCGTCAGCAAGCCGGGGGAGAGAGGAGAGGTCAGAAGTCCTAAGCAACCACTCCACCATATACGGTTCTGTAAAAAGCTGTGTCACGGCAGGCAGTTCTTTGGCGCCGATTTTGACTTCGGCATCATTGACGCTTTTTTTCCGTTTTGACTGCCAGAATTGATAGACCCATCCGAGGCTGTCCGAGGCCTTAAATGTCTCCGCCGGAATCGCTGAGACGATATTTTCGAGTTTATGCTGGTGTTCCGGCGGCAAGCTGAGTTCAAAAATCGGCGAATCCAGTTGGAATATCTGCGGTAGCATTTGCGATGCAAATCTGGCGGCCAGTTCCCATCCGTTGGATGCGCCTTCGTCATTGGCGAGTTCTTCGCATTCTTCGAGCGTAACGGCGACGGGATCGTCGGGATCGGGATACATCAGCAGATCGTTTTCTGCGAGGAATCTGGCAAACAACATGCGATGCCAGTGTTGATAAGCCACATCTTCGACCAGATTGTCGAGCGTCTGTCGTTTATCCAAAAGAGTATCACCGAGTCTTCGCCCGTGTGAACGGAGTCTCCTACGCAAGTCGCGTGCATCTTCATCGAGAAAGTCATAAGGCGCAGCCTCATGCACGCCGAGCTGTTCGAGTGCGGCACGCGCCGCTTTCTCTGCAATTTCCCGCGCTTCATTGATAGCAGCTTCGAGCTGGTTGCGTAGATTTCTATCGAGTGGACGCATCAGCACTGACCTCCTTGTCTTTTCACAGGTTTATACCCTTGAGTCGCATCAAAACAATCCTTACATGTACCAGGAAAAGCCTCTATCAGACGCCTACACATATCAGGATCGTCCTCGAAAACCGTCATCCAGATGCTCCAATAACCATTGGCTTGTGCAGTTTCGACAATCTGTTCCCTTAATTCGTCAATATCATTTTGAGATAATCGTTTCTTAGCTCTTTCCGCATTGTCCCAAGCTTCTCGTCGATTATTCCATCTGCGATCAGATGCACGATTCTTGTAATTCATATCAGTCATATCAGTAATTATCGATGGCATTTTATCCAGACCAAACAGATGAATCGTATTTTGGGCTTTGTGTGCCATTTCTCCTTGTAACGCAGGTGTAATAATTCCACCTTCGGAATATTTTAATGCACGAAATGTATTATCTCGGTCAGGCCATAAATAATCATCTAAAACGACGTCTGTATTACCTTTTGTCGAATTGCAATTGGGACAGGCGAGCAAGAAATTATTCCAATCCATCTCTCGCTGAGAATCAATTTGTGTGCAGCCTCTGGGCTTTTTGGGCTGAATATGTTCAACAGCTAATGCAGAGTCCAACTGCATTTCGCAATACGAACAATACTCTCCGATTCTACCGATCAATTCACCTCTTGCATCAGAGTACTCATGATATTGAATATTATCTCCATGACAATCAATTGGATAGTTTCCGCGAACGACAGGACGCATTTAATTTTCTCCTTTCTTTGAACTTTTCCCTAAGCCAGCCGCAACTCTTTCCATTTCGAGGAATGCATAATACGCAACATTATCGCTGAAAGGAGCGGACAACTCATCTAATTTCTGTTTAAGTCGCTCTATTTCAGATTCATCAGCACCTTGTGCTTTTTGTAAAACTTTATAATACTCTATAGCGGCATTGTACATTTCTTGGTAACGTTCACTTCTCTGAGGTATATCAATTCCCATAATGTCTTCAGTAATATCTTCAATCGAACGATTGCTAAATTCTGCCCCAGGCTTAGGAGAAGCAACACCAGATTCAGCTGAATACGTACAATCACAAGATGTCCCCTGTTCAAGATCTATGACCTGTCCTGGTTCAAGTGATTGAATAATAAATGGGGAATGTGTTGTTGTAATGAACTGAAGATTTGGAAACGCCTTTTGCAGGTCAAGAGCGACGCGTCTTTGCCATTTGGGATGAAGATGCAGATCGAGTTCATCGATAAGCACGATACCTTTTGTTTCTCTGGCCGCGTTCTCTGCCAGATGAGGATTCAATTTAGAGGCACGATGAGCGATATCAGAAACCATTGCGATCATATTTCTAAATCCATCGCTCAAGCTATTAAACGGCATTAGACCTTCATGTTCAAGATGAATCATAATTTGATCCTCTGCTGTGTCATAATAGAATTCGGATGCCCCAGGTATACAGCAGATAACAGCATCTCTTACCGATTTCAAAGCAGGAATCTTTGTGCCTTTCTGCAATTCCGAATAGGATAATCTTCTAAACCATTTTTCAAAAGCATTCTGATCAGATTTGGGGTCAAGACAATAACGGTACGCGTCAAGCTGTGCCCCTGGTTTCTCTGTTTGAATATTTCGATGAATATTCCACAAACGGCCAGTTCCATAGTAGAGAAGCAATGGTAAATCAACTAACATTCCCTTTCTAACGGCATTTACATTTTGCTCACCAAGTTTCATGAGTTCTTTAGATTTTTTACCGCGATCTCCTTTATCACGTTGCCATTCAAAATGCTCATTTCCAATATATGCACTCGCTTTTAACCAAACATCAGATTGAGGCTCAAAAAATACTTGTTCCGACACATTTCTAACAACAAACCGTGCATCCTCATTTTTAATACCAGTTCCGCCTGTTGCAATTTTGGAATGCAAAAGATAGGTGTTGAGCATGATGGATAAAGCATCCAGAATGGTTGTCTTCCCTCTGCCATTATTTCCAATTAATACATTAAATCTCTGGTGGAATGAGAAACATGCATCTTCATATCTGCGAAAATTACGCATAATGAGTTTTTGTACAATCATCTTCCCCCTCCTATTTCACCCAAACAGGCCCTGTGGCCACGGCAGTTTGCAATTGTTTTCTTACCTCGTTCAGCCAATCTTCGATCTCTTCCTCTGATTTAAGCATGCGATTCGGTACTTCGACGAACTGAATCTCGGGTTCACAACGTTCGGCGGCTTCCTTGATGACCTGTGCAAAGCGTGCCGGCATGGCGGCAATTCGATCCCTAAGCATTGCAATTGGCCACTGTTTCAGAGTTTCCAAAACTTCTTTAGTGGACTGTACACGAATGACGGGCCGTGCAGCTTCGTGAAGTGCATTCTGTGACATGAGTTCATAGTGTTCATCAGGCGTCAGCGATTGCCAATTGGCATCCTGGTTTAGCGCATCTGAACCCTGGCGATGCAATTCTGTATATTTTTCGTCAAGTCGGTGGAGTTCAGTTCGCAATATCTGTGTCAATTGTGAGGACAACGGCACCAGCGGATCGGGTTCATCAAGTAATCTGCGTTGCCGACAGATAATCTCCACCTGGGCGAGCAATTCATCGATACCACTCAGAGTCTTGGCCCCTTCAGCCAGCAATACAAGGCTATTCCACTCATTCCATCGTTTTTCTATCCCTTCCGATAGCTTCTTCCAGCTTTCAATACATTCACTCAACATCTCTCGTTTGTGGTAGATGGCGAGTAACTGGTCATTGCCCGATAAGTTCAAAATATCCTGAATTTCTGTAGTATCGGGGATGGCTGGTTTTGGCGCTTCGCCTCCCGCAGATTCAGCAAGTTCCAGTAACTTCTGGACAAATGTTTAGACCATGCTGGCTTCATCACCCAGTTTGACGGTCATCACCAGTTTTTGAAAGACCTTTCGGATCTGAATGCGTTGCGCGGTCGAGATCGTTGTCGCTTCAACCTTAAAAGTGGCTTTGCCAATCGCTTTGCGTTCCAGTTCTGTTGCTGAAATCGACTGTCCACGTTCATCCAACGCGCGAATCGTGCCGTTCACCAGCAAGATTTGAAGCCCACCGTCCACCGCATCGCGTGACCAGCCGTAAGGAGCCATCTCAAACTGTTCACGAATCTCAATGCCTTTTTTGCCCCCCGCCACAAATGCAAGAATGGCTTTGCAAACTGGATTCTGAGTGATATCCCCGTCATAGCCAATGGCTTTTAACGCATCCGCAGCGCCTTTTTGGGCCTTATCATAGACTTTTGCCCAACCGGGGTTATCTGCAATCGAAAACTGAGAATATAAGCGCACAAGTGAATTCTGGGCGGCTTCCAGAATCATACTCTGGAGATCGTTACCGAGGATTTCTGTGCCACCGCTTTGAAACACCCTGGCTCCCGAAAACGCCTCATCAATAAATTCCCTGATTTTACCCTCAGATATTTGTTTTGTCGTCTCCATCGCCGATCGTGCTTCGATTCCTTCCGGTGTATTGGGCACGCCGCGGCTGTCCAACGTAGCAATGGATGCCTTCAAATTGATCAAATGGTGACGCAAATCGTCCGCTGAACGCCTTGGAATAAACACATAGATTGTTGGCGACTGAACCCCTGCCTGCCTTGCATCAGCGCGCAAGGAATTCTCATCCGTGCTCCATCCATCGCGCACCCACACACATACGCGCTGCATGGCATCTTTGGGAAGCTGGGTATCAAAACTAACCAATATGTCGCGCGCAACCTTCGAATTGCCCTGTTGTATCGTTATTTTCTTTACGACTTCGCCAAAACGCTTTCGAATGCGGTCACTGCGTTCTGCATCTATCCGATGAGATTCATTCGACAAAATAGATCGCTGGCTTTGAAATTCGTCATTCCATGCCGAACTTTCTTCGGTCTGAATGCGATACTCATCACCAATCTTCATTAAAAGCTCGCAACCGTCCAAAAGTCCGGGCAACCGGCTTCTCAACATGCCACTTCCTTCCGATAAATTATCAATCATGAGATCGGCCAACGTATCTATCGTTGCACGAATCCCAATCTCCTCATTTGCTCGCCCAAGTTTTGATATGAGGTAGACAAGTCCGCATGCTCGCGATTTGAGCTGTTCATCCGCTGTTCCCTTGCGCCACCGCATCGTCATTTCGTGAACCTTGCGAGGCAACAAACGCGATTGAAGCAGTTTGTCTGCGGAATCAAAATACAGATAATCCGCCGGCACGATGTTTCCCAACCCACAGTCCAGATTCGTCTGAATGACTTTATGGATCATACTCAGCTGGTTGCGCAATTGGCTATCCGTGCCCGTCTGATCGAGTACGCGAAGCACATTCTCCCAAAATCTGCGCCGCACCGGCAAAATCGGATAATCCTGTGCAAAATATCCTACATCCGCCTGCCTGTGTGCAATCGTCGTTCCTGATAGATGCCTCGATATCTCGCCAAGATTGCGCTGCATGATCTGCTCGACAGGCGCAATAGCTTCGGGCTTTTTGGCCAGGATGACTTGCCGAATCACGGCATCAACATCGGCATCCGAAAGCTCCACGCGAATCGTAAAACGCCCCTCCAACTTTTTGAGGTTGCTCGTCCCTGTCACCGCCGTCTGCCCCGTCCCAATGAACAGAAGTTTGCCGCCGATATTCTTACAGCACGCCTCGACGATTTCCTGCACCTCGATCGAACGCTGGCTGTTTTCACCGATATACTGCTGTACTTCGTCCAAAACGATAAGCGTCAGAGGCATTTGGCCGTCCTTCGACAAGGCCTGTCTCATCACTTTGAGCATCTCATCGCTCGAAACATCGGTCACATAAGGATACAGATTGTTCAGCGTTTCTGCACAGCTTCCCAGCGATGAAAAAACATTGGGTTTGCATTCCATCAATGCTGCATGCAAGGATTCCGCAACATAAAAATTATCCAGTTCCTCATCCCAGTCACATCCTTGATTTTCAACGAGTTCACGCACCTTTTCCTGAATGCCCTCATGCCTGAGCCACATCACGAAACGTGCTACAGGATACTGCTCCGGCAAACCGACGGACTTAAAAATCAGCCGGAGCAACGCAAGTCGCACACTTCCACTCGCTCCCGCGCCTAACGTCCCCGATACGGCATGAAGCCCGCCATGACGCCTGGCTTGCACATCCAGTTCGTGCAAACTGTCGCGAATCGCCTGCGGCAAATGTGCAATGCCTCGTGCCGTAGCACCATCTTCAAACGTCGTATCCACCCACAACGCACGTAACATTTTGACGAGGTGCGACTTTCCCGAACCATAAAAACCACTCACCCATACTGCCGGTTGCTGCGCCTGGTCGATATTTTTCAGAAATGTCTCCAGAATATGTGCTATCCCCTTTTCGTACTGTCCATCACAAACAAACGTCTCCAGCTCGTACCGAAGCACGTCCATCGCCTGACGCGTGCGTTCGTCGTTCACATGCGCCACGCCTTCATTCACAAGTTTACGTTTGGATGGATCTTTCTGGTAAATGTCTCGATTCAGCATTGCAATCATATTCCTGGCGAGAGATCAAGTCCACCTCGCCCTTTGGGAGAGGGGGATTTAGGGGGAGAGGTTTGTGTCGCGGGCTATCTCGCTATCGCTCGATACGCCCTGCGGGCGCGGGCTATGTCGCGTTCGCTCCATACGCCGCGCCTCCATTTTGCGCAATATTACAGCTTATCAGCCGTGATGGGAACGGCCAAATAGTTCCATCCGTCATACCCATCCAGCAATCGATAGTTGTTATTCTCACAGCTTCCTGGGAAAAACACAACCAAACGTCCAGCCACAAGGGGCGAAAACCGATCGACGACTTCACTCACCTTGAGCAAACCAAAGAGCGATCCCACGCCAAGTACAGACACCACTCCTTGTGTTCCCAAATCATGGCCTTGTAAGAATTTCTCAAAGTCACTCACAAGGTAATCCAGATACCTGGGCATGATCGTGGGAAGAAGCTGAGGCTTTTGGAAATAACTATGCACATACTTTTGCGACAATAACCATCTGCCAAACGAGTCCGTTAAGTCAAATAACGTCCATTCATGCCCAGTTTGTCGAGTCACAAGCTCAAATTCATCTATTACAGCTCGCAAACGTCGTTCATCGCTTTCCTGATACACGCAAAAAATGACGCGTTGTGCTGCAGCCGCATCGTCACGCCATGGAACAGAGATATACTTCTGATAGGATTGAACCAGTTGCTTAATCTTGTTGCTCATTTTCAACCTCCAGCGCATCTGTCCACTGCGGAAAATGGACATCATAAACATCCCCAATGTGCTTAAAATGAATCCAACCATACCCAGAAGCGATTTGTGCAAGTTCAATACATCGTTCCATCGAACAATCGAGAATTCTTGCATATTCCGATTCAAAGAGCATAATCCCCCTCAATCCCTGCAAATACCCGAGCAATAATGCGTAGGTTACACTTCCTGGAGTTGCATTGGCTTGTGATCGGATTTTCTTCACCTTGCCGCGCAAATGACCGGATTTTGTCCAACTCGCATTGATATTCTGTGCCGCTGATTTTAAAGTTGACTTGCTAAATCTGTCTGGGTTCTTTGTTTCAATATACTTTTCTAAAGATTCACGTGTAACTACTTCCCCAATTTGCTGATTAAGAATAAAAGACGACGTAGAACGAAACAAATCATCACGTGCATAAGCACACAGCAATGCCAATAATGGCTGTCCATCAATATCTCTTGCCCAGATCCAACGCATCACACAAAAAACAAGACACCGATAATCAAGAGAATACAGCTCTGCAAGATGCTGATATGTGAGTTGACGCGTTCTATTGGAACGCTTGTTTAAACAATTCTTTTCTATAATAACATATTGATACTCTTCTCTTTTAGCACATTCTGCAACAGTATCAAACAATGAACAGAGCTCATCAATCATGATCGTTCGTGAAACATGGACGCTGTTTCGTTTGTGTGAAAAACCATATTTATACAATTTGTTATCCATTGTTATTCTGGTCATGCTGCTCATTATTATTGTCCACTTGTCATCTCACACCACGCACTCGACGATAGTCTTGTCATCGATCTGCACGGTTTTTACGCCAGGCTGTTTATTCTTGTTAAAACAGAAGCTCAGTAGATAGCCAGTCTGCGCATGGAAATAATCTAAATATCCCGCAATCTGCTGCTCGCCGCGTTCGTTATACGCATTTCCACGCCATATCTTGAGTTCGATGATATATTGTTTGCCGAGGTAATCGATAATGACATCGGTACGCGTCTCATCCCGCGTCTGGTCTTCGATATAATAATTTCCAACACCGTTAATAATAGGCTTGAGATATAACAAAAACAGCTTGCGTCCCATCTTTTCTACAAATGCATCGTCTTTTTTGCTGTAAATATCATTAAAATGCACCGCAAACCGCGCGAGCAAATGTTCCATATCAATACAGCCATTCTTGATAAATTGATTTTTATCGATGGAGCCTGCGGAAAAGATAGACGACGATTCCTCTTTTGAACTGAAATAATTGTATAACCGCGTTTCAAAGATACGATTGGATATCGATGTTTTTCCTTTGGAATTTGGAAGAATATATCCAAACATTTTTGCAAGGTTAAACACTTTGTTGTCTGGATTATAAGTGAATGCTTCTCCTTGATATAATATAGCTTGTAATATATTCGAAAGCTCAGGAAAATCATCCAGTTTTTTTATCATATCATCAAAGAGCGTATTGTTTTCAATGAGCAAAAGCCGCTCAGCCTGTAAAAATCCCTCTCTGTCCCACGTCAATTTCTTTTCGTCAAGAATCATACATAGCCGTGACACTAAAAACGGATATCCCGATGTATAATCTATAATATCCTTCGCAATCGAGTGAATATCCATGCCGGTGTGATGGTCGCTCTCGTACTCTTGCAACATGCCCTCGACATCGCTCACATTAAATGCCATCTCGACATCAAAATTCGCCGCAATATTCCACGGGCTGTTGTATTGATGCTCAGCTTCAGAACGAATTTTAAGCTTCAAATTCTTAATATCATAAACGCCGGCGAGTATGACGGATTGAAAGGTCGGCATTTGGTCGCGTATCAAAAACTTTTTTCGCAACAATCCCAACATGCGAATAAACGAATCGTAGTTGCTTGCCTGATCCACTTCGTCGATGATCAGAACCAGTGGTTTTTGCGCTGCCATACACATTTGCGAAACGGCCAGCGAAAAATCGTCCAGTCCGATCTGCTTTTCGGCCTTGTTTGCCTTGACAGCCTCAGACACGATCTCCTGAACTTGTTTGGACACATTGTTCCCGCGCATCAAAGCCGCAAATTCAAACTGCCGCATCATGGCATAAGCCAGGTGCCGCTCCGTCTCGTAGGATGCGTTATCAAGCCCCTCAAAGCTGATGGCATAGACCTCATAATCACTTGCCAGCCCCACTGTGAGCGCGTGGAGCGTCGTGGTTTTGCCGAACTGCCGCCCGCGATTGATGCAGAAATAGGCACCGTCATCCACCATCGCCTTGATCTGCGCAACGCGACTGGTCAAATCAACCATGTAGTGCTTGTTGGGAAAACAGGTTCCGGTGATGTTGAACTTTTTCATTGCATCGACTCCATTCGTCTCAATTCCTCGCCGATCATCGGCAGATGGATAACATACCATAACGACACTCTGTTTTGCGAAAAATGTGCAGGATGTTTTGTCGCTCGGCTATTGGCTTTCGCCAATACGCCTCGCCGTTCGGGCTATCGGCTGCGCCGATACGCCCTCTTGCGCGTGCCTATGTGCTCGACGGTTTATGAGACGTTCGACCGAACGTCTCTACACCGTCTGCGCGCATACGGCCCGCGCCTCT
>CAMCLY010000043.1 GCA_945875805.1 uncultured Myxococcales bacterium | reverse complement strand
CATGGGAGAGGGGCCGGGGGTGAGGTCGGGGTTTGGGTGAGGGCTTTTTGTTTTTATGAAGCATGCTCCCCTCTCCCCATGGGAGAGGGGCCGGGGGTGAGGTCGGGGTTTGGGTGAGGGCTTTTTTTGTTTTTTATGAAGCATGCTCCCCTCTCCCCATGGGAGAGGGACCGGGGGTGAGGGCGGTTTGGGTGGAGCTTCTTGTGGGTTTGGGTAGAGCTTTTGTGGGTTTGGGATGTGCAATCATTTTGCGGAGAGTGGCGATCCCATGTTTGGGACGTGCAATCATTTTGTGGAGAGTGACGATCCCACGCTTGGGACGCACAATCATTTTGTGGAGAGTGACGATCTCATGTTTGGGACGCTTGGTCATTTTGATAAGGAGCCAGGGGCATCGTCGATTATGGAGTGGAACGTGCGGTGGTGACTTCGTTTTGGAGCCATTCGACGAGGTCTGGCTGAGGGGTATGGGCGAGCAGGCGTGTGATGAGCTGGGAGAGGATGTCGGGGATTTGGGGGCATGCGGGCGAGTCGTCGGTTGCGCAGTCAAAGAAACTGTGGGCGGATTCGGGGCATGGACAGAGAATGGATTTGGTCAGCATGAAGAGGTCGGCGCGGCCGGCATTGTCGAGCTGACGATAGGACTCTTGCGTGCTGGGAAACGGGGAGAGGAGCGCGCGTTTTTTGTCAGTTTTTGAGGCTGGAGCGGAGAGTTCCGCATCGACACGGGCGAGGAGGCGATCGAGGCGTGCGCCGCTTTGTATGGCAATGCCGTTGACGAAGACGGAGGGGGTGCCGGCGACGTCGGCCTCTTTGGCTTCGGCCATGTCTTCGATGACGACGACGGCGTAAGGCTGTCCTTTGACGGGATCGAACAGGGTGTCGACGTCGGCGCCGAGTTCTTCGAGGGTTTCTTTGAGAAAGGTCGAACCGATTTGCTTTTGAGCGTCGAACAGGCGGTCGTGGGTTTGCCAAAATTTACCGATGGACTGTGCGTAGACGGCGACGAGGGCGGCGGCGGCGGCAAACGGATGAATGCTGACGAGCGGAAGTTGTTTGAAGATGATCGACACGGCGCCGGGGCGGGCTTCATGGATGGCGTGCATGGTCTGTGCGGCCTGGGCGCAGTAGGGGCATTGAAAATCGCTGAATATGACGATTTCGACGGGTGCATTTTCTTCGCCCAGGCGAGGGCGACCGTTCGTTTCAAACGTCATCGGTTTTTTGAGACTGAGCGCCGCGTTTTGGGTCAGCACAAGGGCGTCATCGCGTTCGAGGCCTTGTTGGATGTAAAATGCGAGATCGGCGGCCAGAATAGAAGCGTCATGACACGCATGTCCGTTTTGTAGAAACGCGCCGAGGGTGGGATCGTCAGACACCTCTGGGCACGGGTTAGGAATCTGCCGCGCGACGGATTCGTAGGAAGCTCGCCCGGCATTGTCCAAGGAGGACGGGATCCAGGATGCGCTCTGTGCGGCACAATGTGTCGTCCCGATACACAAGACAACACACATGAGCCACGTATGGAATCTGGACATGGAGTACTCCTATTCGGCTGTCAGTCGTCGCCGTTCTGTAAACGCGATTTTCCATTGTCCGTCGTTGGAGTCTTTGATCCATCGATAACTGATGATGGCGTCGTCGATGTGTTTTTGCCCGTCGTCGAGGGAGTAGGAGGCGATTTGGCGCGTGTGGACGGTGGCGGCGGTACGCGAGAGGGCTGCGAATTCGATGGCATGGACGGAGAGGTTGAGGTCTTTGAGTGCCATGGCTTTTGTGGCGTATTTGCGTTCGATTTCGGGGTTTCGGAGTCGTTCGGCGAGAAAATCGGCCATGTATCCGTCGATATTTCGTGTGTTGGCGTGGTCGACGTGGCGTTCGATGGCCTGTCGAATGGCGAGAGCCTCGTCGGGGAACTTGGCCTCGGTTTTGGCGGATTCTTGGGAGGAACTGGCCTCATAAGCGATGTGTTCGTCGTCGTCGGCGCGGACGTCGTCGTCGCGATCGATAGCCCATGCGGGTGTTGTCCACATCAGGCATCCCCCTAAAACCATAGCCAGAAAGAAGAGCTGTTTCATGACATATCCTATTTATATATATTTATTTGCTGTGATTTATGGCGAATATATATATTACGCGAGTGTGAAAGGATCGTGGGTTGAAAGGAGTAGACAGCGCGCGTAGACGCGATCGCGTGATTGTATGAGAGCGCTGGTTTTGTAGATCTTATTGATTTGTGGTATTGCGCGATTCCAGTCATTTTGAGACACGAGGCAAGCGACTTGGGCGCCGAGTTCAGCCCATGGTCTGGCGATGTCGATCCATTTCAAAATTGGGGCGAATGCTTTTGATATTACCAGATCGACGTGGTTTACTGGGACGGATTCGATGCATGATTTGTAGGAATGCATCTTTTCAAGCCCGAGTTCGCGAGCGGCCATTTGTAGAAAGGCGTAGCGTTTGGTGCGCGGCTCGACGAGGAACATTTCGATGTTTGGGTATACTATTTTGATGGGAAAGGCGGGAAAACCGGCACCTGTTCCCACATCGAGCATGGACTGACCGAGGGCTCCCGTACGCAAGATTTGTAGAGAATCGATGAACAGTTCATCGACAATGAAATTGGGATCGTCGTCTCCGATGAGATTTGTCTGTTTTTGATAGGTTTGTAATAAGCGAAGATAGGCGTCGAATCGGGATTCGGTCTGTGAGTTCCATGGGATATTGTGCAGAAGGCACCACGATTTGAGGCGTTCGAGTTCGGGTGTCATCGTGGCGCTCCTGATACAGCGGGGTGGCTATTCTTCGTCAAATTTGTCGATGCTGACGGCCGTGCCGTCGGGCATGGTGTATCCGTATGCGGCAATATCATAGACGCCAGAAATATAGCTGACGGGCATGGCGGGAACTTTGATGACGCTTCCGCCATTTTCGGGAGAAATCATGGCCTGGAAGTGTTCGTTTCTCCGTCCGAAGAGCAACATGTATTCGCCGCTGAGCTGTTTGGAGATGCCAATGATATAAAAAGTTCCGCCGATTTGCTGATTTTTCTGGAAGATGGAAGAGAGCTTGTCGGCCACGTTTTCGATCGATTCCGTCACGTGGTATAGGTGGTCTGCATCGGGGAATTCGCCGACGACTTCGACATTGTTGACGTGGAAGGGCCATTGAACAAAAGGCTCAAACGTATCGCTGAAATCATAGTTCATGTCGGCCATGGCCGCCACAGGAGCGGTCAACCACAAAGTACTGGCCAACAGACACATTAAAACTTTTTTCATGGCAACCTCTGACGGAAGTGGGATGAACCCTCTGATGACGAGTGACCGAGGGGGTAGCGGCGTATTGAAGGCAAGGGGGCGAGCCCCCTTGGCGAAATAGCCGCTCAGGGGGAGGCTTCCCCCTCCCGGCACAAGGGATCAGGGTATTTAGAAAATTGGGTATTTGTGCTGTTCGCCCATGGGAACGATGATCGTGTCGACGATGGCGCGTTCGAGGATATTGGTGGCGGCGGCTTCAGCGCCCATGCGTGCTGTAAATGCCTTGTGGTTTTCTTCCATATTTTCGGCCAGCAGCTCAAAGACGTTGTCGTTTTCGAGTCCCTTGTCAATGGTGTCTTTCATGTAAACCATGGTGTCGGAGGCCATTGCCCGAGCCAGGCGTTCACATCGCGCTTTATCAAATGCCATGAGGTTCTCCTTATCATATTCGGCCCATATTTTGCCGAACAGGCGGGGATCTTCGCGAAATTTGCGATCTGGTCATCACCTCAAAATGCAGTTTTTTCCTGTTCCCGGATTTCTGCGTACATCTTGAGGTATGCCTGGTATCGGAACGCCGCCAGCTCGTCGTCTTCGACGGCCTGACGCACGGCACAGTTGGGTTCGTGCGTGTGGCTGCAGGGCTGGAATCGGCATTGAGACGCGAACGATTCAAATTCCGGGAAACAATGTCCGAGTTCCTGCGATGGGATCCCGTAAATGCCGAACTCTCGCACGCCCGGGGTGTCGATGATGAATCCGCCCTGCTCGAACGGCAGAAGTCTGGACGCGGTGGTGGTGTGACATCCGCGCTGTGCCTGTACGCTCAGCATGCCGGTGGCGAGTTCGGCGCCGGGAAAGAGCTCGTTGAGGAGGGAGGATTTTCCGACGCCGCTGTGCCCAAGGAATGCGGAAGAGCGGCCGGTGAGGGTGTTGCGGATTGTGTCGAGTTCGATTTTTTCCTTGGCCGATGCCATGATGCAACGGTATCCGAGGGCCTCGTACAAGCGGACGTAGAGCAGGTCGATTTCTTCTGCGAGTTCCCACTTGTTGAAGATGATGAGGGTGTCGAGTTTCCAGTGGTGTGCGCAGACGAGGTAACGGTCGATGAGTCCGGGTTTGAGGGGGGGGGCACCGACCGAGGCGACGACGACGAGGGTGTCGAGATTGGCGACGAGGCGCCGAGGCTTTCGTCCGCCCGGTTCCAGGCGTTCCACCAGGCTTGTGCGCGGTTCGATCGACTGAATGACGCCCTGATAGTCGCGGTTCTGGACGACTTCGGAATGGATGGTAAACGCCACGCGGTCGCCCGCCACGGGGCGTCCCTGCGCATATTTTTTGCCCAGCAGGGAACACGCGTATGGTTTTTCACTCGCGATGCGTCCGTCTTCCATGCGACAGACGAACACCACGGGGCCGAGCACTTCGACGATAATCCCGTGATGCAGTGGGAGATTTGCGTCTACCGATAGATTTCGGTTGCCTTTGTGCCTTTCCACTCTCCACCCCCTGTATAGTTCTCGCCATATCCCCACTGGCCTGTAAATTCGAGGCCGTCGTCGGAGATGACAAAATAGCCTTTTCCGCTGACGTCGCGCCGCCCGACCTGAAAGTCTCCGGGCTGTATCCATTCAAAGACGAACACGCCTCCGGTGACCTTGCCCTCGATGGTGCCGTCGACTTTGTAATCGAAGGATCCTCGCGTGGTGCCGTCGGCTTTTTGGGTCAGCTTGACGTCGCCGAAGTTGGAGTACCACAACCCCGAAAACGTGGCCCCGGCCGGCATTTCGCGCGAGGGCAGGACGGTCTGTGTCGACGCACACGATACCGCCCCCCACGACAGGCTCGCGCCCAACAATACCATCGCCAAAGTTCGCAATTTCATTTCATCCTCCACAAAAGGGTGCAAAAGGCGAATCCTGCCCCGACAAACGACCGCTCTATTTGCCCGAATCGGGGCGATTTTGCACCAGATAATCCCATTTTTTTCATGATTTTGCGTTGAAACCTGTGTCTATTTGGCCGAAAACGCACGCGTGCGTCATTCTGAGCCGCGGCGTCGGGGGACGTCTGTTTTTTAACTCGCGATTGCGAACGGACCGAAGGGATTTCCATGCATCCGCTTTGTCGCTGTATTTCTTATGGTTTTTTGGGCTTATGTCTGTGCGGGGCGAGTCTGTGTGGATGTTCGGGCAGCCCGAAGGCCGTCGTCGAACAGCGTGCCGCCATGGCGACCGATTACCCCCGAACGGGCGTTGACACGCTCAGGCGCTTGGCGCGAGTCGTTCCCGGGGATGCGCACCTCGTTGTGTCGTCCAGCTATGGAAGCCTTGTTGAGGCGGTTCAGGCATTTGCGGGATATGCCTGGGTTCCCGAAAAAGATCTCCAGTCGACGCTGACCGATCTCGGCACGCATTACCGCCTGAATCCCTCGCGTCTGAGCGATTATTACAAGGCCGGATTTGAGACGCGATCCGGGTTTGCCGCAGGGCTTCACCGCGATGCGCTGTTTGTCGTCTTTGATATCGACGAGGCGGATCTTTTCTCCAGGTGGCTGGACAACTTTATCCAAGAGGAGTTTGGGCGTCCGACTTATACCGAGTCGCGCGAGGGGGCGCGCCGGTTTGTCCATATTGAGGTATTGGGGCAGGATTTTGCGACGTATGTGATCGAAGCGGGCGCGCCGGCCATCGTCATGTTTGGCGCGGGTTTGTCGGAAAGCCTCGTCAAGGCCCAGGATTCCCGCGCGTCTCTGGATGCGTTTCTCGCCGCGCCGGCCATGGATTCGGCGTCTCTTGACGCATGGCCTCGCGCGCTGGCAGACGCGCCGGTGGTCGTGCTGGTCAATGGGGAAAACGCGGGGAAAAACGCGCCCCTTCCCGAATCCTGGCGCGGCCTGACGACCTGGTTTTCGCAGGCCGCCGTGGGTCTCCATCTCTCTCCGGACGCGCTTTCGCTTGCGCTTTACGGGCAGTGGCAGAAGGATGAATATCGCCAGGAACCGCGCGGACGCTGGGCCGCCGAACTCGGACGCGGCGACAGCCGCGACTGGCCGGCCGCCATTTTGGCCACCCAGCCCGCCTCCACGTTGCGTCTCGTCGTCGGGGCGCATCATGCCGAAACCCTGGCCGTCGAATACATGAGTGACAAAACGGCCAAAAAATACCGCGACCTCAAAGGCAAACTCACGCAAAGCCTCATCAAGCTCGACGTGTCCAAGCAAATCATCGACAACATCGGGGCGATTTGGGGCATGCATTACGGCGAGGGGGCGGCCGTGGCGGGCGTCGTGTTTAAGGATGCGGCGCAGTCCGACGCCTTTTTCTCCAAGCTCAACATTCTCAAGCGCGTCGTGCCTGCCGATGTGGCGACGATCGACACCGTCGACGGCATGCTCCAGGCTACGATACACGTCTCCTCCGAGACGTTTCGTGCCGGTTATCGCGACGGATTCCTGGCACTTGCCACGACACCGGGCTGGCCCAAGGCGGAAGCCGTCTTTGCCGGTCATGTTCCCGGCCAGGCGTCCGCTGTGCCCATCGCTCAGAATGCGCCGTTTCTTGCGGGCGAGGTGCGCACGGCGGACATTGCGTCGACGGTAAACATCCCGGCGGTGCAGAAAATCCTCGCGCCTTTTTCGCGTTTTCGTGTCGATTCCTCGCTGGATGAACGTGCCGTGTCGCTCTCGCTGTCGTTGTCGAAATAGGGCGCGGTGGTGCGCATAAAAGGGGGGCGCGGGCGTATTCGCCGCAGGCGGATAGACCGCGCGGCGACGCGTATTCGCCGCAGGCGGATAGCGGAGCCCCGAGAGCATTTTTTTGATTTTTTTGGGGGGGGGAAGTCTCCCCCTACGTCGCTATTGGCTGGCGCCAATACGCGCCTACCCCCTCTCCGTCATGACGGGGGGCGTGTCGGTTACGGGATATCGACGTTTGTACATCCGGAGGTGTAGATCGTCTCGAGGACGGCGGCGGCGATGTCGTAATTGGCGCGAGCGTGGACAGTCAGTTTGGGGGTTGGGGTGCAACGGGCAGGGAAGTTTTTGCCGACAAAGGTGGCGAAATCGTTGCGGGACATGGGCTGTCCGTTGACGAGGATGACGTTGTTTTCGTTGATGTAGATGTCGATGGCGGCGGTATCGTCGATTTTGTTTTTGGCGGAGAAATCGGCGTTGGCGAGGACGGTGCTCTGGATGGCCTGGTAATCTTTGGCGAGGTTGGCGGTGCTGTCATTGAGGGCGTCGAGTTCGGCGTCGAGTTCGAGGAACTGTGCGGAGGATTCGGGGGTGAGTTCGTGTGGGGATTCCGCGGGGGTGGAGGCGCATCCGAGGGGCAAAAGCGCGAGTGCGATGGCGATAAAGGGGCGCATGGTTGGGGGATCCTATGGTCGGAAGAGGTTGGTGCGCAGCTTGAGGTTTCGACCGTTGGGGACTGCGATGATTTTTTCGGTACGGTAGCCTTCGAGCTGGATGGAGAGGGAGACCTGACGCCGGTTTGTGACGTCAAGCGTGCACGGGGAAATGCAGGTTTTTTGAGGGGATTCGACTTTGACGCGGGCCCCGGAGGGGGTGGTTTCGAGGGTGAGTTCGGTGAAATCGTCCTCTGCGTCCGGGCGCAGATCGAGGTTGACAGCGAAGCCGTTGACGTCTGGGGATGTGGCGTCGATATGGAAGACGTGTGAGGCGGATCCGGTTGCAATGGCGACATCGAATGGGAGGGGCTGGTTGAGTTCGAGGGTCAGCGGGGTGGTGCCGAGTTCTTTGGAATCGATGCGTACGGTGGCGGGCACATCGCTGAAAAACTTGTATGTGTTGTATGGATTTTGGGGGGTGTCGAAGGAGGACGACGTAAAGATGACGATGGTGGCGATGATGCAACCGAGGCAGACGCAGGCGATGGTCCCGATGAGGAGGAGCTGAAGTGGTGAGACATGCCGCGTGGCCGAATGGACGACGTCGATGAGGTGGTGCAGGTTCAGGGCGTGCAGGGAGCGCGGGGTTGTTTCGGTGACGGCCTGGGTCAGTCCAATCGAGGTGTCCTGTCGAATTTCGGTGTAGAGTTTTTCGAGGGCTCGCTGGAAATCGAGCATCGTCCGGTAGCGCGCGTCGCGGTTTTTCTGCAGGGCCTTTTGGAGGACGGCGTAGATGTGACGCCATGTGGCGTAATGGCGCAATTGGGCGGGGAGTTTGGGGAGTTTTTGCGACACGGCGGCGCTGAAGACGTCGATGAGGTTTGAGCCGACGTAGGGCGGGGTGCCGAAGAGGGTTTCCCATAAGATGATGCCCAGCGCGTAGACGTCGGTGCGTCCGTCGACGTCGAACCCCTGGATTTGTTCCGGGGACATGTAAAACGGCGTTCCGAGGGTTGAGCCGGCATTGGTGAGTTTTTCGGCGAGGGCCTGCTGTTCGTTGTCGATACGGGCGACGCCGAAATCGAGGACTTTGACGAAGTCCTGGGCGTTTCCCGTTTTGACGATAAAGATGTTTGCGGGTTTGAGGTCGCGGTGGATGATGCCGTGGTTGTGGGCGTCGTTGAGTGCGGCGGCGACCTGAATGATGTATCGGATGGCGACATTTGGGGGCAGGGTGTGGGATTTTTTGAGGATGGCGTCGAGGGCTTCGCCTTCGAGAAATTCCATGGCGAAGTAGTGGAGGCCGTCCGGGGTGCATCCCGAATCGAAGATGCGGCAGATATTTTCGTGTGAGAGTTTGGACAGGGCGATGGCTTCGCGCTGGAACCTCTGGACGACGAGGGGATCGCCGTTGAACTCCGAGCGCAACATCTTGAGGGCGACGACGTGTCCGCGACGCACGTCGTGGGCGTGATAGATGTTGCCCATGCCGCCACGGGCCACGAGAAAGTTGATGAGATAGCGCCCGTCCAGGAGTGTGCCCACGATGGGATCGGACTCGATGATGTGATTGATCGAGGAGTTCATCATTCTTTTTCGAGCGAAGATTCGCGCAGGAGCGCGTCGATGATCGCCTGCATTTTGTCACATCCCTTGTCGAGTTTCATATCCCGATAGAGGGAGCGCGCCGTGCGACAGGCATTGAGCGCGGCGATATTCTGGTGAGTCTGACAAAGAAACTGCGCGTACTGCGGCATGAGCCTGGCGCGCATCAGGTGCATGGCGTATCTGGAATAGACCGTAAAGAGTTTTTTGTAAATTCTGTTTGCTTCGGCAGGTCGGTAGTAATTGCCGTGCTCGAGTCCGTACAGCCAGGCCATGAGGGACAGGGTGTGCGCCCACAGGGGCATGCTTTGTAAGGCGCTTGCGCTTTTGTGCGCTTTTCGCAAAGTCCGCATGGCTCTGTCAAACTGTCCGTGGATGATCTGAATGTGTGCCGTATAGGCCAGGCATCTGGCGATGATTGGCCGCTGGCGCGTCTGCTGGGCGAGAGCGCTGCATTGTTCCAGCACGGCGCGCGCGGTGCGTCGCGCATCGAGGGCGATGGCTCCGCCGGCGATGTCGGCCAGGAGTTTGGCATGGAACACGACGTTGTGCATTTCCTGCGCGAGTCCGAGTGCCACGTTCCAGGACTCGAGGGCCAGCGCCAGATTGTCGATGGAGGCGTAGAGGGTGCCCAGCGCATGGTGTGCCACCATGCGAATGTGCCCCGCATTCCGGGCGCGTTCGATGACGTGCTGGAGTGCGGAGACGGCATCGAGGGGACGTCCGATATTTGCCTCGATGCGCGCCGCCATGACGTCGAGGGTCAGGACGCATTCGTCGTCTTTGGGCAATCGGAGGTCACGGGTCAGCGCGCGTGCGCGCATGATGACGTCTTGTGCCTCGCGGTATTTGGCGCGCGTCAAGGCGTATTCGGCCGCTACGCATTCGAGTTCGAGCAATACATGGGCGTCGCCCTGACGGTTGAGCCATGCGCGCGCCTGGTGGAGGATGCGCGGGACATGGCGGACGTTTCCCTGCTCGACGAGCATCGCGGATTTGATGATTTCGGCGCGCGCCACCTGCGGATAGGCACTGACCTCCAGCGCCAGGGTGCGCGCCTCGCGGCAGCGCTCAAACGCCTTGTCGGTGTGGCCCATGCGGAAGCCCACGTGCGCGCTTTTGAGCAAAACCTCAATGCGACGCTCTGTCTGTTCGGACTCCAGACACCCGAGCCATTTGTTGAGTACAGTCCATGCGCGCAGGGCCAGGCCGTCCGCCGAAGCGCGTTGAGCCGCCCGTTCGTAATACCGGCAGGCCTCGCCGGGCGATCGGTGGCTGCGCCACAAATCCCCGATGAGTTCATCGAACGCGTGCTCCGTGTTGTGAAGGGCAAACCATTGCGCGGCCGCGCCATACACCACGCGGCGCACGGCGCGGTCTACGCTCCCCGAAATGACGAGGCGCTCGCAATCGTGTTTGAACACATACGTGGCGGCAGGCATTGCGTAGGTCTCTTCGGCGCGATCAAAAAAACCGTCGTGTCTGAGTTTCCGCGCCACGTCAGGGCACGACACGTTCGGGGCAAGCCCCTCGCGCGCCACGGCATCCGCCGCGCACTGGAGCGCCGATGACGTAAACGGGGCGTTAAACAGCGACGCCACTTGAAGGACGAAGCGCTCGTCCTCACCCCGAGCCCGGAACCGTTTCACAATAGAATGACCAATGTCGGTCGGCAACGACTGACGACGCAGGGTTTCCAGCGACTGGCTCCACTGCATGATGCGGTCCGGGGGGAAAAACTTCACCGCCATGTCCATCGCATTCCTGGGGCTTCCGTAGGCATGCTGTGCGATCTGGCGGCAGACTTCCTGCGGGACGATGCAGTTCTCTCGCGACTGTGACATCGTGCGTATCGCATTGCGCGTCAGGATCATCAGGTCCGTGTCGCTCATGGGTTCGAGTTTGGCAAACGGTTCCCCCTGTGACTCCAGCCATTGGGTGTCCGACGTCGTCAGAAGCATCGTCAGGCGCGCCTCCCCCAGGGTTTTGAAAACCCGCGTCAGCAGTTCCAGACTTTCGTGGTCGAACTTTTCGACGTCGTCAAAAATGATCACGATGGCATTGCGCTTCAGATCTTCCGTCATAAAACGCCGCAGAGCGCATTCCAGACGCGACATAAAGGTTGGCTGCTCCGCGGGCGGTGGTGGCGGGGTGGGCGGTTCGCTTTGGCTCAGCGGTTCGGCGTCGTGGCTTTCGGGCGAGGACGGTCGGATGCCGATACGGGTACGTTCCGACGCGTCTGGCCGTGCTGTGTTTCCAAGTCCTGGAAGGGTGGCAGACACCTTGATCGTATTGGATGCCGGCATGATCGGCGGAGCCGGCGAGTTCAACGTCCCCGCAATTTCGACAAATCCCGCCCCGGTCGGTTCGCTTTCGGCAACCATTTCCTCAAGTGAGATGTCGACCGACGAAAGGTTTTCGACCTCATTGACCACGATTTCACACGACACCTCGCTCGTCGTGCCGTGTTCCCCCACCGCTTCCCCTGGGACGATCAGCGGTTCTCCTCGCCCCGAAGACACCAGGCTTTCGCGGTCGTTGGCCTGTCCCTCGTTCATCACCGACGACAGCGCGACAACGCGAGTTGCCAGGGGGGGCGGGACAACCCGGTGTTCGGGAGCGCCGGATCCTGATTCCAACGCGTGCGGACTGCTCCACAACTCCAGCAAATCCGCACTCACGCGGCGGGCATCCTCGCCCGGCACAATCGCCTCAACCCCGCCCTTTACAAACCGTTCGATGCACTCAAAACTCGCTTCCCCCGACACATAAAAACGTTGCTCGAGAATGTTGCGCACCGCCTGAAACGGCGTCCGCCCCGCCCGCCCCGGAGCCAACGTCAATATCGTCTCGGGCGCATGTTCAAGCATCGCATACAGCTGCGCCAAAAACGTCGTCTTCCCCATCCCGTGTGAGGCATGCAACACGAGTTTCTGCTTCTCGCCATGCCGCATCGCCGTCATGATCTGCCAGAAAATCCGGTGGCACTGGCGCGTCCTTCCCGGCAACGCCACCGGCTCGATATCAAACCACGCCGGCCGCATCCCCGCATGACGCAACGACAAATTTGTCAGCCGCGCCCCCACCTCCGGGTTTTCGACCGCCACCGGCACCTGCGCATCCCCTTTTTCCGTTTCGCGCGATTTTTTTCGACGCATAAACCGCCGGCCGTCCCCTGTCGACAAATGGCGAAAAGACTTCACTTTCATGCGATGTTTCCCTTTCAGTTTGTATCTACATCCACTCCTCAGCGATTCCTTTTTATACCATTTTTGCATACAGACTTTGTACATTTTGCCGCTGTCATGGGCGCCGGGCTATCGGGCCCGATACGCCCTCTGGCCGCTCGCTATTCGCAATACGCTCGCGGCGCGTGCTTCGGTCACTCAAGGGTTCACCGGTCACGACCTCGAACCAGGCGCACCCCAAACCACTGCGGCGACGGTGTCAGCGTTTCGAGGTACTTCTCGACGGTTACGTCGACCGAAAGAATGCGCTCAAGACAAAGCAGATCGTCGCATATCGCGCGACAAAGACGCTCCAGAAGATGAAAACGATTTTGCGTCACCACCGCGTATACCCGCGAAATGACCGTTTCGTAATTGAGCGTGTCGTCAAGCGCGTCGGTCAAAAAACCAGGCAAATCGGGCGAGATGTCGATCACCAGGTGAATCCTGAACGACGTCCCCGTGACGCCTTCCTCGGCGTATACCCCGTGATAAGCATGGACGACAAAATCGCGAATGACGATCTGAGCCGATGGGTTCAAAGCGCGCCCCCGTGCCGCTTTCGGCAAAAAAGAAAACGTCCGAAAAAAAAGCATGAATCCCCACGGAATCCATGCCTTAAAATGTACCCGATTTTGCGCAAAGCGCCAACCCGTGGATTGACGCTCCGTCCATGAATGCGCCACAAAACGCGCGTGCTTCAGTGTGTCCTTGTGTCGGAGCTGGCAGAGGGGGTAGCGGCGTATTTCGACAAGGGGGCATGTCCCCCTTGCGAAATAGCCGCTCAGGGGGAGACTTCCCCCTCCCAAAGCGCACGCAAAAAGTGAATGGATTAATGCTCGTCGCCAGACACCGACGAACATAAAAGCGTCAGACGATCGCCAATGCGTGGGGTCTGCGGCATGTTGTCGATCCCCTGAACGGTATAAAGACGGCCGTCTACCGTGATATGCGCGCCGATGAGCCACCCGAAATTTTCGCAGTCGCGATCGAGTTCCCAGATGAAAGCCCAGCCTTTGCCGGGCATCTGCCCCTGAACCGACGGCGTAATCCGGATCGGGTTGAGATCGAGGCGGTTTTCTTCGACCACCGCGCGCGGGGCGTATCCTTGTTCGACGAGCTCACGGCACAATGCGCGGAGACTTTCGGGCTTGTTCACGTCCGCATTTGAAAGCAGGCCGCGCAGGATTTCCTGATTGAGCGATCCTTCGTCGAGTTTTACTCCGGCACGCACGAGATCCCGTGCCATCATCGCAATCGAGACGACATCTCCCTGACTGGCCTGATTCACTGTATGACAAGTATTCAATTCCTGAATCATCGCTATACCTCCTGAACGCCTTCATCCCTGTGGATGGTTTGGGTTTCGGAAAGGACCTGTTCGACAGGTTATTTTTCTTACCAAAGGTGAGTGTGGGACATTCATTTGAATACAACCCGCCTCATGTGCGTCAATGTAGGTCTAAAAACCACCAAGTCAAGAATTAAATCATTGGGCGTCGTTTTCGGATATTTTTTCTCCCCCAAATCTCGCCTCATCCCCCTCCGCCAAAACCCACGAAAGACCCCGGCCAAACCCACGAAAAGGCCCAGGCCAAAAACAAAAAGCCCTAGCCAAACCCACGAAAAGGCCCAGGCCAAAAACAAAAAGCCCTAGCCAAACCCTACGAAAAGGCCCAGGCCAAAAACAAAAAGCCCTAGCCAAACCCATGAAAAGGCTCCACCCCTACAACGCCCCAAGCCTCACCACCTCATGAATTGCGAAAGGGCCGTGCGGCATTGCCGCGCGGCCCTTTCGCAATTCGGGGGGTGTGGGGGGACTTCGTCCCCCCACACACAAAAAACGTGAGTTGCGAATGGCTCATGAATCCGTTAAAACGCCGCGATTTCGGGCATTTGAGCCGATTTTTGGATATTGGGGACACATGAAAAGAATACGCAATTTTTGCATTATCGCGCATATCGATCATGGCAAGTCGACTCTTGCCGATCGCATCATTCAGAAAACGCTTGGCGTGCCGGAGCGCGAGTTTAGAAATCAGTTGCTCGATACGATGGATTTGGAGCGAGAACGCGGGATTACCATCAAGAGTCAGACGGTCTCTCTTCCATATACGACGTCGTCGGGAGAAGAGATGGAGTTCAATCTCATCGACACGCCGGGACATGTCGATTTTAGCTATGAGGTGTCGCGATCTTTGGCCTCGTGTGAAGGGGCTCTGTTGCTCGTCGACGCGAGTCAGGGGGTTGAGGCGCAGACCGTTGCCAACCTCTACATGGCGATGGAGCACGATTTGACGATTATCCCGGTCATCAATAAGGTCGATTTGCCCGCCGCCGATATCGATATGTGCAACGAGCAGATCGAGCAAGATCTCGGGTTGGACCCGTTGGATGCGTTGCAAACAAGCGCCAAAACGGGGATTGGGATAGACGAAGTGCTTGCCGCGATTGCCGAACGCATTCCCGCGCCCAAAGGAGATCCCGACGCGCCGTTGCAGGCGCTCATCTTTGACTCGATGTACGACGCCTATCGGGGGGTTATTATTTACGTGCGCGTCTTTAACGGGACGATTCATGCGGGGGACAGGATTCGCATGATGTCGACGGGGGCTTCCTATAAAATCGAAGAACTCGGCAAAATGCAGCTCAAACAGGTCCCGGGAAACTCGCTCAATTGCGGTGAGGTTGGGTATATCATCACGGGAATGAAAGTCATCTCCGAAGCGCGAGTGGGCGATACCATTACGCTTGCCGAGGGCGGGAGCGATGCGCCGTTAGCGGGGTTCAAGGAGGTCAAACCCGTCGTTTTCAGCTCGATTTATCCTTTAAGCAGCGATGAATTTCCCGAACTCGCCGATTCGATGGACAGGCTCAAACTCAACGACGCATCCCTTGTCTATACCCGGGATTCCTCGACCGTATTGGGCCAGGGATTCCGATGTGGCTTTTTGGGACTCCTCCACCTCGAAATTACGCAGGAGCGCCTTGAACGCGAATACGATCAGAGCATCATTCTGACGGCTCCAAGCGTCGAGTATCGGGTGCATTTGCGAAACGGCGAGCAAATCGAAGTCGACAATCCCTTGTACTATCCCGACCCATCGTGCATTGCCAAAGCCGAGGAGCCGTTTATCAAGGCTTCGTTTATCGTTCCCAAGGATTTTGTGGGTGCCGTGATCAATCTGTGTATCTCGCGACGCGGCAATCAGGCCGACATGCGGTACCTCGATTCGCGTCGCGTTGAACTCATTTTTGAACTCCCATTGAGTGAAATTTTATTCGATTTTTATGACAAACTCAAAACCATATCCAAAGGATATGCGTCGTTTGATTATGAATTTCTCGAATATCGCCAGACAAAGTTGGCCAAATTGACGATTCTCGTCAACCACGAACCCGTCGATGCTCTGAGCGTTCTGGTTCATGAAGACCGCGCCGTCGAACGCGCGCGCATCATCTGCAAACGGCTGAGTGAAACCCTCGCGCGCCAGCAGTTCAAGATCCCCATTCAGGGGGCCATTGGTGGCAAAATCATTGCGCGCGAAACGGTCAATCCCGTCCGAAAGGACGTCCTTGCCAAGTGTTATGGTGGCGACATCTCGCGTAAACGCAAGCTCCTCGAAAAGCAAAAGGCCGGTAAAAAACGCATGATGCAGATCGGCGAGGTTGAAATTCCGCAAAAAGCCTTTTTGGCCGTTCTCAAGAACGACAGCGAGGATGATAAGTGAGTTTTTTGTGGGGGACCAGTCCTCCCACGCTTTGAGTTTTTGTGGGGGGACCAGTCCCCCTACGCTCCCAGAAGTGCGAAAAGGGAACACGGCGTAGCCATGTTCCCTTTTCGCATTTCATGAGGTGGTGAGGCTTGGTGTGTTGGGGTCGGTCTAGGCTTTTGGGTGGTTTTTGGTGAGGCTTTTGGCCTTATCGTCCACGTTTCAAGCCTTTTGTTCCGGAAGGACAAAACCTCCATTCCCCTCGTCATTCATGGAGATACTGTGTTGTAGTGCAAGCCACAGTTTTTAATGATGGCGATGACAGCCCTCTTTTCTTTGCATCAGCGCCTCTGTCCTTGCGCCTACATGGTAACACAAGCGACTCAGAGTCAAGGGGGGTAGGGGTGGAGGTCGCGGGCTAGGGGGGGAAGGAATCCTGTGGTGATGCGTGTGAAACCGGGAAGAGATCGGGCTTGAGTTCAGCCAAGGATTGTGCCGATTTGAACGCTTGCGGAGTGTAAGACTGGAGTTGCAGGGTGATTTGATGAGCGATGTCCAGAAGTGAGGCGGCGGCGTCTTCAGCGGGAAAAATGAGTTCGTCTTCGATCCAGGTGGTATATTCGTCGAGTCCTTCGGGATCGTTTTCGAGTTCCTTGGGGGCGGGCAAATTTCGGAATGCGTCTCTGAAATGGAGAGCCATTTGGGCCAGTTCATAGGCCGATGCGGTGGACACTTGGGCGTTTTTGCGCGTGATGGCTTGCTGATAGAACTTTTCGGCGGTCTGGCGCAATTTGGCTTTTTGTTCGATGCGTTTGCGCAGGGTGCGGATGGGAAATTCGAGCGCAACGTCTTCGAAGTCGAGTTGTGCAGAACGGCCGCGCAAATAGAGGTAACGCGCGGCATCGGCATTTGTCCATGTGTCATCGGGGGACATGCTGGCGAGGGTTTGGGTCGCATCGGCGGAATGGCGAGCATCGATGTCGTATTGGGCTTTTTGTAAGGCGATGCGTCGGGAGAGTTCGGGGGACAGCTGGGGCGTTTTGAGGAGGGCAGAGAGACGCGAGGAGGCTTCTTCGGGATTTTCGAGCGCTGCGCGCTCGAGAGAGGCCAACGGCGAATTCCAGACGGGGTCGGCGTTTTCGGGAAATGTGCTTCCTGCAAAGAAGGCGTCATTTTGGCGATACAGGGCGAATTCACCGGACGCATTATGGGTCAGATAGGCATCAAGAACTTGGGCAGCGCGTTCCGGTTGATCGCTATTTTTGTATAGCCATGCGGCATAATAAACGGACTGGGCGGTTTGGAGTCGAATGGTCGCGCGTTCTTCGTCGGTTTTGGCGGTTTTGAGGGCTTCAAATCCAAGCGAGGCGGCGCGTTCAAAGGCCGCCGCCGATTCTTCAAACCGCGAGATTTCCAGAGCATCCCGACCGATTTGGAAAGATGCGCGGCGGCGTTCCGGGCCTTCGAGCAACGGTTCCATCCACGAAATGGCTTTCCGGTATGCGAGGCGTGATTCCTCAAAACTCGCCGCCTTAAACCGGGCGGCGGTCGCAAGATCGATACGCGATGGGAAGGCGCTTTCGATGCGCAGAACGGTCGAGACGGCGTCGTCGAGATGGCCATCTTCGGCCTGAGCTACGGCTTGCCTGTCGATGGCAAAGGCTGCAGTGTCTTCGAGTTCGGCCGCCGTGTAATGCTTGAAATTGCGGTGTTCGATAAGCCACTTGGCCCAGAACTCGATCTTCTCGTAATTCTGGGCTTTTGAGTAAAGCTCGAACATCGAACCCACAGCCACGGCGGCATACTGATGTGATGGAAAATGGGTGACGATTTGATCAAACCGTTGCGCGGCCTGCTCGTAATCGTTTCGTGAACGGTAAATCTCGGCCGCTCGCCATAAAAATGCCGGCGTTTCTTCATCCTTGGGGTATCGGTTTGCAAATTGTTCTGCCGAACGGACAAAATCGAGTTCGGCCTGTGACAGCGGTTCTTTTTTAAGGACTTCGGATCCGCGCTTTTCCTCGACAAAATTCTGGGCTTTGGCCGAATTGACGATGGACCAGTCCGGATCCGATGAGGCCAAGACATTGGCATACACAAACACCTGACGGTTAGCGGCGATCTGGATTTGCTCCTGACGCGCGGCGTCGCCTGGGTCCTTCCAGTCGACGATCGTCTGATAGGCCGCCGCCGCTTCGCGAAGCTTGGTGAGCACGTCGCGGGCAAGTTCAGGTTCGGACTTGAGCCGACGGGCATATTGTTTTTTGAGGCTCAAAAGCGCGCGGTCGGAGCGTTCGTCGAGAATATAGGCAAACGTGTATTCGACATCGAACGCAATATCGTCGCTCAGGTAGTGCGAGCGTTCCAGACGCAACAGGTCTTCGGCATCCGCCCACGAAGTCTCTGCTTCTGGCGATGCCCCCAATTTTTCGGCACGAACGACGGAATCCATGGCCAGACGGTATATCTGTCCTGATGAAAAACGACGCGCCGCCGACATGGCACGATGGTCACCGGCATTGACGCGCGCCCATTCGCCTTCGGGGAGAAGGGCCGATATCGCCGCGCGCGTCTCGCGTTCTGCTTCATCCAGGCGGTTGGACGCCGTGTAGGCGTCAATACGCGAAATGTGCCATTCCACGCGGTGGGGGTGAGTGGGGGACTGTGCGATCAAATCTCCATAAAGCTCGATTTCTTCCTCAAACTTTCCCTGCGACTCAAGGATTCCACCCAACTGTTCAATTTTGTCGCGCGCCCGGTCGGGAGGAAGTTTGGACTCAAGATACGTGCGCGCGAGTTTCCAGCCCCCGGGAAGCTCGACATACGTCGTCGTCAAGTCGTTAAGGGCCTGATTGCGAAACGACAGGGCTCCGGAGTTGAGTTTGTTTTCGTCGATGAGACCGTCGGAACCTATCGCCGAGGCATACTGGACATCGATCGATTCCACAACCTCGCGGAAAAGCGATATGGCGGTTTCATAGGACGCTTCATCGCCAAGGTTGAGGTACGTCCAGGCCAGTTTGTACCGCGCGTACTGTGAAAAATCAGATTCCGGATAATCGTCGAGAAGCTTTTGATACGCCGCTTGCGCGGTGCCGGTGATCTTTTGTGAAAAATAAAACTCTCCAAGCGCAAGCCAGGCGGCATCGAGAGATGTGTAATGGGGATACTCTTGGGTCAGACGGTGAAGATAGCTCACCCCTTCTTTGGGCTGTTGATTGCGAATAAGCGCGTCGCCAAGACGAAACAGAACGTCGTCGAGCTTCTCGTATGCCGGATATGTGGTCAGAAGACGGCGGTAGTCGGATATCGACTGACGATAGTCGGCCACGGGCTCAGGAGGACATGTCGATTCATCCTCCGAACACGCATCAAGCGCGGTCAGCCAGTTCCGACGTGCACGCAAATACGCATAATGCGCCATTTGATAATGAAACTCGGCAATCTGGAACAACCATTTGGGGGCATCCGGATTGAGCGGATCCTTGGCGAGGAGATTTTCAAACTCCACGACGAGAAGGCCATTCTGCGTCTCGATGTTGGACATCAAGGTTTCGACGTCCTCAGGGACGCTTTCAGAAATCGTCCATGGCACAGATGGTTTGGAGGGCTCGGCAACGCGCGGGGCGGATTCCACGGAACCGCGCGTCTGGGTGGCGCGTTTGATCAACGCTTGCGCAACCGCCGATTTGCCAAAATCCTCCGATTCGCCCAATGCCGGGGCGGCGTACAAAAACGCCGCCACGAGGATCGTCGAAAAAATCCCTCTGCGCATCGCCACCTCATTTTTTATCGATGTACTTATCGTTTGGAACCCTTGCCCGGACCTTTGGAACTGGATTTGGAACGCGCCATCCTGGCTAGCGGACGTTTGCGTTCAACCTTGGCATCCTCGCCTCGTCTCGGGAATGCTTTACGTTCGTCTTCGCCTCGTCTCGGGAATGCTT
>CAMCLY010000042.1 GCA_945875805.1 uncultured Myxococcales bacterium | reverse complement strand
GTTTGTGGAAGTGAAGCTGCGCAGAGATGACTCCTTCGCGCCCGGGCGGGCCGCCCCGCCCGCGCGCCCCTGCCCCAATTCGGGGGGTGTGGGGGGACTGGTCCCCCCACAAAAAAACAAAAACCTAATCGTAGTGTCGCTGGATGGGTTGGAAGGTATGGAAGTCGAGTTTTTCGAGGGTGGGGGTATTTTTTCCGTATTGCCAGCAGGCGACGTGTGCGAAGTTCTGGTCATCGCGGGCGCATTCACCGGTGGGCGTCTGGTGTTCGGTTCGGAAGTGGCACCCGCATGATTCCTCTCGCTGGAGGGCGTCGTGGGCCATGGTGAGGGCGAGTTCGAGGTAGTCGGAGAGGTGGATAGCCTTTTCGAGTTCGGGGTTGAGGGTGTGTGGTTCGCCGTGGACGAGGAGGTCGTTTTGAGCCTCGGTCTGGATGGCTTTAATTTTGTCGATGGCGGTGTTGAGGCCTTCGCGTGATCGGCTCATGCCGACGTATTGTCGCATGATGTCGCCGAGTTTTCGGTGGATTTGGGTTGGGGTTTGTGTGCCGCTTAGGCTGGCGGTGTGTTCGACGCGTTTCCGGACGGTGTCGATGGCGTCTTTGCAGACGTCGTCGGCGGGGGTGATGGGGGTTAGGGGTGTATTGGCCAGGTAGTTAGGGACGGTGGCAGGGGCGACGAAGTAACCGTCGGCGAGTCCCTGCATGAGTGCCGAGGCCCCCAATCGGTTTGCGCCGTGGTCGGAGAAGTTGGATTCGCCCAGGCAGAAAAGCCCCGGAATGGTGGTCATGAGGTGGTAATCGACCCAGAGTCCGCCCATGGTGTAGTGGGGGGCGGGGTAGATGCGCATGGGGGTCTGGTAGGGATTTTCGTCGGTGATGCGCTGGTACATCTCGAAGAGGTTGCCGTATTTTTCTTCGATTTTCTTGCGACCGTGCGTGCGGATGGCCTCGGCAAAATCGAGGTACACGGCGCGTTTGGTGGGCCCGACGCCGCGCCCCTGGTCGCAGACGCGCTCGGCGGCGCGGGAGGCGATGTCCCGTGGCACGAGGTTTCCGAAGGCGGGATAGATGCGCTCCAGGTAGTAGTCGCGGTCGGCGTCGGGGATGTCCTGTGGGGCGGCGTCGGTGGGCGTCTTGGGAACCCAGATTCGGCCGTCGTTACGCAGGCTTTCGCTCATGAGGGTGAGTTTGGACTGGAGCTCGCCGTGTTGCGGAATGCAGGTGGGATGGATTTGTGTGAAGCATGGGTTGGCGAAGAGGGCGCCTTTTTTGTGGCAGGCCCATGCGGCGGAGGCGTTGCAGTGGACGGCGTTGGTGGAGAGGAAAAAGACGTTGGAGTAACCGCCCGTGCAGAGCAGGACGGCGTCACCGGTGATGGCCTCGATGGAGCCGTCGAGGACGTTTCGCGTGACGATGCCGCGTGCGCGTCCGTCGTGGACGATGAGGTCGAGCATTTCGCGGCGTGTGTAGATCTGCAAATCGTCTCTGGCGGCGGAACAGAGAAGGGCGCCGTAGGCGCCGAGGAGGAGCTGCTGTCCGGTCTGTCCTCGCGCGTAGAATGTTCTGGAGACCTGAACGCCGCCAAAGGAACGGTTGTCGAGGTGTCCCGAGTATTCGCGGGCAAAGGGGACGCCCTGTGCGACGCACAGATCGATGATGGCGCCGGAGACTTCGGCGAGCCGGTAGACGTTGGCCTCGCGTGCACGGAAATCGCCGCCCTTCAGGGTGTCTTTGAAGAGTCGCATGGTGGAGTCGCCGTCGTTTCGGTAATTTTTGGCGGCGTTGATGCCCCCCTGAGCCGCGATGGAGTGCGAGCGTCTTGGCGAGTCGAGCAGGGTGATGGCCTTGACGGCGTATCCCTGCTGGGCCAAGGTGGCGGCGGCGGAGGCACCGGCCAGTCCGGTGCCGACGACGACGACGGTGAATTTCCTGCGGTTGTTCGGACTGACGAGGGAGAGCTCCAGTTTGGTGCGCTCCCAGAGGGATTCCAGGGGGACGGAACGGCTGTAATTTGCATCCATAGTGTTATCCGGTTTCGTGGAGAAATCAGTGTCTGTGGGGGTGAGGGGTGGAATGGTGAAATCGATGGGGGTTGTGTGGGAGGGGGAAGCCTCCCCCTGAGCGGCTATGTGCTCGGGCCAAAAGGCCCTTGCGCGCATACGCCGCTACCCCCTCATCTCGACACGTCGAGGGCTGGGCTTAGAACATGATGTAGACGAGGACGGGGAAGATGGCGTAGGCGGCAAGGAGGACAAGGGCAACGGCCTGACCCAGACGGCGCATCCACGTGCGGTGGGCGATGCCGAAGGATTCATATAGAGTTCCCAGGCCGTGAAAGAGGTGAACCCCGAGTATGGCCAGGACCGCGACGTAAGCCGCCACGACGGGCAGCGAGCTGAACATGTCGATGACGTAATTGTAGATGTCGCGCTCCGGACCGGGGATGTCGGGCTCGCCGTATTTCATGGTGATGACGTGGACGATGAGGGCGACGAGAATGATGCTGCCGGTGATGTGTGCGGTGCGCGAGGCCAAGTTGCGCCGCGAGTGGCGGGCGTTTCGACGGATGGCGTATCCGCGGTCGCGGGCGTCGAGGCGGTTTTTGAGTTTGCTCCAGACGCCGACGCTGGCATGGTAGAGAAAGCACACGAGAAGGACGATTTCGATGACGGGCAGGAAGGGCAGGGACAGCAGGAAGTGGGAGTATCCGTTGTAGGCCTCGGGGGAAACAAAGATGAGATAATTTCCGACGATATGGATGACGAGGAAAAAGACGAGGAACGCTCCGGTCAGACCGAGCATGACCGTGCGGATGACGGGATTGGTGGCAATGGCAAAAATGTTAGGCATGGATTTGATGTGAAAACGAAAATGCAAAGGAAAAGATGAGGAATGGCGTGTGAGGCTTACGTTTCGTCGTCCTCGGCGTCGGGGGCATTGGATTCAAATTTTTTAATTTTCTTGTGGAGGTTTGTGCGTTCGACGCCGAGGACTTCGGCGGCTCTGGAGACATTCTGTCCCATGGCGTTGAGGGTGACCTGAATGAAGGCGTGTTCGGCCATGTCCCGGAATGCGCGCAACGTCATGGTGCCGGGTTTGACGTCGGCGAGCTGTTGCAGGGGGTCGTTATCGACCGACTGAGAGAGGGAGGGCAGGACGACGTGGGGCAGGGAAACCTTGGGTTTGGGCGGTTCCGCGCCGGAAAGGGTGGGGTCTGGCGTGGGCGTGCAGTGTTCCAACGCCTGGATGTCTTCGGGAAGGTCGGCCGGGGTGACGATTTCCTGACATAAGATGACGAACCGCTCGCAAAGGTTGTGCAGTTCGCGGATGTTTCCAGGAAAATCGTATTTGCACAAAAGCGCCATGGCGCGATCGTTGACGGCGAGCGGGGCGCGGCCGTACTCGCCGGCGATTTGTGACAGGAATACATTGGTGAGGAGCGGCACGTCCTCTAGGCGATCGCGCAACGGGGGCACCTCGATGGGCACGACGTTGAGCCTGAAGTAGAGGTCTTCGCGGAAGGTCCCGTCGGCGACAGCTTTTTTGAGATCCTTGTTGGTCGCGGCGATGACGCGCACATCGACGTAAGAGAGTTTTTCCGCCCCGACCTTCATATACTCGCCGTTTTGCAGGACGCGCAGGACTTTGGCCTGCGCGGCGAGGGACATGTCGCCGATTTCGTCGAGAAAAATGGTGCCGCCGTTGGCCATTTCAAAAAGGCCCTTTTTGTTGACGGAGGCGCCGGTGAAGGAGCCCTTTTCGTGGCCGAAAAGCTCGGATTCGATGAGTTCGGAGGGAATGGCGGAGCAGTTGACCTTGACAAAGGAACGCTTGGCACGGTCGCTCAGGGCATGAATGCTGCGTGCGACGAGGTCTTTTCCGACACCGGATTCCCCAAGAATGAGGACGCGGCCTTTCGTAGGGGCGACGACAGAGACGGCGCGTCGTATTTTCTGCATGGCAGGGGAGTCCCCAATCATGCCGCAATATCGCGCGTCGGTGTCCTCAAGGCTTTTGACCTTCTGCGTGAGAAATCGTCGTTCGACGGCATTTCGTACACTGAGAAGGAGGCGTTCGCGGTCGAGGGGTTTTTCGAGGAAGTCAAACGCGCCCAGACGCGTGGCGTTGACGGCATCGGTGAGCATGGCATGCCCGCTCATCATGATGATTTCGGGCGCGTTGGGATCTTTGCGGATCGTCTCGAGCATGTCGAGGCCGGACATGTTCCCCAGCTGTACGTCGAGCAGGACGACGTCCACGTCGTCGTCGGCAATGATTTTCAGGCCTTCCTGTCCGTCCTGGGTCGTTTCTACGTCGTAGTCTTCTCCCGTCAGCACCATGCCGACGGTCCGGCAAATGTTCTTTTCGTCGTCGACGACGAGGATCTTGGTCATGATTTCTCTCCGGATATAAGAGGATGACGCGCGAGGCGGGCAATGGGTAGGAAATGCATCATCGTGAAACAAAAAAGTCGGCGCACCGTGAAAGGGATGCGCCTGTGCGTTCTAATAACACGGTTGCCCTGAATAATCCCGAAAAGAACGGCGAACGCGTCAGCACAACGCCTTTGCGGACACATCGACATCCCATGGAGATCTCTGTGGGCTCGTTGACATCCCAGGGGGATATTTCTATCGTGATGGCATGCTGTAAGTCTTTATCACACCGTAAAGATTGCGGTATTGTAAAGGAGATGTGGAAGGGATCGTGTGGTCTCTTCAATTTTGATACTCATGGATACAAAGGAGAAAAAAACATGAGTTTGACAAAACGTGCGATTGCCGAGCTTATCGGCACGTTCTGGCTCGTTTTTGGTGGCTGCGGTGCGGCCGTGCTGGCGTGTGGCGTGGACAATGTCGGGATTGGTTATGTGGGCGTGTCGCTGGCGTTTGGTCTGACTGTCCTGACGATGGCCTTTGCGATTGGCCACATTTCGGGCTGTCACCTCAACCCGGCTGTGACGCTTGGTCTCCTGGCTTCTGGCCGTTTCAAAGGCGGTAAGGATGCCGTGGCTTATATCATCGCGCAGTGCATCGGCGGCATTCTGGCGGCTGCGACGATTTATGCCATCGCCAAGCCCGAACTCAACGGCGCGGTGGGCAATTTCGCGACGAATGGTTGGTCGGAAACCCTCATCAATGGCGTCAACGCCTTTGGCGGCAGAGCCTATGGCATGGGTCCCGCGTTCCTCACCGAAGCCGTCCTGACCTGCATCTTCCTCTTTGTCATCATCGGCGCCACGGATCGTCGTGCGCCCGCCGGTTTTGGCCCCATCGCCATTGGCCTCTGCCTGACCCTCATCCACCTCATCAGCATTCCCGTGACGAACACGTCCGTCAACCCCGCCCGTTCGCTGGCCGTGGCCGTGTTCAATCAGGGCGAATCCCTCACGCAGCTCTGGCTGTTCTGGGTCGCTCCCATCGCGGGTGCCGTGATCGCCGGCCTGCTCTATCGCTTCGTGTTTGAAAAAGACGAATGCTGCGGTTGTTGCAAAGACTGCAAGTGCGAGAAAAAATCCGAAGCCAAAGAAGAAGCTAAAGAAGAAGGCAAAAAGGCCAAAAAAGAAGCCAAAGAAGCCGAATAAACTCGCCGGTGTGTACCCGAAAAAAGCCCGTTATCCTTTTGGATTTCGGGCTTTTTTTGTTTTTATGTGGGGTGGCGAGCTATCCGCCGTTGGCGGATACGCTCGCCGTGTGCGCGCCGCTATGTGCTCGCGGGCCTGCCGACCCCCTTGCGCGCATACGCGGCGCGTACCTGCTTCTGAAAATCCGTGGCGGTGTGCACCCTGTGGCCCACCGCCCACCAAAGGGATTACGGCGCGACGGGTGCGTTGGGATAAAACAGTCCGTTCTGGTAGACGTAATCGACGACGAGTGAGAGATTTCGGGCTCTGGACGTGAGTTTTTGTGCGAGCGCCGGGTTTTGGTCGGCGATGTCGTGTTCGGCGCGGATATCGTCGGGCGCAAAAAGCATGGCTTTGTCATCCTCCAGAATATAGGCCGCGCCTTCCGGGGTGTAGATCATCGCCCGATTTTCCTTAAAAGCCATGGGGGTCGAGGACGGATCGCGCAACAGGCTGTAGCCCATAAACGCATTGGCATCGCAGAATCCCAGCATGTCCATGACGGTGGGGCCTAGGTCGATATGGCTCGCCAGGCGGTCATGGGGACCGGCCTGAAGTCTCGAAAAGCCTTCCGGAACATGAATGACAAGCGGAATCCAAGTCGCCGTCGGACGCAGATTGTTATAGTCAGGAGACTCGCCCTGATCGCCGAGATCCAGTCCGTGATCGGCCGTGACGATGAGGATGGTGTCCTTGTACCACGGTTCATTTTGAATCGACGTGACGAACTCGCGCACGGCGTCATCGTCATAATGCATGGTGTTAAAAATGGCCTCCGGGAGTGCCGTGCTCTGGGTGAGACGCAGGTCTTCTTCGAGTACGTGGAACGGCATGTGATTGCTGATGAGCAGGGTGGTGAAGACGAACGGCTTGTCGGGATTTCGCTTTGTTTTGAGAAAATCGGCGGCGTTCTGCAGGACGCTTCGGTCGCCGAGGGCCTCCAGGTTGCGGTCAAACAGAATGTGGTCATACCACTGGACGAGCCATGGACGCTGGTTGTCCCAGTCCGGATCGGAGGCACCGAGGAAAATCGTTTCGTATCCGTGGCGCTGCGCCACGGAGACAAAGCTGTCGAGGCGCGTATGGGTAAACGCCTTGGCGACGGTGCGCGAGGAATGGGGCAGGAGGCTCGTGTGCAGCGCCATAAACCCGCCGATGGTCGGATGACCGTTGGTGTAATAGCGCGTCCAGTAGGCGCTGTGGGGATCCATCGCCAAGGATTTGATGAACGGCGTGGTGTCGAGTGTCTGGGCGGGGTTGAGAAAATCGATGCTGTAGGCGCGGAAGGATTCCAGCGCGATGAGAATGACGTTGTAGGGCTTGTCGGGTTTGGGGCATTCCCCGGCGTATTCCCGATAGAAAGGGTGCGCGGGATCGGGGTAGGTCCATCCGTCGTGCCGTGCGGCGAGCTCGGCGTGGACTGCGGCGAGGCGTTGGGGCATGTCGTCGGGGAACTCGTGTGTGTTGTTCCAGCTCGAAATGGCGTTGGCGATGAGCACGGCGGGGGGGGCAACCTTGGCCTGCCGGTTTTTGCTTCCAAACAGGCTTGTTCGGAACAGAAACGGCAGGCCGACGAAGGCGATGCACAGCACGCCCGTGATACCCCACTGGACGAGGCGTTTTTCCCACCTGGGCCTGGGGATGCGTACGCCAAGGATGAACCAGAAGAGCAGGAACAGGACGGGCACGCCGAGCAAAATGAGCGACACATTGGCACCGCCGGCGTCTTCGGCCAGGAGGTTCCACAGCGATTGCGGCACGCCCTGACTGAGGACATAGGTGCGCAGAAAATCCGGCGTGATGTGCATCGAACAGAAGCGCAGAACCTCGTTGTCGATGTGCTGGTACAAAAGGCTGAGTGCCAACAAAATGGCGCATGCCGTCTGGGCGATGCGCGTATGGATGGGGCGTTTTTCGGATGTTTTAAAGAAAAATTGCGCGATCATCCAGGGGCAGGCAATGAGCGCAAGGCCGAACGTCATGTAGAAAATGGCATGGGGCAGGTAGTGCCAGATGTCGAGTACGTAGGGCTGGCCGTAAGGCCCGGGGCGCAGAAACAGGCACAGCTCGAGAATAAAACCGCATACCCATGCGGCGAAAAACATGACGAGATAGCCGTGAAACGCCGGACTGGACGGACCACAGAATAGTTCTTTTTTATCGCGTTTTGTCATGGACAAAATTCCATAGAATTGCGGTGAATGGGAATGTGGGGGATTCAGTCATTCGGTTTTGAAGAGGCGTGGAGCCATGCACAGACGTGGCGCGTGTGCGCGAGCGTGCATGAGGTGGGACAGGATAAAAAAATGCGCGGTGTATGGCCGCAGGCCATAGCCGCGCAGGGCTCGCGTATCGGCGCGCCTGGCGCGGCGATAGCGAGGCCACAAGAGGGAAAACGTCGATCAGGCGTTGGCCTGACCCCAGATTTGAGCCAGACGGACGATGACTTCGGCGGATTTGAGCATGTCCTGAACGCTGACCCATTCGTATCGCGAGTGGTAGTTCTGCTCGCCGGCGAAGATATTGGGGGTGGGCAGTCCGTTGAGGGAGAGCTGGGAGCCGTCGGTGCCGCCGCGGACGGCCATTTTTCGGACCTCAAGGCCGGCTTCGCGGATGGCGCGCTCGGCGTGGGAAGTGACGTCGGGGAACTGATCGAGGACGGAACTCATGTTTCGGTACTGGACCTTGTGTTCGTAGGTGAAGGTGGCGCCGGGATGGGCGTCGACGGTGGCCTGGGCGAGGCTGAGGAGGAGGTCTTTTTTCTCGGTGAGTTTGTCGGCGTCAAAATCGCGCAGAATGAACTGGACGGAGGCGGAATCGACGCCGGCTTTGACGTCAATGGGGTGGACGAAGCCTTCGCGATCGCGGGTCGTTTCGGGGGAAAGGGTATCTTTGGGGAGGCGATCGATGAACTCCGAGACGAGCTTGATGGCGTTGATCATCTGGCCGTAGGCGTGCCCGGGATGCGTGTTGATGCCTTCGAAGGTGAGCGTCATGGCGTCGGCGCTGAAGGTTTCGGTGTCGAGCATTCCGCGCGTGGAGGAGTCCACGGTATAGGCGCAGTAGGCGTTGAATTTTTTGATGTCGAAGTAGGTGGTGCCGCCGCCGATTTCTTCGTCAGGGGTGAAGGCGATGCGGATGTCGCCGTGCTTGATTTCGGGGTGTTCGAGGAGGTACTGGGCGGCGGTCATGATGGCGGCCACGCCGGATTTGTTGTCGGCGCCAAGGAGGGTGGTGCCGGACGCGGTGACGATGTCGTTTCCGATTTGTTCGGCGAGTTCGGGATTGTCGGCAAATTTGATGATGATGTCGTTTCGATCGGGCAGGACGATGTCCTGTCCCTGGTAATTCTTGTGGAGGATGGGCTTGACGTTTGCGCCGCTGACTTCGGGCGAGGTGTCGACGTGTGCGATGAAGCCGATGGTTTTGATGGCGCCGGAGGTGTTGGCGGGCAAGGTGGCGGTGACGTATCCGTACGGATCGAGTTCGACGTTCTGCAGTCCCATGGCGCTGCATTCATCGCGGAGAAGCCTGAGGAGATCGAGCTGTTTGGCGGTCGACGGATAGGACGTGCTCTCGGGGTCGGACTGGGTGTCGATTTTGACGTAACGCGTGAAACGGTCGAGCAGGGCGTGATAATACGAAGCAAGCATGGGCATTTCCTTTGTGTATTGGATGGGTTCCGGCCTCATGAGGCGTGGACATGAGGCGTCCGCAAAATCGGGCAGATACTCTTATGCCATTGACGGGAATTTGCAAGAAACAAAGCGAAATTCGGAAAACGTTGATCTTTTGGCATCGAATGTGAATAATGTTTGACCCTGTGTGATTTTTTTATGGGTGACGAACGGCGTTCCAAGGGCGTTCGTCCTGGGGTTTTATTGGACTGGGGTTGTCGCCCGTTCGATGGTTCTGCTTGGGGAAGCATCGTGAAGAAAAAGTAGGAGGACAGGATGAAGAAGTGGGTGCATGGTTTGTCATGTGTGGCCATGAGTATTGGGCTTTGCGGACTTTTGGCCTCGGATGCGTTTGCAAAACTTCCCGCAGACATGGCCGAATATGAGGCCCGTTATGCCAAGGAGGCGACGACGCCCGAAGGGGCGACAAAACTTTGGTTTGAAGCGGTGTTTCTCTATCAAAATGCAGAGACCCGGGCGCTTGGCCGGAAGATGCTCATCCATATCATGAAGGGACTTCCCGACGATTTTGAGCACAACGCCGGGTATGCCAAAATGATGGAACGCATCAAGGGCAATCCCGAGATATTCCGCTCGTTCTGCGCTGGTTCCGCGCCCGAAAACAACTACAAGGCCGATCCTGACAACTGCGAGTTGACGGTGACGAGCAGCAAGGTCGAGGCCGGCGGCACGACGGCGGTTTTTCTGAAGAGCTCCGGCGCGGATTCCCCGCGCCCCATGAAACTGACCGAGGTGGACGGCCACTGGAAAGCCTCCTCGGTTTCGAGCCTCTATCTCCAGATTCAGCCCGCCAAACCTGCCAAGTAACCTGGCATTTCGTATGACCGCCCTCGCCTTCCACTGTCGCGGGGGCGTCTTTTCTTCTGTGTCGCATCCATGGATCTTTGCCTTTATTTTATGGAGCTTCCGACCGGGGGCGCACTCGCGTCCCTCGATCGCAGGCTCGATAAGCTCTCCAGGGTGCAGGAACCCGTCGAGCACGGCCGTCGCCTCTGGATTACGCATCTTCCCGAGACCTCTTCGCGTCCTTTTCTTCACGCAAAACCCTTTGACATTCTCGTTTTGCCCGTCTGTTTCTCGGATTCGGAGATCGAAGATTATCGCCTCGGACTCGGGGCGGAGCCCAAACGCCGCCTGATATGCCGCGGCCACGAAGTCATTCCTGCAGTCGTCGAGGTTCAGTTCGGCCTCGTCTCCGACATCATGGCATCATGTGCCTCGCTGCTTTGCCTGACGCCGCCTCTGGCCGCCCGGATGCTCGGGGCGGATCCCATGGGGGATGACATGACGATCTCTCGCCTGGAATCCCTCCCAGGAAGCGTCTTTGAAGTCGTCCACGAGGACGCACGTGGAGAGCTGCACGTCGAGTGGTATGTCGACGGAACCTGGCTTCGCGCCTGGATGACCGCCCGCCGTCGAAACGCCCAGCAGCCCCCCGTCACCTCGCGCTTCGCTTCGCTGGATTATGGTTAATTTTGCGTCAAATCGTGCTAGATAGGCGCTCCGTGTCTGCGGATGAACTTTTCCCCTTCGCGGGCATCCCGGGCGCTTTCATTCACATTAAAAAGCCTTCGGGCTCAAAAAAAACGGAGAACTATGCAAATCAATACCGCACTGGATAAAATTTTTGTCATTCTGGATGAGGACGATCCTGTCAAACATGCCGACACGCTCCGATCGCTTCTCTCCAGCATTCAGAAAGGTCTTCACCGCAGCGGCCTCGACGACGAAATCATCGATTGCGTCAGCGAGTATGTGGACACGTGGACCGTCGATGAAGCCATCGAGGAGGATATCGATTCGTTCATCGAAGAAACCAACGATATTTACGAGCGCGTCGTCGGTGAGGACGAGGATGAGGACGACGACGAGGATGAGGACGACGAAGACGAATATTAAAAAAAATCTGTTCTTTTGATTTTTTTGGCGGGGGAAGTGTCCCCCCAACGCGGCTATTGCCCCAGGGGCAATACGCCGCGCCCCCCTCTCATCCCCCGTTCCCCTCTCCCTACGGGCGAGGGGGCGTTTTTTCTCCCTGCCGGTAGCCGGGGCTTTTTTTACCCGTGCGGTGGTATGGTCAGAAATCTCGATGCGTCGCGGTGCGAACGTTGGAAAACCATGACGGTGAAGAGGGAGAGCTTGGATAAAAGACTGGAACGAGCATGGTACGGATAGCCTTTCATTATTTGGGATGTCGTCTGAATGAAGCCGAAAATGAACGCATCGCCCGGGATTTGGTCGAGGCGGGACATCAGGTTGTCTCGCTGGAATCGCACCCGGAGGTCATCATTCTCAACACATGCGGCGTGACGTCCGAGGCCATGCGTAAATCGCGCAACCTGGCTCGTCGCATGGCGGCGATCGGTCCGTCGGTGCTCGTTCTCATGGGGTGTGCGGTCGATCTGATGGCGTCGGGGGAAACGCCCGTGCCCGACGAGGCGCTGCGCGCCGAAAGTCGGGATGAGATCGATGTCGTAAGGATTTTTCGCGACGATCGTCCCGTGGCCACCCGAAAAATTCTGGATGCGATAGCCCGGCATTGGCCCGACGATGAAAGTGAATCTCATTCGATCTATCCGCTCAGAATGCGCAGTTTTATCAAAATTCAGGATGGATGTAACAATCAGTGCACGTACTGTTCGGTGCGTTTGGCCCGTGGGCGCGAGCGAAGCGAGAGCGCGGCGTCGATCGTGTCCGAAATCCGGCGGTGCCTGGAACTCGGTGAACGCGAAATCGTCCTCACCGGGGTTCAGCTGGGAGCCTGGCACGAAGGCGCGCGACATTTGCCGGAGCTTCTGCAGGAAATTCTGTCCGGGACTTCTGTGACGCGCCTCCGGCTGAGTTCCATCGAACCCTGGCATGTGCGCGAATCCTTGTGGTCGTTGTGGAAAGACGCGCGCCTGTGTCCGCATTTTCATATCCCAGTTCAGAGCGGGAGCGACGAGGTCCTTGCGGCGATGAAGCGGCGGACGCCCCTCGGGCCCTATGAGGAAAAAATCGCCGCGATTCGGCAGTGTGTGCCAAACGTGCGCATTTCGACGGATCTCATCGTGGGGTTTCCCGGTGAAACCGAAGCCATGTGGCGCGACACGATGGCATTTTTGGAACGCGTCCAGTTTGACGACGTCCATTTGTTTCGGTTTTCGGCGCGTCCCGGTACGGTGGCGGCTTCTTTGCCCGACCCGGTTCCGGCCGAAGAAAAGCGTCGGCGGTGGAACGAAGCCGAACGTCGGATTCGGGAGATTCGGCGTGCGCGCATGAAACGTTTTGTGGGGGAACGTTTTCGCGTGCTGTGGGAAACGTCGGGCGAGGAGCACGACGGCATGCGCACGTGGTCCGGGTATACCGAAAATTACCTCAGGGTTTCGCGCGACATGGCGTCTGGTGTCGAGATGCGCGGTCAGGTGACCGACGAGATTTTTGTCGAAAACGACGTGTCTTCCGGTGAAGGTGAGGGCTGAAAAAAAGCGTCGGCGTATCCGCCGGAGGCGGATAGCCGACGCCTGCGCGGCGTGGCGCAGGCCAGCCGCGCAGGGGCCGGGCGTGGCGCAAGCCAGTCGGCCCACAAAACGCAGAGGTCAAAAAAAAGGCCCCAAATTCAAAGATTTGAGACCTGATTTGTAGAAACGCCGAGTCTATTTTGGGGCGATCAGTTGGCGACATTGCAGGTGCCTGCATTGCATTCAAAGTGGACGACGACGTTCCGGTTGGCGCTTGTCAGGCGGGCTTCGAGGGTTTTTCCGGCGGAGATGCTGCGTCTTGCGAAGATTGTGTATGAATTTTGGTTTGGCGCGGCGGGGACCACGACCTGGTAGTGATAATAGAGGGGGCCGCCAAAGAGGGCGGTATCGACATTTTTGTATCCCAGCTGGGACCACGGGCCACCGGCGACTTCGACTTGTGCGGTTCTGGTGCCGGCATCGGGCAGGGCGCCCAGGGCGGGAGTGCCGAGATAACGTTTCCAGTCGGCAAAGAAGGCTTCTTCTTTGGCCGCGATGTCGGGAAGGATGGTGTTGGCTTCGGATCGTGCGGCTTCGTTAATATAATGGTTGTAGAGCGGGATGGCCGCCGTGGCGAGTACGCCGATGATGACGACGACGATCATGAGTTCGATGAGGGTGAATCCGCGTTTCATGCGCAACCTCCGTGAATGTTTAAAAAAGATATAAAGTTTAATCGTTTTGAGAGAATGGCGAATGAAGTTCGCGTTCAGAAGAGGGTGGCGCTTGTATTATGGGCCGAAGATGGCGTCGTTTACATTAGCCCCATCCAGTCTGATTTCGCCAGGGAGGGCGTGGATGTCGATGAGGGGATCGTGGAGGGCGGAACCCATGACGATGACGCGGCGGGTGGCCTTCGCTCTGTAATTGAGGTTGGCGAGAACGTAGAAGGCCTCGACGCCATCTTTAGATCCGACGCATACATGGTAATCCCAGTGTGAGGAGGCGGGCCGGTTGATCTGGAGGGTGTTGGGGGAGAAGGCGCCGTTGGGGGCTGTGCTGACATAACATCTGGGGGAGACGCCGCGGCAGTTGGCATCGCCGGCGTTGCAGATGCCCCAGTCGGCCACAAGCCGTGAGGTCTCGGCGTAGAGTTCGGAAAGGCCGGCGAGAGCCTCGTCGTCATACTGGGTGCGCTGGATGCGCTGATAGGCTATGACGGCGATGGTCGCAAGAACGGAGAGAATGCAAATGACGACCATGAGCTCAATAAGCGTGAATGCGCGGCGAAATAGTTTTTGCATGAAATCTCCTGTACACGATGCCCTTTGGGATCGAGAAACACACCATTTCTATTTTATTCCATGCGTTGCGCTGAAACAAGGGCGAATCGATGTGTGGTGAGAATTTGAGAATTTGGGCGGAATGGGGAATGCGCCAATTTGTGTGGGGTGCAGACCGTAAAGAATGGGTACATCCGGAAATCGAGAGGAAACATGAAAGTGCGTGTCAATCGGCATGAAAGTGGCGTAAAAACGGGGAATTTGGCATTTCCCTGCGTGCCGGTGTCGTACGCGGGATTGACAAGGAGAATGCGTCATGGAGAGAATTTATCTGTCCCCGCCGGACATGGGAGGGGAGGAGCTGTCGCTGGTGTCTGAGGCGTTTGCGTCGAACTGGATTGCGCCGCTCGGACCGTTTGTGGATCGATTTGAACGCGAGCTCGGGGCGTATCTTGGCGGTCGGTTTGTCTGTGCGCTTTGTTCCGGGACGAGCGCCCTTCATCTGGGACTGATGACGCTTGGCGTGGGCCCCGGCGATCGCGTGTACTGTTCGGATTTTACGTTCAGTGCGTCGTGCAATGTCATTCGTTATTGCGGGGCGGAACCTGTTTTTATCGATTCTGAGATTTCGAGCTGGCAGATGGATCCCGATTTGCTCGCCGAAAAACTCGAATCGGATGCAAAATCAGGGCGTCTACCCAAGGCCGTCGTTGTCGTCGATTTGTACGGGATATGTGCGGATTTTTCCCGCATCGAGCCGATTTGCGCCAAATATGGCGTGCCCATTCTCGAAGATAGCGCCGAGGCCCTGGGGTCGACCCGTGACGGTCGGCTTTGCGGGACGTTTGGGTCGGTGAGCGGTTTTTCGTTTAACGGCAACAAAATCATCACGACGGCCGGGGGCGGCGCCCTCGTCTCTCAGGACGAAACCCGGGTCAAACGCGCGCGTTTTCTGGCCACTCAGGCGCGCGAGCCGCGTCCTTATTACCACCACACCACCATCGGATATAATTACCGGCTCAGTAACCTCCTCGCGGCGGTCGGGTGCGGTCAGATGGCCGTTCTGCCCGATCGCGTCGCCAGACGCCGCGCCATTTTTGAGCGGTATCGCGACATGCTCGGCTCCATCGAAGGCATTTCCTTTATGCCCGAGCCGCCGGGCGCCGTGTCAAACCGTTGGCTGTCGGTCATTGGCATCGATAAAAACGTGCTCAACAAATCTCCCGAGGACGTGCGCGTCGCACTCGAGGCGTCAAACATCGAGACGCGGTGGGCATGGAAACCCATGCACCTCCAGCCCGTGTTCGAATCGTGCGAATTCGTCGGGACTGGGGTCGATACGCGCATCTTTGAACAGAGTCTCTGTCTGCCTTCCGGGAGTGCTCTGACCGAGGCGCAGCAGGCCCGTGTGTGCGAGGCCCTCAAAAAATCGCTCATAGGATGATCCGGACCGTGATGCCGTTTTTCAACATGGCATTGCGGTCGATGATGGAGGTTTCATGACTCGGATTCGAAATACCGCGGCGCGATATGGGCTCGATTTGGCCTGCCTCGCGCTTGCATTTTTTGGCGCATTTTTGCTTCGATTTGACATCGCATTTGATATGCGATGGTTTGAGAGAATGATCGTGCATCTTCCATTCGTTTTGATCGTGGAATGTGCATGCATGGCTTTGTTTGGGGCCACCCGTGGGGCCTGGCGTTTCGTTTCCATCTCTGACGTCCGTCGCATTGTCCTTGCCCTGAGCGTGGCTCAGGTTCCCCTGTGCATCGAGCGCATTATCGTGGGCATGCTCTATGATTCCGTCGTCGAAGTGCGATTCTGGATCATGCCCATCGGGGTCATTTTCATCAATCTTTTCCTGTCGGTCATTCTGTGTTCGGGCGTTCGCGTGTTGCGTCGCATGGTGTACGAACAGTCGCGTCGCGGGCGTAAACCCGCCGTGGCCGGAGAACGCGTGCTGCTCGTCGGGAGCGCGGCGAGCAGCCGACAGATGATAGAGGCCATTCGATTGCACCCCGAAATGGGATACGAAATCGTCGGCGTCATTTCTGACAATCCGGAAAATGCCGGGCGCGATTTGTCGGGCTTCCCTTTCCTTGGCACAGTCGCTCAAATTCCGGATCTGGCCCCCCTTCATCACGTCACTCAGGCCATCATCACCCAGCCCGACACCCGGGCCGACGACTTGCGCCGCATTCTCGACGCATGCGCCGCCGCCGCGCTCAAAACGCGCATCGTTCCAAGAATGAACGCCCTCATCTCCGGTGAGGTCGATATCGCTCAGATGCGGGAAATCTCTGTCGAAGATCTCCTGCATCGCGACCCCGTGACGCTCGATAAAGACGAAATCTCAAAGTTCCTGGCCGGAAGGCGCATTCTCATCACCGGCGCAGGCGGCTCCATTGGAAGCGAACTGTGCCGCCAGGTACTCGCCTTTCATCCCACAGAACTCATTCTTGTCGAACAATGTGAACTGTTCTTGTACGAAATCGAACGAGAATTGCGTTCAAAATCCGAAAATGTGAAAATTATTCCGCGTCTCGTCGATATTTGCGATGTGACCCGAGTCGAGGCCGTATTTCAGGAGTGCCAGCCGGAGGTCATCTTCCATGCGGCGGCGTACAAGCACGTGCCCATGCTCGAGTACAATCCCGGAGAAGCCATCCGAAACAACGTCGAAGGCACGGCCACCGTCGCCGAGGCGGCCGTCAAACATCGCGTGCAGGCGTTCGTCATGATTTCCACCGACAAGGCCGTCAACCCGACAAGCGTCATGGGCACCAGCAAGCGCATCGCCGAACTCTACATTCAGGGCATGTCCGCCCTTGGCGTCACGCGCTTTTGTGCCGTGCGTTTCGGCAATGTCCTCGGGTCTACCGGCAGCGTCCTGCCCCTCTTCCGCCAGCAAATCGCCCAGGGCGGTCCCCTCACCGTGACGCACGCCGACATGGTCCGTTACTTCATGACCATCCCCGAAGCCAGCCAGCTCGTCATGCAGGCCGCCACCATGGCTCGAAACGGCGAGATTTTTGTCCTCGATATGGGGAAACCCGTCAAAATGGTCGATCTGGCGCGCGATCTCATCCGCCTGAGTGGAAAAACCGAGCGCGACATCCCCATCGTCTTTTCCGGGCCTCGCCCAGGCGAAAAACTCTTCGAAGAACTCGGTTTCAACGAGGAACACATGGATCGCACGCAGCATCCCAAAATTTACGTCGGCAAACTTCAGCCCGTCGACATCGACGCCATTCGTGCGGCCATCGAAAAACTCAAACCATTCCGTGACAGTCAGGACAACGCCGCCGTGCGCGCGGCCATGCACGAGATCGTCCCCGAAATGCAGACGCCCATCGCTTGATTCGGGCGATTCGTCCTTCAGTCCGATCTCTTGGGCGCGGGCTGTCTGCCTTCGGCAGACACGCCCTGCGCACGGCGCTATCCGCCTATGGCGGATACGCGCCGCTTTTTTTCTGGGGCGGGGGATTCCCCCGCAACGCCCCCGTCTCGCGACTTCCTGCTTGGTCTGGACTAACTCCGGGTCTGTCCGTCACCCATCACGATAAATTTCCGCGTCGTCAAATCTTCGCACCCCATGGGGCCAAACGCATGGAGTTTTGTCGTCGATATGCCGATCTCGGCACCAAGACCGAGTTCGCCACCGTCCGCAAAGCGCGTCGAAGCGTTCACAAGGACCGTGGAACTTTGAACGCGACGCAAAAATTCATCGCCCACGTCGGGATCTTCGGTGATGACCGCCTCGGTGTGAAATGACGTGTACGTTTCGATGTGACGGAGGGCGCCTTCCAGACCCGCCACCCGGGCTACGGCAAGCTCCAGCGCGAGGTATTCGCGAGGCCAGTCGTCGTCGGTCGCGGCGACCATGGCGATGGACTTGCCAAAATCGTTCATCAGTGCGGTGTCGGCATGAAGGAGAACACCACGGTCGTGAAGTTCGCGTAAAATGCGAGCCTGTGAATCCAATGAAAGATGCGCATCAAGAAGCAACGTCTCCATGGCATTGCACACCCCGGGACGCTGGCATTTGGCGTTGACGACAATCGGGATGGCCTTTTCGAGATCGGCCGTCTTTTCGACAAAGATATGGCACACCCCCTTGTAATGCTGAATGACCGGAACGCGGGCGTTTTCGGAAACAAAGCGGATGAGTCCCTCGCCACCCCTCGGAATGAGAAGATCGAGGGTGTCTTTTTGACGAATGAGGTGCAGCACGGCTTCGCGATCGGCGGTGTCGACGAGAATGATGGCATCCCGGGGAAGACTGCAAGATTCAAGGGCTTCCTGCAACAGATGGGCAATGATCCGGTTGGAACGGAGCGCCTCATGCCCACCCTTGAGGACGACGGCATTGCCCGATTTGAGGCATAGTGCGGCCGCGTCCGAGGTGACATTGGGGCGTGCTTCATAAATGATGGCAATGACACCCAGGGGGATCCGCATTCGCGCCACCTTGAGACCGTTTGGTCGAAGCCGCGCATCCTCAATACGTCCTACCACATCGGGTTGTTCTGCAATGTTCTCAATGGAACTCGCCATGAGTTCAAGACGTGCGTCGTTCAGGGTGAGACGGTCACACAGGGCCTCCGATAGACCTTCGGCGCGTGCGTGCGCGATGTCCTGCGCGTTGGCTTCCAGAATGTCATCCCTGTGTAAGCGCAAGGCCCGCGCCATGGCTACAAGGGCATCATGACGTTGCGCATTGGACGTGTTTGACAGTTGACGCGCGGCACTTTGTGCTCGCTTGCCACAAGATTCAATATACTGGGCGATATCTTTCATGGCTATGGTTAAACCTCGTACACGGTGAACTCTTCGATAATGGATGTCATTTCCTTAAATATCACAGGAAATAATGGTTCTATCGAAGGGCGAAATTTGAGATAGATCTTTCCGATAAAACTTTGTTTTCTTTCATTTGCATATCCATCGGTGACGCGCCAGAAGCGTTTTTTGACTTCATCCAGGTCTCGCCTGAGATAGCTTTCAAGAGACGAAATCGTCTCGGCTGGAAGGGATTGTGATTTGCGATAGGATTCGTGCAATTCTGAAAACTCGTGAATATAGTCTTTTGATAAAATGAGAAGAATATGTTCTATATAATGCGGACGTATGGATTGTAATGTCGAATATGTTTTGCGCATCATCAATCCTTTGACGCCACTCATGACTTTGAGATGATATTCTATACGTTCTATGAGTCTGGCGACAAATGCGGTGTATGTTTTGTCATCCAAAAGACTGGTCAAGGGCTTGATATCCTTCATGAAAATGTCCCGTCGTCAGGTTTTGTAAGGCGATAAATAGAAAAAAGCGTATGGGAAGCACGCTTTCCCATACGCAAACCATATTTTTAGAAATATGTCTATATGACCCAGACAATCAATGCAATGGCGGCGATAAAGCAGATTGCTAACACAATGGCGAGGATAATCGTCGTCGTGTTTCCCGTTTTGCGGGCTTTCATAATTTCTGGATCGACTTCAAATTGTTGGGACATGTGTCCCCCAAAGAAGCTGTTTTCACTCATTTCGTCAAAATCATCGTCATCGTCAAAATCCTTAAAGGATTCCGATGAAGACGAGATTTTTTTGTCCACCGTGGACGTGCTTTCAGGAGAGTGGGTGTGCTTCTCCTGGGCCACTTCAATGAGATCGCCGTCATTTTCCAGCTTGGCTTTTTCGGCGGCACGCTTTTGTTTTTCGATGGCGGCTTGTTCCAACTGTCGATCGAGTTCGACAGACGGCGTGTTCTGATTTTCTTTTTTCGCCTCAGGCGTGTCCGCATTTTGCGGAACGGAACTCGAAGGTTCTTGGGCGGTCATGCCTTCTTCGGCTTTGGCCTTTTTCTTTTTCTTGCCCTTTTTGCCCTTCTTTTCCGTTCCTCCCGGGGGATTCGATTCGACCTTTTCTTCGGCGATACGCTTTTCTTCGGCTTCTTTCTGAGCCTTTTCTTCGGCGATACGCTTTTCTTCGGCTTCTTTCTGAGCCTTTTCTTCGGCGATACGCTTTTCTTCGGCTTCTTTCTGAGCCTTTTCTTCGGCGATACGCTTTTCTTCGGCTTCTTTCTGAGCCTTTTCTTCGGCGATACGCTTTTCTTCGGCTTCTTTCTGAGCCTTTTCTTCGGCGATACGCTTTTCTTCGGCTTCTTTCTGAGCCTTTTCTTCGGCGATACGCTTTT
>CAMCLY010000041.1 GCA_945875805.1 uncultured Myxococcales bacterium | reverse complement strand
TTGCCGTATCCTCCGGTCAGCAAAATCTTTCTTTATGGTATAGGGGGAGGGTTATTTTCAAGCCCCCTTTTTAAACTGTCCTTGACTTGGGGTACACCTCAGGGTTTGAGTGAGGGCTTTTTGTTTTTGGCCTAGGCTTTTTGTGGGGACAGTGGGTTTTTATCTTGAGAAAAAAGCCGTAAAAGGTGGGGTGAAAGTGCGTATGTGATGAAAGAAACGCAAGGGAATTTTGAACGAGGGAGAACGGCATGAAACAAAGGCGAAAATGGATCGGATTGTGGGTGGCATGTCTGTGTGTGGCGGGTTGTGATGTGTCTCAGGAACAGGGCGAACGTCCCGTGGGGACGGGGAACGGCGCCCAGGCGCTGCACATGCGCGATCGCGGGGCATTTTCAAAGACGTCGTGGGTGACACTTGGAGAGAACATTTCGACGCCGGGGCATACGCAAAATCTTGTGATGGGACATTTGCATGGCACGGGAAGCCAGGTGCATGGCGATCTCGTGCTTTATGTCGCGCAGGATCCTGCGATCGATTATGAAATGTATGTGCCTCACCTCAAGACGCCGTTTTATATGTATCCCACACAGGATCCAGAAAAACAAAAGGCGTACTTTTTTGGACACTGGATGATGCTGGGGGATTACTGTCCAGGGATTGCGACGGATGCCAGCCCACTTGTGGCTTCGGCCCCTGGATTTAATGGCAAAGGCGCCGTGGGTCTGGTGTTTCGCCCGACCAGTCCTTCGGGTGCGCTAAAGACGCGCCATCGCTACGCGTATCTCGGAGACGGGGATATGGCGGGACTTCGGTTTGACATCGACGACCTCGACGGCGACGGTCTCAACGATGTGGCCATGACCTATCGCGTGGAAAAGACCGCGCCCGGAGGGGGCAGTCTTTATGGGGTCATGGTGCAGGGCAATCTGTGTCTGCACGACGACGCGGTACACCACATCATGTCGCCGTCGGTTCTCGATGATACATTTTATAGCGCGGCGACGGCGCTGTATTCGATGGATCTGCCGCAGGTGCGGCTGTCAAAAGATGGATCCGGAACGCTGGCGGTCAGCGGCGATTCTACAAAATATGGAAAACGCGGTATTTGGTTTTATACATTAAGTGATGGGATTTTTGTACAAAAACGTCCGATGATGGATGTCGAGGTGTATGATTATATTTTGACAGGGGAGGCTGGAAAGCAGGCGCTTGTCTATATCGATCGCAAACATACCCTGAACCTCGCGGTGGCCCGTGAAGAAAACGGAGCGTTTGTCTTTGAACGTACGCTTTGGAGTGACGAGGGCCTTGACGAAAATGCCATCATTCGTCAGGGCGACATCAACCACGACGGGGTGGAGGATTTTGTCGTCGGCGTGACGCGTCAGAATGAGGGGGCTTCTGAAATCGAAGTGCGCGTGTGGATGGGAACGCTCGATGCTCAGAGGTATTCTGATCCCATCGAACCTATCGTGCGCTCCGGAGAACTCAGCCTGACGGCGCTCGCCGTCGGCATGTATGGGAGGGATTACGACAGGTATACGCCACGGCGTAGGGACAGTGATGATGTCTTGTCGCCTGAAATTCCGGAATTGTCCCGACAGCCGTGGGATGAAATCGCCCTGCTGATGACGCGTCATGATGCGGCCATGGTCGAGGTATACCATGTTTATGATCAGTCGCAGGACGGAATAATGCTCTCCCCTGAAGACGGCCAGGAATACGATGTGGTCTATATGAAACTCGCTTCGGATGAAGCCGATCTTTCGGGATATGTATTGCCGCCGTGCTATCGGGCGTCGCAATGTATGATTGATGACAAATGTTATGAATCCGGTGCGCTCAATCCGGAGGATCCTTCGGCCTGGTGTGACCCCACAAAACATGCCTTTGACTGGACGACGGAAAAAGATATTTGTGAAGATATCCTCTCTGAATGCAAACAGAGCCATTACGATTCCAGCACGGGAGAATGTACGTGGACACCTGCTCCCGATGGTACGGTTTGTATGGACAATACATGCAGCGATGGCGCTGTGGAATACGGTTTGTGTGCGTCTGGCGTGTGTCAACGTTCGTCCGTCTCATGTGGAAACTATCGTTGTGAATCCGCCAACGGTGCGGCCTCCTGCCTCAAGTCATGCGATTCGGACGACGACTGTGTTTCGGGGTATTTGTGCAAGACCGCCATTTCCCGTTGTATCGCCGATGCCGGAAATCACGTGCCCGTCGTCGTTCTCGTGGCATCGTCGGGAAGCAATTCTTCGGGATATTCCATACAAATTGGATCCGGGGATGAAATTTCTTTTGATTTTTCAAAGTCGTATGATGCCGATTTTGACGCGCTGTCCTATTCGTTGTCCTGTATTCAGGCCACTACGGGAGATGTCGTTCACACGTCGGCCTCACAAAAGAGTTCGACGTCGGAGTTTGTAGAACCGGGAAAATATGTATGTACGGCGTTTGTATCGGACGGACATGCCGAATCCGACAAACTGAAATTGTATGTCACGGTCGTGTCTGTCGAAAACGATGCACCGGTCGTTTCGGACATCGTCCGGACGCCGACGGAGGAAGGCGTTTCTGTACGCGTGAATCCCGGTCAGGTTGTCACCCTCGATGCCTCCCAAACCGTCGATCCCGACGGCGACGCGCTGACCTACGAATGGATCATCTATCCGCGCTCCCGAACCAAGGGCATTTCCTTTGTCTCTTTGGGCGATCAGATCATTTCTTGGTCGATGAACGAAGAGGCGGCGTCCAACCCCGAAGTGCTCCGCAAGACGGGAAGTGTCGTCGAATGGACGCCCGAAATTCTCGGCCTTTATACGGCATTTGTGACGGTCACCGACACCCAGGGCAACGAAGCCTACGGACGCACCCTAAAGATCAATGTGCATGTCGGGCAGGACGAGCCGCCCGTGGTCGTCGCGAGCGTGGCGTCCGATCGTGCCACGGGGGAGTTTGTTTCTGTGCATCCGGGGGAAATTCTGACTTTTGACGCCTCCGGTTCATACGATCCCGAAGGGGGGGCTCTGACCTACCGATGGTGGGGCTGGGGGCTTGATTCTGACCAGCCTGTGGCCAAGGTGCCGGCGCACTCCATGGCGACGACCGACAGCCTGAGCTACATCTATTCGGTGACGGTGAGCGACGAGGCCGGGAATGAAAATATCGGTGAGGTCCGCGTCGAAATCACGCCGTGGCCGCCGAGCAACGAACCGCCGGTCGCCGTCGTCGCGCCGAGATTTTATGCTATGCCAGGCGAGTCCGTCGTCGTCGATGCAAGCGCATCGTATGATCCGGACGGCGATTTCTTGTATTATTTGTGGGCCGGTGATTTGCCGTTTCCAGACGTCTATGCGGCTACGCCTGTGCTTCAGATTCCCGCTGACGCGCCTCTTGGCACGCAGTACACCCTGACGCTTTCTCTTTTTGATGGAAATGGAGGCGAAGACCGCGCCGAGGTCGAAATCATCGTCGGGGAGCCTCCCCATGTCGACGAAAACCTGCCGCCTGTCATCCTTCTCGATGCGCCCGCCGAAGCCCGGGTGGGCGAAAAAATCCTCGTCGATGCCTCGCGGTCGTTTGATCCGGAAGGCACTGCGCTGTCGTTTGCATGGACGGTGACGTGCCAAGGAGAATCTGGCGAGAAACACACTTCCCTTGACGATGGACGTGGGGAATCCACGGCGTTTGTGCTCGAACTCGGTGAGCGGTGTACCGTGACGGTTGTGGCGACCGATCAAGATGGAATCTCGGCCACCGATCAGGCGGTGATCGAGATACTTTTGCCCGATCCATCTCAAAATCATCCCCCGGTGGCCGTCCTTCCCTCGTGGTATACGGCTCAGGCCGGGGCAACGGTCGCGTTTGATGCCTCAGCCTCTTTCGATCCGGATGGCGATCCCTTCACCTTTGCCTGGGTTTCGGCTTCCGATATCGATTTTTCGCGCACGGACGGCGCCTTTGCCGAATTTTCTGTGCCATCGGATGCTCGCGTGGGGCAGACGTTCTCCATCACGCTTGTCCTTCAGGATATCCATGGGGCAGTGGGCTTGGCCGAGGCGACGATAGAAGTGGTGATGATGCCTACAGACCCGACGGGGCCGACCGATCCGACCGACCCGACGGATCCGACCGATCCATCAAATCCGACCGACCCGACGGATCCGACCGATCCGACGGATCCGACCGATCCGTCAAATCCGACCGATCCGTCAAATCCGACCGATCCGACGGATCCGACCGATCCGTCAAATCCTGACATTCCACCTGTTCCCGATGTTGCGATTTCGATACTCATGCCTTCGGATCATGCCTCGCTTGAGCTCTACGAAACGACACCGGTCGTATTTTCGGGAACATCGGAGTTTGCCGAGGACGTCTATATTTTCCTCGATGGCGAACGCGAACCCTCGTGTCATGGTGTTCCGTCCGAATCTGGGCGTTGGTCGTGTTCGGTGATCATGACGCCTCCGGTGCTGCCTACGGTGCACACGGCCGTTGCGTCCTCGCAAGTGGATCGCGATCCGATTGCCGACGACATCGAGTTCACCGTCATCCCGGTCCAGGTTCCCGGTCCGCCAGAGGCGCCATTCTATGGTGGAGCCAGTGGCGGATCGTGCGCACAAACGCCTGTGCCTTCCTCTCATGGCGCCTGGCTGGCGATGGTTTCCGCGCTGGGCCTTTTGTTCGTCCGAAGACGTCGCGGCTGATGCTTGGGCGCGGGCTATCGGCATTCGGCCGATACGCCCTGCGCGCGGCGCTATCTGCCTTTGGCCGATACGCGCCGCCTTTTTGTTTGGGTTTTGATAAAAAAGATATCTATGTCCTTGACCGTATTTGCGGATGGAACGCGCGAATTTAAAAGGGATGTTGAATATATATCATGAGTATTTGATAGAAAGTCTCTGATATGATTTGAATCGAAATGTCAGGCATTCTGAGATATATTGAGCTGGAATGTTATTTTCTGTCAAGGATGTCGTTGATCCCTTTGAATATATGACGAATGGTCTGGGGCGGGTTGGGCATGGAACATCGTCTCATGAGATCTCCGTGATTGGCGGCTTCGATGACTTGTTGTATTTCGTCGAGGGGTTCGACGACATTTCGACGAAGGCTTCGTACAAAACATAGTCCCGCAATAAAAGCCATCGATGCCATAAATACAATTCCCCATGCGCCGGCGTTTCCGAGTTGTCTGGCTTTTCGATCGGCTTCCACCATGGCCTGACGGTTGAGCTGACTGAGGTGTTGTATGGCAACGATGGTGGCATTTCGACGTTCGTGGTCGCCGCGAAATGCTTTGATATAATGCGTTTCGATATCGTTGATGGCCTGGAGTTCTCCGGCTTCTGTGACGTTGTTTCTGGCGCGATGGAGTGAGTTTAAAAAATTTGTCTGACGTTCTGAGGTGTCGTCTGTGGTGCTGTTTGTAGAATAAGCGAGGTATGTGAGCATTTCCTCGCATGACTGCAGGGAACGCTCGTTTCTTTCTATAATGCGTTCGATGGCAGGGGCCATTCGCATGAATATCCCGATAGCTCCAAACGACATGAGAAGATTGAGTGCGATGAGGAGCCAGGCTCCCATTGAGATGGAATGAAAAATTTTCATGGTTTTGCCTTTTTGGCCTGTATGAGCTGTGACATGGCGGTTTCATTGGAGACGATGATGAGGCTGTCGTCGGGGTTGAGCGGCTGTCCCGGTATCGGTTGGATGATATTGCCTTTTCCGTTGGGACGGATTCCCGCCACCATGACGCCAAAATGTTTGGGCAGTCCGAGCTCGATGAGGGTTTTACCGGCCATCCACGGGAGGGTGTGGATCTCGGTAAGTTGCAGGTCGTCGCCGAGATTGGTGTCGGCAATGATTGTTCTGTACATGATTCGGTTGGCAAAACGTTTTCCGAATTCTTCTTCTGGATTGATGATGTCATGGGCACCGACGAGTTGAAGGATGCGCCGGTGGACGGGGTCATTTGCGCGCGCGATGACGAGAGGGGCTCCCATTTGTCGGAGCAGAGCGGTACAGAGGATGGAGGATTCTTTGGCGGCACTACCGATGGCACATATTGAGACATCGCGTTTTCTGGGTTCGAGCCTGGCCAGGGAAATTTCGTCGCGGGCATCGATGGCGACGGCCTCGGTGACAAAAGCGGCGGCTTCTTCGACGCGGCTTTTCTGTGAATCGATGGCGAGGACTTCGGCGCCTTTTTGTGCGAGTGTGCGGGCCAGGGTCATGCCGAACTGTCCAAGTCCGATGATGAGTATTTGCTGAGTCATGAGCATCCTTTTTTATTGCATGGGTTTGTGTATTTTGAGAACTTGGATGTTCTATCGTTTATGTCATGGGAATGTTTTCGTCGGGGCAGTGTGGGGAGGAGATTTCCTGATCGTCGCTGACGATGAGGAAGAGGGTCATGGCACCGATACGGCCGATGAACATGGAGAACATGACGATGATTTTCCCGATTTCGTCGAGTTGCGGGGTGGCGCCGGAGGTCAGCCCGACCGTTCCGAGAGCCGATGTCGCTTCAAAAATTAGGTCACGGGCGGGAATTTCCTGTGTTGTCTGAAGCATGATGGTGGCGAGAAACAGCACGATAAGGCCGGATGTGAGGATAGCAACAGCGCGAGTGATGTTTTCGGGGGGGATACGTCGGTTTTGTATGACGATGTCGCGATGATGGGTGATGCTGGCCCAGAAGGTCATGGCCAGTATGGCGACGGTGTTCGTTTTGATGCCGCCGGCGGTGCCGCCGGGGCTTCCTCCGACAAACATCAGGAGTATCATGACGACGAAGGTGGGATCGGCCATGGCGGCGACATCAATGGCGTTGAAGCCTGCGGTGCGTAGGGTGACGGAGTGAAACCATGCGTTGTGGAATCTGTCGATCCAGTCGAGAGATGCCAGGGCGCCGTTCCATTCAAACGCGAGGGTAAAAAACATTCCAGTGATGAGCAGAACGGCTGTGGTGTGGAGTGCCACGCGAGTGGGCAGTGCCACGGGGCGTCTTTGTATCCATCGTGGAATCTGCAGGGCGACGGCCGGGGCCAGCCCGCCCAGGATGATAAGGCATGCAATGGTATGCAGGACGAACGGTGCGGTCTGATATCCCATGAGGCTGTCGCTTTGAAGTGCGAACCCTGCGTTACAGAAGGCCGAAATCGAAGTAAACAGGCCTCTCCATATTGCCATGGCGAGGTCATCGCCAAGGTACAGGAAAGAAATCGTCAGGATGAAGGCGCCGACTGCCTCGGTGGTGGCCGTAAACAGGAGGATGGTTTTGAGTGACTGTAGCAATCCGTGATGATCTGTGCCGGTAGCTTTTGTCATGAGGCGTTCGTGTTTTAGACTCATGCGACGTCCCATGGCGTGGAGGGCCACGGTGGCAATGCCCATGATGCCCAGGCCTCCGAGCTGGATCATCACAATCAGACATACCTGTCCAAAGCGCGTAAAATCCGTGGCGGTGTCGAGGACGGCCAGTCCGGTGACACAGACGGCGCTCACGGCGGTAAATGCCGCATCAAGGATTGACACGCCGTCCCTGGCGGACGCCATGGGGAGGGACAATACGAGCGTGCCGGCGATACAGAGCGCAAGGAATGTCGTCAGGAGAATGCGAGCGGGGTGATTGACGAGGAATTCCAGACTGGCCAATTTATGGACGGAGTTTTCGTATTTGGGTGAGGTGACGATGCACAGCGTGGCGATTCCGATGGCAATGAAAGATATGTAATAGGGGGCAAAACAGAGGGTGGTCAGGACGGCCAGTCCTCCCGTGAATGCGAGATATTTTGTGATTTTTTGTGGGCTTTTTTTTGTATCGATACGGGAGGACTGTTTAAGCCATAGATTCAGGGAGATGCCTATGGATATGACGAGGGCCATGGCCGGCACTCTGCTGAGCAGGGCGTCGGGGGTGATTGAGATGTGCCCAGAGATAATTATGGGGACGGTTTGTGAGGAGAGGGCAAAGATGCCCATTGTGCCAAGTCCCATTAAGGCCCAGATTGGGCTTGAAAATCGTGGCAGTATGAGATTTGTTGTGATGGCAAAGGCTGCGGCGATGACGATGAGGGTGATGAGCAGTGCGGTGGCTGGGGCCTGCATCATCCATGGCCAGGTGGTGACATAGGCGGCGAGGATTCCGGCAATTCCAAGGATTTGAGTGGCTTTGGTGTGGTATGTGACGCATCTGGCGCTTCCCGTAAAGGCCATGGCGGAGAGAACAGCGGTCAGAGCGGTCCAGGGGGAGTCTGGGGTGAAAAACAGGAAGGCTGTCGGGGCTAAAACGAATAATACCAATTTCATAATACAAACGGGATGAATGTGTTTGTTCGTCCGCTCGAAACGTCGGGGGCATTGCGTCGTTTTTGCAAAAGAATGATTTGTATATGTCCTCGTCCTTGGGGTTTTACAGATTCACAAGGTGATTGAGCGCATCATTTTTTTAAGTGAAGAAATGAAGAGATGTTTTGCGTGAAATGGTGAGAAATGATGTGCGAGGTTCCAAAAAGAAAGCGGCGCGTATCCGTCATTGACGGATAGTGCCGCGCGGTGGGCGTATCGGCCGTAGGCCGATAGCCCGCGCCCCACGGGGAAAACATGCGTGAGAAAGTCTATCTTTCTTTTTTGGCGTCGATGGCTTTGCAGACGCGGGCATAGATGACGAGGGCGATGCCTGCGAGCATGGCGATGGCGACGAAGTAGTACCAGATGTAGTGGGCGTGTTCGTAGTAAGGGGCGAGCTGTTCGGGGGAGAGGTCGGGGGGAAGGGTGGCGCGGTCCGGGCAGTATTTGTCGAGGAGGAATCCGCTGATAAAGAAACCGAATATCGCGGAAAAGAAGGAGTGCAGGTGTGAAAAACCGAGGTAGACGCCTTCCTCGCCTTTTGGGGCCTGGAGGGAGAAGAATTCGAGGAATCGCGGGGAGATGAAGCATTCGGCGAGTCCCTGGAGGGCGATGCCGACGACGAGCATGAAGGTGAAGGGATGGAGGCCCAGGAGGGTTGGAGTCTGGGATTGGAGCCATGGGCCCAGGGACATGGCGAAGGCGGAAACGGGCATGATGAACATGCCGAGGGTCATGGAGGTGATGGCTTTTTTGTGTCGCATCCATTGAGTGACGAAGATGACGCAGATGACGACGACGAGGGGGTTGACGTTGGCGATCCATTCCGGGCGGGCGGATTCCCCGACGGTGCGGATGACGTATTTGGGCATGGTGGCGTAGAGCTGCTGCTGTACGGTCCAGAACCCGGCGATGATGAGTGTCAGTACGATGAGACGCGCGCTTGTGAGAATTTTCCACAAACTATGAAAGAGCTCTTTGAATGTTTTTTGGTTTTCGTCGGCGTGGGTCTCGGGATGATAGAAAAGGATGGCGATGAGAAGGGCGACGGCGGCGACGGCGGCGGAGAAGAAATTGATGTAGTTGAGCCCGATTTCCTGACGGACAAAGGGAATGCACGTTTTGCCCAGGAAAGCGCCGATGTTGACGGTCCAGTAGAAGAGGGAGAATCCGCGGGCCCGGTTGTGTTCGTCGGTGACTTTTGCGACGGTCCCGGTGATGAGGGGTTTGATGAAGGCGGAGCCGATGGCGAGGATGCCGAGAAAGACACAGACGGAAATTTTGTGATGGGAAATGCCGAGGAGTGCGTATCCGGCGGTGAGCAGCGCGAAGGCCAGGATCATGGCGCGCCTGAATCCGATGCGGTCGGCGATGATGCCCATGAACGGGGGCAGAAGGTAGAGGGCGCCGGAGAAGATTCCGGCGATGATTCCGGCGGTGACGTCCGAAAAGCCGACGACGTTTGATAGGTACAGGGTGATGAGGATGAAGAAGGCGTAGTAGGCGGCGCGTTCGCACAGTTCCATGGAGTTGGCGAACCAGAATGCCTTTGGAAAACGCCACGAGAGCGCCTGTTCGGGTTGAGACTGGGTCATGAATCGTCCTGTCATAATAGAAAGAAAGTCATATTGGAAAAAGCGTGGGTGAGGGGGAAATGCAAAGTTTTTCGTGGTGGGGGAAGTGTCCCCCTGAGCGGCTATTTCGCTTGGCGCGTGTGTGCGCCTTTCGCTCAATACGCCGCTACCCCCTCACATGCGGCTATTTCGCTTGGCGCGCTTGTGCGCGCCTTTCGCTCAATACGCCGCCATTTTTTTGATGAGACGCATGCAGGTTTGTTTAGAAATTCCCTCCGTTCCACCCCCAGTGGTTGGTGGTGCCGTATTTGACGTAGATTCTGTCTGCGGGAATGCTGAGTTCGTCATTGAGGATGTCGCAGATGTCGGCGGTGAGGGCGTTAAACGCGCGGGCGTTTTCCTGACCGTAGATTTCGACGTCGACGAAGGCGGAGTCGGCGTTCTGGTTTCCTTTGAAGAAAATGGATGCCTTGTCGTGGAAGACGACCATGAGCCAGGCTTCGGATTTTCCGGGGATGGCCGTGATGGCTTTTCCAAGGCGTGCCTTGATGTTGGATTTGTTTTGATCAGTGAGGGGTTGTGAAAGGGTGAGCTGAATACAGGGCATGTCGTATCCTCCTTTGAGGTCAATGGCGCAAAATTGCGGCGGGGCACTATAAGGTTTTTTGGTTTGGATGTAACCTGTGTGGAATGAAAAAGAGTGATACCGATTGTCATGGGATGTTGGAGTGTGTAGAAAAGACGTATTTTGTATGGAGAAGTCCCCGACTGCGTGTGTCGTGGGGGAGATATGTAAGGAGAGAGCGATGTTTAAACGTTTGTTTAAGATAGTTGGTGGACTTGCGGGGATGGCGCTTGGTCTTGTCACGGCAAGTTGCGGTGACAGTGAAAAGATGGCGACGATTTACGGTCCTCCGTCGTCATTTGACGGGAATTACTCGCTGGAAGAAATCGAATGTTGCGGGAAGAAGGGGACGCCTGAATCGGTGGAGTTTCAGGCGTGTATTGAGGATTATCGTTGGAGCCGCACGTGTGACGGGTCAGGTCCGGTTCATACGTATTACGGGCCTGCGCCTGTGGAGCCTGGGTATACGGATCCTGTGGAGCCTGGGTATACGGATGAGGAAAGAGCGTGCTGTGAAGGGTATGCCGAGGAAGGAAGTCCCATGTTTGATGAGTGTGTGGCGGAGTATCGCGAGTCCGGCCGGTGTCAGCAGTATATCGCTCTGTATGGTCCGATTCCGACGGAATATACGGATGAGGAAAAAGCGTGCTGTCTGGATGAGGGGGAAGAGGGGAGTCTGTCTTTTGAAGTGTGCGTCGATGCCTATCGGGAATCTGGGGAATGCCGGAATGTGGAGGAGCCGATACCGGTTGTCTATGGTCCGGCGCCAATAGAACCGGATCCTGAGCCTGAAGAGGAAAAATAGGGGGAGGGGTATGCCAGATCTTCGACTGATGATTTACCAGGCCATGATGTGGAAGCGTCACAAGATACGTCTTGAGGCGAATCGCAACACGCATGAGCTGAGATATATCTTTTTTGAAGTGTCCCGTCGTTGCAATATACACTGTTCATATTGTGGGAGTGATTGTTCGTCGGCAGAGCGGGATGGTGAGCTGAGTTCGGAGGAGTGGATATCGATTATCGATCAGCTTGCGGAAGATTTTGATCCTCGTCGTGTGATGGTGGCGGTGACGGGTGGGGAACCGTTATTCAAGCGAGGCATTTATGATATTTTTGAGCATTTGCATCGACGCGGTTTTCCGTATGGGATGGTGACGAATTCGACGTTGCTGGATGCCGAGGCGGCGCGTCGGCTTGTTTCGTGTGGGATGAACTCTATCTCTCTGTCCTTGGACAGCATACCGGAAGTGAACGATTCGATTCGTGCGAAGGGTACGGCGCGTCATGCGGTGGAGGCGATAGGTCATCTCCGTGCGGCGGGCTACAAGGGTGTTCTCGAAGCGCTTTCGACGATTACCAAACCGTGTATGCCTCATTTGCGAGAGATGCAGCAGTGGCTTACGGAGCTAGGCATCCGTCGCTGGAGAGTGGCTCCGGTGATTCCCGTGGGGAGAGCGCTTGATAATGAATCCCTGTTGCTTTCGGAATCGGAAGTCAGGGAATTGTTGTCGTTTGTCCGTCAGGCGCGTCGTTTTGAGGACGATGTGGTGCCCGAATTTAGCGAAGAAGGCTATGTCGGGGATGATTATGAAGGGCTGGTGCGGCCGTATTTGTGTCAGTGTCGAGCTGGGATAAATGTGGGCGGGATACGCTATGATGGCAAGATAGGGGCGTGTCCAGAGATTTCCTCGTATTTTGATCAGGGGGATATTCGCAAGGAGCGTTTTAGCACGGTATGGCGGGAACGGTTTGAGAACATGCGGGATCGATCGTGGGCGCGGTCACTTGGGCCGTGTCGTCAATGTGACAAATTCGATATTTGTCGTGGTGGTGCGCTTCATTTGTATGAAGACACACGGACGCCGACGCGTCGATGTTTTCATGAAATGCTCAAACAGAGTTGAAGGGGGAGCGTCTAAAAGAAGGCGCCGCATACAAAAAGAAGGCGCCGTCTGGCATGAGGGCCGGCGGCGCCTTCTTTTTTATGTGGGGTGAAATTTCGCTATACGAACAGCGCGAGGTCACAGTTTTGAGCGGGGCCGTGGAGTTTTGCGATGGCGCGTGCCTCGATTTGCCGGATGCGTTCGCGCGTGAGATTGAACTCATTTCCCACTTCTTCGAGGGTGTGTGTGTTTGACTCGCCGATACCGAAACGCAATCTCAGGACGCGTTCTTCTCTTGGGGTGAGCGTGGTGAGGATGTTTTCGATTTCTGAGTTGAGGTCTTCATGGGCCAGGAAGTCGAGCTGATTTTCGGTGGTGGTGTCTTCGATGAAGTCTCCGAGTTTGCAGTCTTCGTCGTCACCGATGGGGGCATCGAGTGAGACAGAGGACTTGGAGATTTCGAGCATTTTTTCGACGTAGCTGGTGGACATTTGCAGTTCGTTGGCGATTTCTTCGGTGGAAGGTGAACGTCCGAGTTTTTGTTCGAGCTGACGCGTGGAACGCACGATGCGATTGATGACTTCGACGAGGTGTACGGGAACGCGCACGGTCCGTGCCTGATCGGCATATGCGCGAGTGACGCTTTGTTTAATCCACCATGTGGCATAGGTGGAGAATTTGTGGCCGCGTTTGTAGTCGAATTTTTCGACGGCCCGCATGAGTCCGATGTTTCCTTCCTGAATGAGGTCGAGGAGCTGCATTCCTCGGCGGGCGTATCGTTTGGAGATGACGACGACAAGCCGCAGGTTTGCAGTGATCATGATGGAGCGGGCATTTTCGTAACGGGCGTTTTCGGCTGAGATTTCGAGGATGGCCTGTTCGAAGCCGTCGATGTCGTTTCCGACGTGTTCGGCGAGTGCCTCTCGCTGGGCGATGTAGTTTTGGTAGAGTTCTTCGTATCGACGGCACTGGTTGGAATTGGCGATGAGAGGAGCTTTCTTTTTATTGCGGAATCGTCGGATATTTTTGAGCAGATCCTGCGGAGTGACGCCGATGGTGTCGCACATGTCGAGCCATTCGGCGCGTGTTTTCATCAAGTTGCTGGAGAGAGCCTGCAGTGCGCGCACCACGCTGAGAATGTAGTCCATGCCGAGGTCGAGTGTGCGCATGGTCTCAATGATTTGGTGTCGGCATGAAGTGTCGCCGTCGTTTGCCTTGGAGAGGAGGAGGGAGAGCTGTTCAAATCCCTTGACGAGGGATTCGGAGGATTCCTCACGTTCATCGTCTTCCATCTGCCGATGTCCGAGGAGGTCTTTGAGTTTGAGTTCACCGCGACAAAACGCGTGGACCTGGTCCAGGATCATGGAGACACCTGGTTTTGTGCTGAAGACGGCCATCATCATTTTTTCGCGGGCATCGTCCATTTCAAAGCCCAGGCGTTCTTCGTCTTCTCTGGAGAGCAGGGGCAAGCTGTTGATGTTTTGTTTGTAGTAAAGAATGGCGCCGCCCTCATCGGAATGCTCCTGAGCACTCTTTGCATGAATCTGTGTAACTTCTTTGTTGTTTAGATTTTCAGCTTGAGTCCGTGTCATGGTTTTGCCTCTTTTTGTAGATTTCCGATTTTCCCCCGCCGGAACAAATTCCGGCGGGGGTGTTGGCAAAACGAGAACCAGAACAAAATAAAAAATCTAACCCTTTGATTTTATTGATAAAATTGAGAGGTCGTGACATGAAATGGGCGGATGAGGATATGATTTTTGTGTCATAGTCTGGAAATCGCCATGTCAAGTGGAAAAGAAAAAAAAGGCAGGAAAGTCGGGGAAAGCAAAGAAAAGCGATGAAATCAAGGCTGGTTGGGCGATTTTTTCGTGAAGTGACAGAAATGTCAGAGGGTGATCTTGGAGGTTTTGTTTTGAAGAAAAAAAAAGGCGCGTATCTGCCTTTGGCAGATAGCGCCTTGCGCGGGCGTATTCGCCAAGGGCGAATAGCTGCGCGCCAGAATGAAGGAGGGCATTTGTCATGCGGGAATTTGGGGGACTTTTTGAATGATGAGGCGACATGCGGGGCATTTGGAGTTGTCGTGTCCGCGGGCGGTGCAGTAATTCCGGCCGAAGAGGATCATTTGGAGGTGGCGTTTGATCCAGAGTTCCGGGGGAAAGAGGGAGCAGAGGTCGCGTTCGACGGCTTCTGGGGAATTTCCGTTGGACCAGTTCCATCGTTTGGCGAGTCTCATGACGTGGGTGTCGACGGGGAAAGCGGGGATGTTGAAGACGTGCGAGAGGAGGACGTTTGCGGTTTTTCGTCCGACGCCTGGGAGCGCTTCGAGTGCGGTTCGGTCGCTGGGGACTTCGCCGTGGTATTTTTGCATGAGGATTTTTGAGATGTTGTGTATGGCGTCGGCTTTTCGTGTGGAGAGGCCGCAGGGTCGGATGATGTCGGTGAGGGTTTGCACGGGGAGATCGGCGATGTCGGCGGGGGAAGTGCCGTGAGCCCAGAGCGCCGGGGTGACGGCGTTGACGCGTTTGTCGGTGCATTGAGCGGAGAGGACGACAGCGATGAGGAGGGTGAATGGAGAAGAGAAATCGAGCGGGATGGGGGGATCTGGATAGAATTGGTCGAGGATGTCGCAGATGGGTTTGAGGATCATCGTGCAATGCCTTCGAGAATGGTCTTGACGTGTTTGAGGATGAGCCCTTCGATGATGTGGATGGGGGCGAGGGTTTGAGAGACGTGTTCGATGATGGAGGGGGGGAGAGACGCGAAGAGGATGATGGGGATGGGGATGTGTTCGGCGCGCAGAGCTCTGCAAATGAGGAGTCCCTGCATTCCTCTGACTTGAGCTTCGGCGCGCTCGAAATTTCCGCAGAAGGCCTCGGTTTGTGCGAGGCCCTGGATATCGCCGTAGAGTTGTGAGAGGGGGATGTTGTCGAACCGCATGTCTGCGAGGAGGACATCTGGCATCTGGGTGTGGATGGCGTCCAGGAGGGCCTGGAGGTGCGTGAAGATACGCAAGGTAAACTGTGGCAGGACGGCGCGATGTGCCATCAAAAAGCCGGCGTATTCTCCGGAATCGCCCAAATCGTCAATGAGGTATATGTTCATGTCCGTCTCCCGTAATCCGAACACCTTTTTTAAGCGTAACGCAAAGTGAGGTTTGGTGGGTTAAAAAACAGACTTTCTGTCGAGATAGGTTTGCAGAATGAGGGCGGCGGCCATGGCATCGACGACATTTTTTTTTCGGGATCCCTGAGTGTGCATGGCCTGAAGGGTATTTTCGGCGGCGGCCGAGGTCAGTCGTTCGTCCTGTGGCGCGAAGCGTAGGTGAGGGGCGACGGCTTTGAGTTTGAGGATGAACTGTTTTGTGCGTCGGATGGCGGGTCCCTGAGAGCCGTCGAGTTCGAGTGGCCATCCGACGACGACGCATGAGATGCCGAGATTCTCGAGGGTGGAGGCGATTTGCGAGAATGGGTCGGGTGTGGATTTGAGGTATAGGGTGGAATGGGGGATGGCGAGTCCGGTTTCTGGAGAAGATACGGCGATGCCGACTCGGACGGTGCCGATATCGAGGGCGGCCAGACGTTTTGTATTCATTTAGATACTCCAGCTCAGTCGCATGATTTGTCGTCTGAGTTCGGCGATGGAGTGAGGGTCGTTGTTACAGTGAGTGCGGTTGGTGAGGAAAGTGACGCTTCGTTGTGAGTCGAGGTCAATCCAGAGGGAACATCCTGTGTATCCGAGGTGTCCGAGGACGGGATCGCCTGGGGTTCTTGCGGACAGGGAGAGGCTGGAAGTGGGGCGATCCCATCCGAGGGCAAATGGGGTTTGCGCGTGGTGGTATGAAAGGAAGGTTTGTATGGTATTTTTTGAACAAGGAAAACGGCCGTCGAAGAGGCTTTGAACGAATGTGGCGATAGCCTGTGCCGAGGCGAAGAGGCCGGCATGTCCGGCCTGATGGGTGAGTGCCCGGGCGTTGGCGTCATCGGGGTGTCCCTGAAGCGGGGTGTTGCAGCATAGGCTTGTGGCGACGATGGTTCTCTGATCGACGTGGTGCAACGGGCAGAACATCATTTGGGTGTCGAGCTGCAGTGGGGATGCGATTTTGTCGCGAAAGAGTTTTTCGAGCTGGGTGTTGTAGAGGGTTTCCAGAATGAAGCCCAGGAGGATGAATCCCAGGTCGGAGTAGCACCATGAGGCGTCGTCGTCACGGGGGCTGGATTCGAGGATCTGGCGTTCGGCGTAATTTCGTGCGGAGCGGTGATCTTCGATTCTCGGCGTTGGACCGTGCAAATCGAGCAGGGGTTTGAGCGGGGTGTGGTGGGAGAGGAGGTCGGCGACGGTGTATTCCAGCATCCATGAGGGAACATGGATACCGTTGATGGAGATGAGTTTTTGGCTGAGCGAGATGCGATGTTCATCGACCGCGATCATCATGAGTGCGGAGGTCGCGAGGGGTTTGGTCAGACTTGCGATGTCGAAAAGGGAATCATGTTGGATGTTGGCGGTGGGGACGGGGCTGTGTGGTGACTGGGAGGATTTGGTGGTTCCGACAGCGGTTTGGAACAGGGTATGATTTTTTTCGGCAATGACGAGCTGAGCGGCGGAGTAGTGGTTTTGGGAACGACCGTTTTGCGTGAGTGTCTGTAAAGACTGAAGGATATTTTCCATGACAAACGATTTTCAGCGGGGTGGCATGGGTGAGAATCAGGTACAAAAAAACTCCTGTGTGGACAGGAGTTTTAAGGGATAACACGTCTGGCGTGAAATTATGCCAACAATTTTTTATCGGGGCAGGAGCCAGATTTATCGAATGCGATGGCTTTGACGGAGAAGGCATTGAGGAAGATTTTGAAGGCGTCGACATCGCGGGTTTCGAGGATTTGGAGCAAATCGATCTCGAAGAAGGTGTTGAGCATGGCGCATGTATTTTTGTGGAAGAGTCTCCAGATGCGACCGTTGGTGAGGATAGCCCACTGGAGGTTTGTGGCGCGCATTTGTTCATCGAGTTCGTAAGCGGGGGGATCACCGGCGTTTCCCTCATCGTCTTTGACGGCTTCGTCGAGGTTTGCTGCCCAGGCGGCGAGTTTTCCGATACCGCAGGCGCCATTAAAGAAGGCGTGGGTTCCACGGCCGCTGACATGGGCGAGGAAAGCATTTGCGCTGTTGAACAACGTGTATTCGATACGCAGGTCTTCGCCGAGGGGTTCGTTGTGGCTGTGTGCGTATCCGAGGATGTGAAGGGCGCGGTTGACCAGGAAGAATCCCACCTGAGGTGCGGTGGCCTCGTCGTTGAGGTGGATATGATGGCGTTCAAAATGTTCGCAAAGTTGCTCGAATTTCTCGGCGATTTCTTCGCTGGTGAACAAATCGGAAGCAGCGAGTTTTTCTACTGCATCAGCTGCAAAAAGATTACCGGCATTCACGATGGTTGTTGTCATGGAAATTAATACTCAAAAGGGAAAAAGTCACGAAACTGCCGCACATGAAAATGCGACATGCTAAGAAACGCGGGTCTTCTATATGGAAAAAAAAAAGCTGTCAAACCTTTTTGCCGATACCCCTCTCAAACGCCGGTTCTGCATGAAAATGCGGGATCGGGGAATGGGGGAGGGGCTGGGGCTGGGGAGTCTGGGGTTATGGGGTTTCTTCGAGATCGGCGAACAGCCGGATGTCGTTGGTATTGATGCGGTTAAAGTCCAGGGTATAGGTCCACGGTTCGCCTCCCGGGGCTTTGATTTCGAGGGTAATGGGGCTGTCGGTGTTATCGATGGGGAGGGTCAGTGGGGTTTCTCCTTTCTTTACGCTCCGATCGGGGTGTGTCACGTCAAAGACGGTGAGATTTGAGGGGGCCGAGGCGATCTCGAGGGTGACCTCGTCGCCGGGGTCTAGGGTGATTTCGAGGGGGGACATGTCGGCGGTGGCGGTGACTGGAACGGTCTTGGGATGGTATCCGGCCTTGAACGCACGGATGGTGTATTCCTTGCCCTCAATGGCCTTCAGTTCGTAGATACCTTCGGTACCTGTGACGCGAGTGTTTGGGATATCCTGTATGGAATCTTTGGTGGCTTCGCCGTAGTAGACCTGTGCGTCCTCGGGGGAGACCTTAACGCGGTACGTCATTTCTTTGGGAATGGCGTTTGTCATGGTAATTTTGCATTCGGTGGAGCCATTTTCCAGGGAGACCAGGTATCGTTCGGCCTGGTAGCCCGGAGTGGAGACCTGGATAGAATAGAGTCCGGCCTTGAGGTTGGAAAACTCGGTCGTTTGTCCGGCCTGTGTGGCGATGAAAACGGGATCGGATTTTTTGGGGTTGGCCCCTTCGGGGTAGATGGACAGCTCGACGTTTGTTTCTGTGGATTCCGGGTAGATCAAGAACTTGACGGACGCCTGTTCGGGGAGGTTGATCGGGCGGGCGGGCAGTTCGATGATTTTGAGCGACAGAAGAATGGGGCTTGCAATAAAACCGAGGCATATCACGACGATGAACGCCATGAGGATTTTGCGCATGAGGGCCTTGCGTTCGGCCTTTTTGAACCTGAGGATTTGGGGGTCGGAAACGCTTGGGGCAATGCCTTCGGGTTCAAATTCGATGTCGTCGTCGGAGACGGCCTGTGAAGCGCAGATAGAGAGTCTTGCGCCCGCCCCTGCCGTGTCATCGGAAACGGGGCTGAGGCCGGAAAGACTGACGGATTTCACGCCTGGCAGGGATTTGCTCGTTTCGCCTGGTTTGAGCACGCCGCGCCCGGGGACAGGGGGAAGGGCGGCCCCGTTTTTTTCGTCGGACGCCAGGGCATCCGGGGTGAGGGCCGAGATATCCTCGGTCTTGGCTTCGGACTCGGTGGGGAGGCCGGCTTCCCGGCGTTCCTCGTCAAGGTGTTCCCGGTTGTACCGCTCGATGTCCTCGACGGTGTTAATGCTCTTGAAAATGGGAAGCATTTCCCATTCACGGTCGAGTTCCTTTTTGAATGTCGAACACATCCAGTTTTGGAGGTGCCACTGGGTGAACGGGGTTTTGCATCCTTTGATGAACTCGAAGAGATCCGCGACCATGTCCCCGGCCCATGCGTAACGCATGTTGGGGTCTTTTTCGAGGGCCTTCATGCAGATGCGATCGACGGCGTCGGGGACGATCTTGTTATACTTGGACGGTTTTTCGATCTTGCACTCCTGGATCATCTCCATGATGGCAAACTCGCTTTCGGACTGGAAGAGCCTGCGTCCGGTGAGGAGTTCCCAGAAGACGACGCCGAGGGCGAAAATGTCTGAACGATGATCGATGTCGCGGTCAGCGGCCTGTTCGGGGCTCATATAGCTGAACTTGCCTTTGACGACGCCGCTTTTGGAATGGGACGCGCGGCGCGAGGCCTTGGATACGCCAAAGTCGATGAGTTTGACGATGCCGTCAAAGGTGACAAGAAGGTTTTGCGGGCTGACATCCCGGTGTACGAGTCCAAGCGGGTTCCCGGTGGAATCCAAAGCTTTGTGGGCATAGTCGAGACCCTGGGCGGCCTGGGCGATGATGAAGCACGCCTGGCTCACACTCATGATCTTCTTCTGACGCCGGTAGTGGCTCTGGATGGCCAGAATATCGCGACCGGCGATGAACTCCATCGCGATGTAATGGGACTGCCCAAGACGTCCAAGTTCATAGATTTGACAGACATTGGGATGTTCAAGTTCGACGGCCACCTTGGCCTCGTTGATGAACATGGTGACGAACTCTTTGTCTGCCGCGAGATGGGGGAGAATGCGTTTGATGGCGAAAAAACGTTCAAAGTTCGGATTGTTGAGCAATTTGGCCCGATAAACCTCAGCCATGCCCCCCACGCTGACGCGTTCAAGAAGGATAAATTTCCCAAAAAC
>CAMCLY010000040.1 GCA_945875805.1 uncultured Myxococcales bacterium | reverse complement strand
CCCTCACCACGCACCCGCCCGCGTTAAAACCACCCCTCTCGTCCGCCGTGGCATTGGGGGTTGCGGTGTATGCGCGCACGGCCGATGGCCTTAGCAAATTGCCGCACAGGGGGCTACTTCCCCCCCCCCCCCAAAAAAAAACATCAGACAGACTTCCCATGAACCTCAAAGACACTCTTCTCGAACAGATGCGCGACGGGGCCAGACTCTCGACCCGACAGCAGGTCAGCCTCATCGCCATGTTGAGCATTCCCGCCATTCTCGCACAGCTCAGCATGATCGTCATGGAATACATCGACGCCAGTATGGTCGGACAGCTGGGGGCCGGACCGGCGGCGGCCATCGGGCTCGTGGCTCCGCTCACCTGGGTCTTTTTTGGCGTGACGTCCGCATCGGTCACCGGATTTTCGGTCCAGGTGGCGCAGCTCATTGGGGCAAAAAACGATGCCGCTGCACGCAACACGTTCAAACAGGGAGCCATGGTCGTCGGCGGATTCTGCCTCGTCGTGTGCGCCATTGCGCTGACGATCAGCCCGCACGTCCCGGCCCTGCTGGGGGGCGAAGAAGCGATTCGACACGACGCGTTCCGGTACTTTTTTATCTTCATGTGCGCCATCCCGCTCATGGCCGCCTACCGCTACCTCAGCGCCATGCTCCAGTGTACGGGACACGTCAAAACCCCAAGCCTCGTCCACGTCCTGACCGGTATTCTGGACGTCATTTTCAATTTTTTCCTCATTTTTGAAACGCGCGAGGTCGAGCTTTGGGGGCAGGAATGGACGATGCCCGGCGCGGGGCTCGGCGTGACCGGTGCCGCACTGGGCACCGTGCTGGCCGAAGCCGTCGGCCTGATCGTGCTCATCGTCGCCGTCGTCCGGCTCAGGTTTGTGCTTCTGCCGCGACGCGACGAATCGTTTCGATGGGACGGCGCCTGCCTCCGGCGTGCCGTCAAAATTTCGACGCCCATCGCTTTTGAACACATGATTCTCAGCGGCGCCCTCGTCGTCACCACCGCCATTATCGCCCCTATGGGCGCCGTATCCCTCGCGTCCAACAGCCTGGCCGTCACGGCCGAAAGTTTCTGTTACATGCCGGGATTCGGCATCGCCGAAGCCGCCACCACCCTTGTCGGCCAATCCATCGGTGCGCGTCAACCCCAGCTCGCCAAACGCTTTGCCTGGATGTGCATCGGCTTCGGAATGGCCATGATGGCCGTCACGGGCGCCATTCTTTACGCCGTGGCGCCGCTCCTTTTCAGACTGCTGTCGCCGGTCCAGGAAATACAGACGCTCGGAACGCAAATCCTGCGCATCGAAGCCCTGGCGGAACCCCTCTATGGGGCGTCGATCGTATGCACGGGCGCGTTGCGCGGTATTGGCGACACCCTCGTGCCGACGATACTCAATCTGGCGAGCATGTGGGGCATACGCATCACGCTGTCGTTGCTGCTCGCAGGATCGATGGGGCTCGTCGGGGTATGGATAGCCATGGCTGCCGAACTGTGCTGCCGCGGCATCCTCTTTCTCGTTCGCGTGGCGCGCACACGATGGGAACATGCCCTCATCGTACCCGTGTCCAAAGCGTCCGGACTCGAATAGCGCTTCTCAGGACGCGCTCTCCCCTTGCCCGTCCGCCGCAAGGCAGGTATCATGGCTTGTCATTTTTTCAGGGAGGTACTCTGTGAAGCGCAGAAATCTTGGTGTCTTTTGCTCACTCGTTTCCACGATTCTTTTGACCACCGGCTGTGACGTCATTGAAGGCATGTTTGCTCGCCGTTCCAGCGACAGTCATGAATCACAGGCCGAATCGGGCGGATCGGCGTCGCCCCGCGATGGCGCCCTCGTCGTCGACGACACGGGAACATGGCGTCTGCCGCCGCCCAACGATCTCCAGCAACGCGAGGGCGCCCAGGTGTCCACCACCGACCGAGCCACGGTCGGAGCCAAATCCCCGCGTCCGGGCAACAACTGGATTTATGATACCAAATCCAAATCCGGCGGCTTCTTCCTCGTCTCCACGCCAAGCGCCCCCAACGCCAACACCAGCCTTCTGCGCCGTATCGACCTCAAAAAAATCGAAGAACACGACTACGATCCCGATACCAAAGGAAAACAGGGCGCATTTGTGTTCATTCCCGACGCCATGAAGGCCGCTGTGCCGTCCAAATATATCAACGGCGAGGGCCTGCTGAGCGCCCCGATATGCGCGATGGTGCCGGGGCCGGATAAAACGGTGATCGCCATGATCTCCGGAACCTCCGGAGGCGTGGCCCTGACGCTCAATCCCTACGAGGACGCCCAGGCCTTCACCCCACTCCAGGCCACGCGCATTCCTTTTGGCTCCAATCCATGCCGCGCCGTCTATTCGACCGATTTGAAAAAACTCTATATCGTCGACGTCGTGCCCACCGAAAAACAAAACGGACAGCAGGGCATTTTTGTCGCCGACATCTACAACGACGGTCGCGCCACCACCGCCACGTACTACGCACCAAAACAGTCACAACGCCTCAACTCGCACTCCCGTCTCGATTTTCAAGCCATCGAGCTCTACAATGACGCCCTCTATCTCCTGTCCGGAAATGGCCGCTTCGACGCCGAAAACGACGTGGTGCTGTACAAAGTCCCCCTCAACAAAGCCGGCGAACCCCTCTTTGACGACATGATCGGCGAGCGCACCCACAACCCCATCCATCGCGCAGACCACTGCCCCATGTCGCCCACCAACCTCAGCGCCGTCAAAGCCCTCGACGTCGACGGCAACCCCAGGCTCCTCACCTCGGGCACCGACTACACCGTGATGTGGGATATCGCGTCTGACATGCCCACCAAAATCGATGCAAATCCCAAAAAACCGGGCACCCAGAACATCGATACCGTCCAAAACGGACAGGGGGGCAACAAATTTGAGTTCGCCCCAGACGGCAAGGATCTCTTTCTGCTTCCGCGTTGCCGTTCTCACAACAAAGTTCAGGTCACCAGCGACTATGTCATTCTCGGCATGAACCTCACGGCTTTCTCGACCAAGGATCTTTCCCAGAAAGATCCCGTCGACATGGCCTATCAGGGACTCCACAAATCCCTCAAAAATGCCAAATACCACGCCCAGACCGACGTCGATTCACGCGATTTTGCCGTCAGTCCCAAATACATCGGTGTCACGGGTTCGTTCAACGCCGGCGGCGATCTCATGATCATCGATCGCGCCAAAAAGACAAACCTGTGGTTCCACAAAGCCACCGACATGAAAACCGCACATGCCCAACGTTATGGCTTCATTTTTGGACAGGACGATCCGAAATTTAAAAATGTCCAACAGAACGCCCAGGCCATCATCTGGGTTCCATAACCTCCGATTCTTGAAAAAAAAGCGGCGCGTATCGGGCGTAAGGCCCGATAGCGCCGCCATACAGATTTATACGCTTACTCAGAAATTTCGGTCAACCCACACGCCACGCGAAATTCATTGAGTGCTGAATAATATGCTGTCTTTGCAGAGGTAAATGCCTCGCTGTACGGAGTTAAATCCTCTCCTGTTTTACCTTGGGCAAGAGCATTATAATAAGCATCTTTTGCAGTCGCATACCCCTTCGAAGCTATTTTGTAATAATCTTCCAATTCGACCACATTCCTATCTCCGGCTTCTCGAATGGTTATTGTGAGGTAGGCATGACTCGAAGTACCTTTGATCAAACCGCCCACATCAGCATACTTTCCATATATATCCAAAAGAAGCTTTAACTCACCATCTTGCATCATATTTTTTGCGCTATCTTCATCAATGAACTGAGTCCAAGCGAAAGTATTCACAGCACAAAATCTCTCATTAGCTTTAACAGACGAAGAATAATCCTTTTCTAGCTTTTGTCGTTTAATTTGATCACAACCATTGGGATCATCGTTGATGCTTTTGCATTCATTTATGATCTTTTTAAGAACGAGCATACCTCGATCAGGCGGTTCCGAATCAAACGTCGAACCTGACGAACTCGAACTGCCTGATGATGCCCACACAGATTCATCAGAGGAATTATTCATAAATTGAACATAAAACTGAGTATCATCTTCCGACGAAAAATACTTGTCACAAACCTGTTTATCTTCTTCATTCAGAATGTAATGAAACTCTTGTGCTATAGTTTCGTCGGTATCAGATCCCGCCTCACAGGTTGAACTAATCGGAACAAGCCCGCGGATGACAAAAGTCGGATTGTCATCGACACAACCGCTCATGGTGGCAGCCAGCAGAACTCCACCGGCCATGATGGAAATTATCTTTTTCATCATAATATCCTCCGTGCCCTTGGCACTTTATACAATTATTTGGAACTCTTCTTGTCGCCGTCCGTGCGTTCCACGGGGGGGATAAACGAACCGTGACCGGAAGCCGCAATGGAAGCGTCGCGGTTGATGATGCGCGGCGTGATGAAGATCAAGAGTTCCGTGCGGTTGTCGGTTTCGGACGTATTGCGGAACAGGTAACCCAGAATGGGAATCGAACCCCAGAAGGGAACGCTGCTCATCGACTGCGAGGTATTGCGCGTATAAATGCCGCCGATGACCGTCGTTTCCCCGTCCGGAATCAGGAGCTCGGTATGCGCCTGTTTCTTGATGATCGAAGGATCGCCGTTGGCACCCGTGTTACCAAAGTCAGGTTCGTTTTTGGATATGTCGATTTTGAGATAGACGTTGCCATCGCGCGTGACGTGCGGCGTCACCTGAAGGTTGAGTTTGGCATCGTAAAACATCGTCTGGGCACCGGCGGCACTCACGACCGAGATAGGAATACTCGTCCCCTGTTCGATACCGGCCTGAATGTTGTCGAGCGTCATGATGCGCGGCGCCGAAACGATCTTGAGGAAACCTTTCTCTTCCATCGCGCTCAGACGAATATTGAGGTTGATGGCACCGCCGACCGACCCGAGCGTCAGGCCGATGGCACCACCGGATCCGGTACCGACGGAGGCGGGAAGGTTGACTGCAAAGTTCGGGGTTGCCGATGTACCCGAGTTGTTGTCGCTTGTCGAACCGCCGGCGATGCCGATGGTCGACGGGAACACGATCCCCGTGGCATTGCCCGTCTGGGCACTCGCGATCCCGTCACCACCCCACTGAATGCCGATCTCCTTCGTAAAGTTCGCCTGCGTTTCGACGATACGCGCTTCGATGAGAATTTGCGGCGTCTGGGTATCGAGACTGTTGACGAGTATTTCTGCCGCATCAAGGTTGGCCGCCACATCCTTGAGAATCAAGGTGTTCGTGCGCTCATCGATGTTCACCGAGCCACGTTTGCTCAAAAGCGAAGTCACATTGTCCTGGAGATCCGAAGCGCTCGCATAATTGACGGGGATCAGACGAACCTCAAGGGGTTCGAGGCGCTCACGCGCCTGCGCCGCCTTGATCGCGCGTTCCTCCTCAATGCGGAAAAGCTCCGACTTGGCAATCCAGATGACATTGCCTTCGTAACGCATGCCGAGATCATTCATGCGCAAAATGATGTCGAGGGCCTGATCGAGCGGGACGCTCTTGAGCGACAACGTCACGTTGCCCTTGACATCCGGATTGACGACGATGCTCGTATTGATCTCGTCCGAAAGCAAACGCAACAAATCGTTGATGTCCGCATCGTGAATGTCGAGGGTTATCTTGCGCTTGGCAAGCGGCGTATTTTTGAGGGAGTTCTGTGCGCCATAACTGGAAACGTCATAACTGCTGGGCTCGGCCGCCGAGACCATGGCGTTCTGGCGTCGATCGACGGGGGCCTTGTACGCCACACCCTCGCGCACGGGACGAATGCGCCACGTAATCGTGTCGCCATTCTGTTCGACGGATTCAATCGTCCGTTCGGACGACTGCGCAATCAATTCAATACCCTGACTCGTCCGGGTCGAGTCGACAAAGCGGACGCCCTGATTGAACGCCGTCGTGTCATATTTCTTATTGAATGCGTCGGGAAGCACGGCCCCGGCAATGCGCAAGGTGCTTTTCTGAGTTCCAGAATCGACGTTCTCGACTTTCTCGACAGGGGCGGAAAGTTTGACCACCACCTGCATGCCCTGCCCCTGCGCATCCTGAAGGAACTGGATGTCGCGGACACTGGCGACCGCGGCGGCCTGGTTGTCGATGGGGGCCGTTTCGGAAACGGACGACTGCCCCACCGTCATGTCAATCGGCGGAACCGTCGAGGCGATCCCGGCCGTCGCCACCGACACATCATTGGCCGTCGTCGCCGCGACCGTCGAGGTCATATGCGCAAGCTGGGACTGAAGCTCGGCAGTTTCGGCGCGCAGTGCCTGAAGTTGTTCTCGCGCATGACGCCCCTGGCGCGCCTGAGCTTTGAGATCGGCGATTTCTGCGGCGCGTGCCGCATCGATCTTCGAGGCGTCTTTTTCGAGCTTTTTGAGCTTCTCGCGCGCAGCCCCCCCGGCCAGAACTTCCTTCTGCAAACGCGCCATCTCAGTCTCCTGAGATGCGATCTTTTTGAGCAAATCGGCATTTTCGGCAACAAGGCTTGCGTTCTGGGTCTCCATTCCCTGAACGCGAGACTGCGCGGCATCGGCCTCGGCACGCGCGGCATCGGCCTCGGCGCGCGCGGCATTGGCCTCAGCGCGCGCCTGCGCCGTCTTTTCCTGTTCGCGTGCGATCATCGTACGCGCCGAAGCGAGTGCCTCATCGCGCGATTGCGCGAGTTCCTCGTACGCTTGTGCCAGTTCAGACGGCTGAACTTCCGGCTTGCCATCGATCGCAATGACGATCTTGTCTTTCGTCGAATCCACCGCGTACGTCGCTTCCTTTTCGAGACCCAAAATCACACGGCAGGCGCGATAATCATTCGACTGGGACACGCTCACCGCCGCAGTGTCCAACACCCCGTTGCGAACCTGAACCGGCGATATCCGCGCGCTCGCGTCGCAGTCGAGGATCTCCACCACAACGCGATTCGGATCCTTCAGCGTGTAAACCGAAAACGTCGGATCCGACTGCACACCGATTTCGACGAGCGTACGGGCACTTTCCTGCGAATAATTCAGGCTCGTCACACTGTTGTTATCGGTCTGCGTTGATGGCGAATCCCACGCTATTGAGCTGCATATACAAAACGCTGTGCACAACAACGCCATACGTTTTGTCATTTGAGATGCCCGTTTCATGATGACTCCTTAAAACTCTTGCGGATGGTAAATGATAATTGCGTTATGCGGATTACTGTATGCTGATTTGTATGGATTTGTTGTCCGATGCCGGTTTGTCAAACAGAGGAAGCTCGATGTACTGCCCCTGATCGGCCACGCGTTCGTACACTTCTATCCCTTCACGACGAATGCTTGAGATGCTGCCGTTGTTGTTGCCAATCAGAGAGCCTCGACGCAAAATAAAGCGATTCCCCGAAGGATCGACGACATACGCCTTCGGATCCGCCGTCCCCGTAATCACGCTGATCACTTTGTAATCGCGCGTCGGATAAAGCTGCTCTGGAAGCTGTACGTCGTGCAGATGCTCCTCTTTGATCCGCTGACGCATCATGGCTTCCGCCAGAATCGTATCGCTGAATCCGCGAAACGGATTGCGCGCCTGAACCACCTGCTCAGACGCCTGAACCGGAGACATCCCGTCCACCGTGTCCGGCAACTTGTCTATGGTCGATTTTTTTGCCCTGATATCCCTCGACGATTTGACTCGCGTCACCGCCACGCCCTGATCGTCATCACATCCCATACCCGCCACGGCCAAACACAAAGCCAGCGATAGCACCCCGATGAAGCTCTTTTTCATCTTTTTTCCCCTTTGCTTTGTCACTTCTTGGCCGCGCCCGAACCGCCGACGCCTTTGTAAAGATACGTCTCGGCCACGCACAAAACCTTGACCTGGGTCTCCAGTTCATTGTCTCGCGAATTCTCTCGCGTCATGGTCAGACTATGAATGTTGATGAGCTGCTCGCGATTGCTCGTCTTGATCCCGTCGCCCATCGACGCCAGCTCCCAGAAAAATTGCAACGCCGCTTCATACGTCGAGGTAAACTCCATCCGTATCGGGACGACCGTCACATCCCCCTTCGCAATTTCCCCTTCCTGTTTGAACAGCGTCCACTTTCCGACGCGAGACGAACGGGCGCGCTGGTTCACGCTGTCCAGAAAATGGTTCAGCTCATTCGTGGTCGACGGAATCTTCTCCTGAAGAACCTGAAGACGCCGTTCCACGCGCTCGTTCTGACTGCTGATTTCCTGATACGTACTCTCTTTTTCTCGCAAATCGTCGAGTTCCTGCTGCTTGGCACTCAGCGAGGCCCGCGTGGATTCAAGCCGATCTTTGGCCGGACCATATACCCCCAACGATGCCACCGCTATCGCACCAATCACGATCAATACGCTCAGGACAATCAGGACGGACGCCGATGTGCCCTGTGATTTCTTTATTTCTAATCCCATCTCTGCCACCTACTTCGCCTTGGCCGTCCTGGCGGCACCCTCATCTGGCTTCTCTCCCAACAAACTTCCACTTTCAGAATCCGACTCAAGACTTTGCTTGAGCGCCGCCCCTTCTTTCGTCTGATAGTAAAAGTTCGCTTTCATACGAAAACTGAACGTCTGCGTCGCCTCGCTCGAGCCCGAATCCCGGCCGCCCTTGATCTCGACAAGCTCCACCTCCCTGAGCAGCTTGCTCGTCTTCATCCGCGTCCAGAACTCATACACATCGTCCATCTTCCGCGCCGTCCCGTCGATCTGAATCAGACCTTCCCCAAGCTCCTTGAACGACTTCAGCATGATGTTGTCCGGTTCCCACGCCAGCAACCACCCGCTCTCGCTCGCCTCCTTACGGGTCAGCACATCACGAGGATTCGACAACAAACGGCCAAATTCATTCAGCACAAACTGCGGCCCCCGACGAAACACGACCAGATTCGATAACACATTGATGCGGGAACGTATCTCCTCGATCTTCTTGCCCATCGTCGACACATCCTTGATGCGCGAGTTGATGTCCGAAATGTCGGCATTCACACGGTTGAGTTCCTGGGTCAACTCGTCCGTCTTGTTACTGCATTCCGACGCCATCAAAAATGCCGCCACGACCACCACAAGCGCTATCCCTATCGAAACCACAAGCACCCCTTGGGCCGGGTTCGATTTTGCCTTGGGTTTGCGCCCAGGATGTAAATTGATGCGGATTATCATGTCATCTGCCTCCCAAACGCCCTATTCCACACTGCGACGCAACGCCAGACCAAGCGCCACCGCCGATTCCAAAGACAAGCCCTGCAACGACTCGTCCGAATACAGCTTCTGGTTAAATCCAAGTCCCTCAAACGGATTCGCCACCTTCGTACGCTCCTCCAGCATCCCCGTTATCGTCCGAAGCGTACACTCATTCTTGAGCACGCCACCGCACAATATCAGCTCCGTCAGCAAATCCCGACCCGACGTCTCATAGAAAAACGCAAGCGATCGCTTGATCTCCGTACCAATCGTCTCGCTCACCTGCTTCACTATCTCACCTACCTCACCAGGAATCAGGCCGTCCCCCACTTCACCAGTCTTGAACCCTTCCGCCTCTTCCCGCGTCACACTCAGACGCTTCTGAATCTCTTCCGTGATCTGATTCCCCCCTATCGTGATGTCACGCGTAAACATCGTCACACCGCCAGACATCATCGATATCGAGGTCACCGACGCACCGATGTTCACAATCCCCACACAGTCCGTCTCCGACGACGCCCCGTACACCGTCTCCACCATATTCTGAAGCGCAAAACTCGCCACATCCACGACTTTGACCGTCAGACCCGCCTCGCGGGCCACCGAAATGTAGTCGTTCACCATGTCGCGCTTGCTCGCCACCAGCAAAATATCCATCGAATTTTGTGCAGGATTACGCCCAAGTAAAACCGTATCATACACAACTTCCGAAAATTCATACGGAATATGCTGTTGCACCTCCCAACTGATGTTCTCCGCAAGCTCCTCATCGCTCATGTTCGCAAGGCGAAGCCGCTTGACTATGACGCTGTAACCCGAAATTGCAATCGCACACTCTTTCTGCTTAATTTTATTGCGCTGTATCATCTGACGTAACACCGACGCAACCCCGGAGCGATTCAATATCGCCCCGTCCACAATCGCATCCGACGGCAACTTCTCGCGATCCACCGCTTCGATCTCATAACTCCCCCGCGATTCCCGGAGAAGACAAATCTTGGCGCTACTCGAACCAATATCCAATCCCAATAACAATTTGCCTTTTGCCATGACCCACTCCTCAAATGGACGACACATGTCGTGAGGCAGTTTCTCACATTTGCCGCATTTGTCTAATTCTCAAGGTATATTTTGTTTTGCATCTCACACCCGCCCCGCCGGACAACCTCCGCCATCCTTAAAACCAGGTCCTCTCCCGATGCCCATGACGCGCGGCTTTGGCTGACGCCATGCGCCGACGCCCGTCCGGGCTATCCGTCCGGCCCCAGACGGGGCCGGGACGGATACGCCCGGACCTCCTTTGCTTGTGGGCGGCTATCTGCCCTCCGGGCAGATACGCTCGCCCTTGTGCACTTCACCCATGTTCAATCTTGTTGGTACGATATTTGCCAAACGACGCCAAGAACTTTATCTCGGACGCCAAACGCCTCACGCAGAGCGTTCAGAAACGGTCTCTTCATTCGCACAAAAATTCAACAAAATGCGCTCTGGCTACGCATTTTCTGGAGGCTACTATGAAAAAAACTTACCCCGTCATCCTGTCCGCCATCATGGCCCTCTGGATTCCCTTCACGGCGGCCGCACAGGACACCCACGCCGCCCCCGCGGCACAACCTGCCGAGCCCACCACCACCGTCCAGTCCGCCCCCAGCGAAGTCGATTATTCCATCCTCCCGGAACCCATGGCTTTCGCCAAAGCACAGTACGCCGAAGCCCTGCGCCTCAACGCACTTCCCGCCTCGACACAGCGCGACGACCAAATTCGCGCGTTCGTCGACAAGCTCATCGACTACGATGACTACGCAAAACGAAGCCTCGGCGCCCGATGGAACGAACTCGACACGCCAAAACAAGCCGAATTCCAATCCCTCTTCCGCGAACTCATCGAACTCACCTATCTCAAACGACTCTCAGACAAAGCCTTCAAAGACAACTACAAAATCGACTGGGATCGCGTCGTCAAAACGAGAACCTCCGCCACCGTCTCCTGCTTCACCCAGCAAAAAGACGTCGAAACCGAACTCGAAATCGTCCTTCATGCCGTCCAGAACCAGTGGAACATCCACGACACCCTCGTCGACGGCGCCAGCCTCGTTCAGACCTATCAGAAAAAATACGCCAAAAAATGGGACGACAAAGGCATCGACGCCATCATGGATGACATGAAAAAGGAAATCGAAAACCTCAAAAAAAAGTGACCCCGGGCCGCATTTCCAAAGCCCCTGTTTGAGACAGTTTCTGTCAGGCGCGCATTCATGCGCGCTTTTTTGTACCCCCAAAAAGGACATGATATGCAGCTTCGCATCTTTTCGACGCACACATCCAGACCCGTGACGGTCACTTTATCCGATGAACGGCGCGCACTGGCTAATGCTTTATCCATTCTCGACCGGGAGACCGTCACAGGGCTCGACATCGACGACTGCCCCGACGAACGGCTGCCCAAAAATCTGTCGGCCTTTCCCAACCTCGCGTCGCTCAAACTGACGCGGTGTCATGCCATATCAGGCGTCTCACAGGAACTCACTTCGTGCCCGGCCCTTCGCGATCTGGCCTTGATCCAGTGCGCGGATTTCTGCGATGTCTCGGGCATCGCCCGCTGCCCCGCCCTGCGCGCCTTTCACGCCTGCGGCTGCGACGGCCTCCAGGCCTTCTCACCCGACGCGCCCCTGCCCAATGCCCTCCTGGCACTCGATCTCTCGCACACCCCGTCCCTCGAATGGATAGCCCTCGAAAAACTCCCTCCATCCCTCAGGATCCTCGACGTCCACGGATGCCCGAACCTCAATTTTGAAGACAGTGCCGTCCTCCGCCTCCACCTCGTCTCCACCCAAATCCAGGATCTCTCCCGGCCGGAAGTCCTCGAACAGGCCGCCCCCGTCGGACCGGATCACCTCCGCCGCGCCATGATGCGCGGCGACAGCGCCGGACTGGATGACGGCTAGATGCCTTTTTTACTTTACCAGATCTGCAAAATGCCTATCCTTTGTCCCCCCGTTCGGCAGTGCGGAACGCAAATTCTTCAGAAGCGCACGGCGTCACATCAGAAGAGGGGGTAGCGGCGTATTGAAGCCAAGGGGGCCTGCCCCCCTTGGCAAGATAGCCGCTCAGGGGGAGACTTCCCCCTCCCAGAAAAATGCTTCCCATACGGGTCAACATCGCCTTCGCCTCGCGCGCCAGGATGACGAACTCGTAAAATTTCACTACTCCGTCATTTTTTTGTATTTAATACATGGAAAACTCCAACAAAGACAATCAACAGTCCATTTCAGTCACGTCAGACGAACCCAATGGGGAAACTCAAAAAACCCATATCACGACGATTCAGGACGGCGAATGCACCTATCACATCATCGGCACGGCGCACGTCAGCGAGGCAAGCAGGCTCGAGGTCGCGCAAGCGATTGAGAGGATCAAGCCGGACAAGGTCTGTATCGAATTGTGCCAGGAACGGTACGACAGCTTCTACGACGAAGACCGGTGGAAAAAACTCGATATTTTTGAGGTCATCAAAAAGGGGAAGTTTCTGTATCTTCTGGCCAACCTGGCCATTTCGGCCTATCAGCGAAAGATGGGCGCAAAACTCGGGGTCAAGCCTGGGGCCGAACTCATCGGGGCTGCGGAGGAAGCGCAGAAACACGGCGCCGAGATCGTCCTCATCGACCGAAACATCCACGTCACGCTCAAGCGCGTCTGGGCAAACCTTGGTTTTTTCACCAAATGCGAGCTTCTTTCGACCATCGTCTCCTCCATGCTCTTTAACGACAAGGATTCCAAAGACGACACGTCCAAAGAAATTGAAAATCTCAAGGACGAGGCGAACCTCTCCACCATGATGGACTCGTTTGCGGAGGCCCTGCCCCAAATCCACAAACCGCTCATCGACGAGCGCGACCAATATCTCGTCTCCAAAATGCGCGCGTGCGGCGGCAAGAACGTCGTGGCCGTTGTCGGGGCCGGACACGTGGCCGGCATGAAGCGGTATTTTGATGCCGACATCGATACGGAAACCCTCGACAGGCTTCCCAAGCCTGGCATTCTCTGGACTGTCGTCAAATGGCTCATCCCCCTTGTCGTCGTGGGCGGCATCGGATGGGGCGTCTATCAGCAGGGGTTCGATTCTCTCGAAAAGCTCCTCGTCGCCTGGATTCTCCCGAACTCCGTTTTCTGCTTTCTCTCTGCCATTCTGGCATGGGCCAAGCCCCTCACCATCCTGGCCGCCATCGTCGTGTCTCCGATCACCTCGACGACGCCCGTCATCGGGGCGGGGATCGTCCTGGGCCTGCTCGAAGCCTGGCTGCGCAAACCCACCGTGGCCGATTGCGAAGCTCTCCCCAACGTGCATTCGTTGCGCGATTTTTATAAAAACGCCTTTACCCACGTCCTCATCGTATGCGTGCTGACGACGTTCGGGTCGGCATGCGGTGCGTGGTTTGGCATCGGATGGCTCATCAAAATCCTCGGGTTTGACGGGTAACGCATTGCGCGCGGGGCAGAGGTCTTCCCGCCTCGCCTGCCTCCCCCCCCCCACGTTCACGAGAGGGAAATGCGCCTTTTGGACTTTTGGTGCCGCCGTTTCGCCAGTTCCTGGGCGTATTTTTGCGCGCGTTCATTCCATTGGTGAGGGGGGGAACCCTCAAAATTTGCCCTACCAAAGCCGTCTTTCGTAAGGTGAGTCTTTGCGTGAAGTGACCGAAGCGCAAAGTGTCCGAAAAGAGACGCGCAGACATCGCGCAGTCGTTGAGGGAAAGTGAGGGGGAGCCGTCCAATGTCTAAAAATGTTCGCCCAAACCGCCGGCGCGAACCGCGGGTACGACAGATTGACAGACAGGGGTGGAAGAGCCTCGGCGTGGGAGCGCTCAAAGTGGGTCTGGCCTGTACGCTGGCACTCGGGCTTCCTTACGGGACGTATCTTGCGTACCGTCATCTGGCGGATGACGGGTATTTTCATCCCCAAAATATCACCATTCATGGCAATGTTCGGGCATCGGATGCACAGATTCTCGAAGTTTCCGGACTCGAAACGGAGGAGGCCAATCTGTTTGAAATGGATGTGCGCACCATCGAAGCGGGGGTGGAGACGCTGCCCTGGGTCAAGGATGCGCGCGTCCGCATCTCGCTTCCGGACAGCGTCTCGATCGAAGTGACGGAACACGAGCCGCTTGGCATTGTGCATGACGGTGCCCTGACGATTGTCGACGGCGAGGGCAATTTTATCAAACACTGGAGCGACAGTGACGACGATGCCCTGACCACGCCGATCGTCTCGCTCGATCGTCCTCTGGAAGAACGCGCACGCGAGGTGGTGCGGGCATTTGAGTACGCCGAAGCCATTCACAAGCGCGGATATCCGCACAAGATACACGAGATTCACTACGACGCGGCCACCGGATACTCGCTGTACACCAGAACCACGGAAATCCGGATGGGGTATGATCGTTTTGACGAACGCATCGAACGTCTGATGGCGGTCGATGCGGAACTGAACGCGAGGCATGTCGTGGCGGATTATATTTTGATCGATGCGGATGATGCACTGGACCGGATTGTGGTCAAGCCCAAGATTGCCGCCGTGCCACCAGAGGCTCCCCCCGCGCCACAGGCCGTGCCGGATGCCGGGCCAGCAGAGGAAGCCAAGTCGGCGGAGAAATCCGGGTCGGCAAAGCGGACGGGCGTGACGGATAGCGTCAAAATTGCCCCCAGGGATGAGAAATCTATTATAACGCCGCCCGCAGTGGAAGAGGCGGAAGCCGAAAGGCCGAAAACAGACAAATCGGCCATGGATGACGATGCCGCCCTGCCACCTTTGATCCTGGAGTAAGACTGAATCTCGATGGCACGGCCCATTCAGGGGGCTTCATAAAAACGGAGACAGCATGACCGTTAAAATCGGAGATATTCTCGTCGGTATCGACATTGGGACTGCGAAGACGTGCGCGGTCATCGGCGAAGTCACGCCGCAGGGTCTTGATATCATCGGCCTTGGTTCGAAGCCCTCATCGGGGATGCAGAAGGGGGCGGTGACGAACATCGACGGGGCGTCGCAGGTCATTGAGCGTGCGCTCAACGAAGCCGAAGCCGTGGCTGGTTTTGACACGATATCGAGCGTTATCGTCAACATCACGGGCAACCATATCCAGGGGTTCAACTCTGACGGGGTAGCGCCGGTCAAGAATCCGGAAATCACCGACGAGGATGTGGCGCGAGTCCTGGAGAGCGCGAAGGCTGTCGCGATTCCGCCGGATCGGGAGTTTCTGCATGTTCTTGCGCAGGAATACACGCTTGACGGTCAGTCCGGCATTCGCAATCCCAAAGGCATGTGCGGGGTTCGACTTGAAGCCCGGGTTCATATTGTCACCGGTTCGATCAACTGCGCCCAAAACATCATCAACTGCATCAACCGTTGCCGTCTGGAGGTCGAGGATCTCGTGCTTTCGTCGCTTGCGGCGAGTGAAGCCGTGCTGACGGAGGACGAAAAAGAGCTTGGGTGTGCGCTCGTCGATATTGGCGGCGGGACGACGGACATGGCGATTTGGACGCACGGTTCTCTTGTCCACACGCACGTGCTTGGGGTTGGCGGATACAACATCACGAGCGACATTGCGCAGGCGCTCAAAATCCCGCTCAAGGATGCGGAGAAGCTCAAGATTCTCTCGGGGTATGCGATGACGTCGGCGGTACCGGCAGACGATGTGATTTTGATCCCGACGGCCGACGACCGCGATCCCCCGCGAAAGATGCCCGCCCAGGCGCTGGCCGAAATCATCGAGCCGAGGCTGGAGGAAATTCTCGAGATGGTGAACCGGGAGATCGAAAAATCCGGCTACAAACAGGCCATACCCGGGGGCATAGTGCTCACGGGAGGGACATCGATCATGAATGCCGCCCCGGAGCTGGCCCAACGGACGTTCGGTCTTCCCGTCCGCCGCGGCATGCCCTACAACGTTGGAGGGTTCAGCGATCACGTGGCCAATCCGCAGTACTCGACGGCCGTGGGCCTCATGCTTTATGCGATGAACCGCCCGGACGTGATGACGTACAACCCCCAGGATGCGCAGAAATCCTCGATTATCCACCGAATTGTTTCGTGGCTCAAGACGATTGTCTGAGTGCATTTTTGTGCATCAGGGCGCCGCTGAGTGACGATCCGAAGAGGGGGTAGCGGCGTATGCGCGCAAGGCCTGGGGCCTGAGCACATAGCCGCTCAGGGGGAGGCTTCCCCCCCCCCGAAAGACGCCATGGTTTAGGGATTTCTCCACGTCTTTTGGGGTTTTTCATGCCGTTCATTGGAGCGGCGAGCGAGAAGAAGGGACGGCCTGCGCAGAAAAGCGCGAGGAAAATACGAGGAAAATAATTGACGCTTATGGATAATCTGCATATAAGACGGTCGCTTTATTTCCGGCGCCGCCTGTATGCGCATGAAATTCTTTGATCTTCGTGGATATGACACGAGGATTGAATTTGAAAGAACGAAGAGGACATTATGAAGAAAGGCATTCACCCTGATTATAAACCGGCCAAAATTACGTGTGCTTGTGGCAACGTCATCGAAACGCGCTCGACGCTTGGTGACTACAACATCGAAATTTGCTCGCAGTGTCATCCGTTGTTTACGGGCAAGCAGAAGATGGTCGACACGGCCGGCCGAGTGGAACGATTCAACAAGAAATACAATCGCACATCGAAGTAGCGACGCCGAATCTGACCCGGATTTTGCCATACCGAGGGGAGGACTTTCCTTGGTATTTTGCGTAATCCGGGTTTTTTTGTGTCCAAAGAGCGCCCATTTTGACGCGTTCGCGGCCTTTGGGGTGGGAATCTGAATATCCCGGAGGCGTTTTTGACTTTGGCCGGAGCGAGTTCCGTAAGGACGGCACGGCCCTCAGCACGGACAACGAACCATGGCCTCAAAATTACTGGATAAACTTGAAGATCTCGAGCGACGTTACGTCGATCTCGGGCACCGTCTGGCGGATCCGGAGACGCTGAATGTCCCCGAGAAGTACAACGCCACGGCGAAGGAACGGGCGGACATTGAGCCCATCATTCTGGCCTATCGCGATCTCAAGTCGGCCGAGACCGAACTGGGGCAGGCCCGCGAGCTGCTGGCCGAAGAGGACGAAGAGATGCGCGCCATGGCAAAGGAGGAGATTGCGCGTCTTGAGCCTGAAATTCACGAACGCCGCGAAGCCCTTCAAATCATGATGCTGCCCAAAGATCCGATGGACAGCAGGAACATCATTCTGGAAATACGCGGAGGGACAGGCGGAGACGAGGCGGCGCTGTTTGCGGGCGATCTTTTTGAGATGTATGCGCGCTATGCCGCCAAGATGCGTTGGAACGTGGAGATCACGTCGGCGACCGAGGGCACGGCCGGCGGGTACAAGGAAGTCATTGCCATGGTCAGCGGGACGGATGTGTATGCGCATCTCAAGTTTGAGGCCGGGACGCATCGCGTCCAGCGCGTTCCCGTCACCGAGAGTCAGGGTCGGATTCACACGTCGGCCTGTACCGTGGCCATTCTTCCCGAGGCTCAGGATGTCGACTTCAAGATCGACGATTCCGATTTGCGCATTGACGTCTACCGGTCGAGCGGAGCCGGCGGTCAGCACGTCAACAAGACGTCGTCGGCCATCCGCGTCACCCATATTCCGACCAACACGGTGGTGTGCTGTCAGGATGAACGTTCGCAGCACAAGAACAAGGACCGCGCGCTCAAGATTTTGCGCAGCCGCCTGCTCGACATGCAGCGGCAGAAACTCGAGTCCGAGCGCGCGGATGTGCGCAAGAACATGGTCGGCTCTGGGGATCGGTCGGAACGCATCCGCACCTACAACTATCCGCAGAACCGCATCACGGATCACCGGATTGGACTGACCGTCTACAACCTGGATACCGTTGTCGAAACCGGCGAACTTGACGAAATCATCAAGGCCCTCAAGACCGCTGAACACCTTGAGATGCTCAGCCGAGAGAATGCCTGATCCGCCGGGTTCACAGTCTTTAGGAAATCTGCCATGGCGTTAATGCAAAACAAAGCGATCACCTACGTCCAGGAGGCATTCTGGATCACCCTTGGGCTTGCGCTCTATGGATGTGCCTGGAACCTCTTTGTTCTTCCGCACGGATTTGTCGGCGGTGGATTTGGCGGCATCAGCGCCATGATCTACTACCTGACGGGGATTCCCGTTTCGCTGTCGTATCTTGGGTTTAACCTCGTGCTGTGTGCGATAGCCCTTGTGGTCATGGGCAAGGAGTTCAGCATCAAGACGGTATTTGGGATAGCGGGTCTGACGTTTTTTCTCTACGTCATTCCCGTGCCGGAGACGCCGTTTATCAGCGACAAGCTGCTCAGCGGCATCATGGGTGGCATCATTGCGGGCGCAGGGGTGGCGACCTATCTGTTGCGCGGCGCCTCGACGGGCGGCTCCGACATCGTCGTGATGATCATCTCGAAGTACAAGAACGTCACCTGGGGGCGTGTCTATCTCATTTTTGACTCCTGCGTGATTGCCTCATCGTACTTTTTGCCCGACGGGACTCTGGAACTCGTCGCCTACGGCTATGTGTTCATGGGCGTTCAGGCCTACGCCATCGATCTGGTGAGCAACGGTCGCCGTTCCTCGGTGCAGATGTTCATTTTCACCTCAAAGTATCGCGAAATTGCCGATCAGATCATTCACGCGCACCATCGGGGCGTCACCCTGTTTGAGTCCCTTGGCTGGTACACCAAACAGCACCGAAAGACGATTTACCTGGTCACGCGCAAGCGCGAGGCCCAGAACATCTATAAGACCGTCAAAGCCATCGACGATCACGCCTTCATCGCCGTCTCCAACGTCATGAGTGTGTTCGGTGTTGGGTTTGATCCGATCAAGGCCGGATTTTCCAAACCCGTACTCAAGGATGCCCAGGGCAACATCATCCCGTCGGAATCCGGAGAAAAGCCGGCGGTTTCGCGTCCGGAGGTGATTCACGATCCCGTCAACGGCGACATCGTCCCGCAGCCGCCGGATGCGCCGCAGGAAGTCCCGGTCAATGACGACGTCCTTCGCGACGAAAACGAAGCCCTGAAGCGCGCGCGCGAAGGGCGCGGGAATACCTATCACCCCGACTGGCCGGCGTCCGATGTCTTTGACATCGTCCGGAAAATCTGAGCGTACCGCTCCACAAAAAAAGACGGCGCGTATCCGCCGCAGGCGGATAGCGACGTGCGCAGGGCGTATCCGCCCACGGCGGATAGCCCGCGCCCTCGCCCAAACCCACGTCCGGAATGGCGACAATGGCGCCCCCGCATACAACATTTCTTGCGGAAGTTCGGGGTGTGCGTGTAGATTAGACGGCGTATTTTCGGCCGTTGGTCATTCATTTCAAAGCGAGGGCAGTATGCAGGAATTGAATTTTGCAGTGATGGCGGGGTGCAAGGCGAACGAACTTTTGCCTAAACTGGGGCTCATCGTGGACTGTGTCATCCGGAAAAAGATGAACCTCAAGGAGCTCAAGCGAGAACTCAAGAAGCAGGACCTCTATGATGCGGAGACGTTTGAAACCCTGCTGAATTTTCTCGACATTGAAACAGACGGAAGCAAAGTGAAGTGCGGCGAGTTCCTTAAGACGCTCAAGGACATCATCGCACCGGAGGATCGTCAGCGTCACCTTTTCAAACATCTGACGGCCAAAAACGAAATTCTGATGAAGTACGTCATCGACGGACTCGCGGAACGCCTCTACTCGACGAACGAGCTGTATCGATACATTACAAGCTATGTGTATCCGGGGGGGATTCCGACGCTGGGAAGTTTCAAGGCATGGATGGCGTGGCTTGAGGCGTCGGGGCACATCAAGGTGATCGGGATTCGCTGGGGACTGAGCGATTTGGGCAAGGAATCCAGGGATGAAATCATCAAACTCATTGACGTCGACGATATTCTCGAATCCGAAGCGGCCAGCCTGAGAGATTCAGGAGATGACGACGACGACGACGACGACGATTATGACGACGATGACGACGACGACGACGTCCCCGCAAAACCCGCCAAATCGGCCAAAAAAGCGGCGCCCGTCGACGATGACGACGACGACGACGACGACGTCCCCGCAAAACCCGCCAAATCGGCCAAAAAAAAGGCGCCCG
>CAMCLY010000039.1 GCA_945875805.1 uncultured Myxococcales bacterium | reverse complement strand
GAAATGCGAAAGGGCCGCGCGGCATTGCCGCGTGGCCCTTTCGCATTTCGGGGGGTGTGGGGGGACTGGTCCCCCCACAAAAAAAAAGAGCTACAGTTCCTTTAGTAAGGGGCGATAGTGTGTGATGTCGTATGCGATACCGAACGCCATTTTTGAGATTTGCGGGAACTGGTGACGGGTCATCTCGCCGATTTGAAGTGCCGTCTGATAGACGAGGGAGGATGGGCCGACGGGAATGTGTGCATTTTCGAGTCGGGCTTTGAGGAGATCGACGTTGGGCTTGTTGAGGTCGGTCCCGCGGTGTTTGGCGAGTGCGTTGAGTTGAGCGCGGGCCACGGGGGTATCTTCATAATCGATGCTGAGGTAGACGAGTGTGGCGGCCAGGTCGTATTTGCCCTCGATCATGGCCAACCCTGCGTGTTCCCTGTAGAAGCGAGCCAGTTGGTGGCGCGAGTAGAGGTAGGAGTGTATTTTAGCGAGGATATTGCGCACTTCCTGATAATCCTCGCGCGCTTTGGCGATCTGAATGAGTTCAAAGTAGACGAGGGTGTTGACGGGATTGAGTTCGAGGGCATGTTCGTATGCCTCGCGTGCGGCGTCATAGTCTTTGAGTTCAAACAGAGACGATCCCAATTGGTAGTACAGCACCATGGGGAGTGTCGAGAGGCGTTCGAGGGGCGTTTCGTCGTGCGAGTTTGCTCTCCAGATCATTTCTTCAAAGGGGTGATCGAAACAGAATCGTTTTTTTCCCTCGATGGGTGCCGGGACGCTTTCCCCGATGACCTCGCGCAAGAGAGAGACTGCGCGTTCAAAGTTGCGCGCTTTCATGCTTTCCTGAATTTCGATAATTTTTGTACGAAATGTATTAAACGCCTCTTCGAGCTGACGGGCATTTTTGACGGCCTCTGAATTTGGAAATTTTTCTGTACAATATTTTCCGATTTCCCGCACGATGTCGATGTTTTCTTCGGAGCGATCCAAGGTGGCAAGATATTGACGCACGATGTCCATATCGTGGGCTTCGTCGCCATTAAACTGTTTTTCCAACGCACTGATCACGGATTCGACTTTTTTATCCATGTTTATATTCCTATTAAAAGAAACGCGTTTATGGCGTCATGTGATATCTGTTTTATACCAACATGTCATGACGCCAATCCCTACAAACCATATTATAGATGTTAGACGATCGCATCATCTCAGTGTTCATGTTAACGAATATCGCTCCCGTCGACGAGGATGGGGATCGTCTGTAGGCGCCAGTTTTGTGGCGGCGAAGCGAACCGGAGGGAACCGCCCATCATAAATTGCCGAATCGTCATATCGATCATTTTGTCGAACGCGGCGTTTCCGCTTTTTTTGACGAAATCCCAGCTCCAGACGGTGCCATTGTCTCCGATTTTAATCCAGATTTTGGCCGACAATTTTTGGAGCTGTGATTTTGGGATGGATGCGGGTGCATTCATCGTGTTGTCGAGCTTGGCCTTGACTTTTTGGAGGTATGGGTCTCCCTGTCCTGTGGCGGATTTGGAAAGGCGAGATCCGTCGGCGGAACCTCCTGGATCGACGTCGCTGACGGGTCTTGCCTCATCGAACGTCGATGCGGCGTTGAGCAACTCGTCGAGAGTGGGGGCTTTTTTTCGAGGTCGGTCGTCTTTTTTCTGCGTCTTTTGCGTCGTGACGGTGTTGGCGGCCGAGGGTTCTGGTGTGTTGATAATTCGCGGCAGTGCGGTCTTGCGAGTTTCGGCGCCGAGCCGTGGCGCCTCGACGATGCCGACATCCTTCAGGATTGGGATGTTCTCCCGATCCGAGCACGAACAGCTTTCGCGTTGTGCGAGGAGCACGGGGTGCGCGTCGCCATCGAGAATGAGTCGAGCGCCTTCGGCGAGGAGAGGCGGCATGCGGACGTCTGCGAGCTGTGCGCCGCATGTTTTCTCTTCGGCCTCCTGCCAGTCTTTGGCGTCGACCTCGAGTCGGAAGAGGCGGCCATTTTCGATATACCGGCAGAAGATGGCGTTTTTCGTTACGTTTTGATTCTGTTTCGGTGCCTCTGATCCCGTGCTCAGCAGGACCACGGCGGCAATGCCCACATGGACGAGGCAGGTAAAAATTCCGCCTGCCAAGCGCTCTCCGCGTTCTGGGCCATTGTGCGAATGTGCCATATCTACGGCTCCAGTGTGGCTTTAAATTGGGGGTCTGTCACGATATCGACGGCCTGTAGCCCGAGCCCGCGGAACGCCTGGAGTACGCCCGAGACGAAGCCGTAGGGGGCATCCGCGTCGGCCTCGAGATAGAGGCCCTCCTTGAGCATCCGCTGATTCTGCCCGAGCGTCCTGACGATAATTTCAAAGCAGGACGTCCACTGAGCATCCCCGCCGGAGCAGTCGGCGATGGGATCCTGTCCTGCGGCCGTCGACAGCCCGCGCACGACGAACACGCGCAATCTTGCGTCGATGACGACGACGAGTTTGGACGTCTCTGGGTCGGCGAGGTAATCGTTATCCTGCGTCACCGGCAGGTTGAGCGAGACGAGCGATTCGGTTTTATCCTGCACGCTTTCCTGTTTTTTTTGTTCGCGTTGTTGCTGTTCCGCCGCTGCCGTGGTCACCATAAAAATGATGAGCAGCACCAGGAGTACGTCGACGAGCGGCGTGACGTTAATGTCGCTGAGTTTTCCTGTAGCCATGTTGCCCCGAAGTCGTTTTGAATCGGCTCTCTGCGCCGGGATGTTTGCGAGTTTTGTGAGGGCTCGCTATGTCGTCCTTTGGCCATCCATACGCTCGCCCATCCTTTTTGCCGATCCATCTGAGGGAAACCGCCATGCGGCGAGCGCCCACGTCCTGATTTGACGATTTGCGCAAGAGGCCATGTTCCGTCAGGGCCGCGCCCGACGGGTGAGGGGCGAGGGGGGCGTCGCGTATTTGCCCGCAGGGCAAATAGCGACGTTGGGGGGACACTTCCCCCACCCCGAAACCAAGGATCCGAGATTCTGAACCGAGACACCGCGTTATTTGAAGAAGTGTCGCTTCACGATATTGAGGAAATCGTTGGAGAAGCTTTCCATATCCGACTGAAGGACTTTGATTTTCTGATTAAAGAAGTTGTAGGCCATGACGCTTGGGATGGCGGCGAGGAGTCCGATGGCGGTGGCGATGAGGGCCTCGGCGATGGGGCCTGCGACCGTCTGGATTCCGAGATCGGAGGCGTTGGCGGAGAGGTTGACGAAGGCGTGCATGATGCCCCAGACCGTGCCGAAGAGTCCGATGAATGGTGCCGTGGAGCCTGTGGTGGCGAGGAAGGCCAGGTTTCGTTCGAGTTCGGTGGTTTCGGCGAGGGAGGCGCGACGCAGTGCGCGTTCGACATTTTCGATGCCCGAGAGTTCCATGGATTCGGCGTCGCGATCCTTTTCTTTCTCGCCTTTTTTGAGTTTTGTCAGTTCGACATATCCGGCTCGAAACATCTGTGCGACGGGGCTACGCCTGAGGGATTCGGCTTCTTTGTAGGTATTGTCGAGGCGTTTTGAACGCCAGAAGACGTCCTGAAACTGATCGGACTGACGGCGAGCTTTGGACAGATAGGCAGCCTTGACAGCGATGATGTACCAGCTGACGAGGCTCATGGCGACGAGGATGACGAGAACGGCCATGACCGCCCCCGTCGATTCACGGACAAGCTCTAGCAAATCGAGCTGCTGGGCCGCGACGACATATATTCGATCCATGCGATTCTCTCATGCGATGGGGGATACACGGCGAAAGGCAAAAAAAACTGTGCGTTGCGCCGCGAGGCAGACCTTTACAAGATTTCCCGTGGTCGCGCAAAGTGAAAACACAAGTTGCGCCAAAGCCGCATCACTGGCAAGATGCGCGGGCTTGTTTCTTTTGACATCAGGGAGAGGTAATTTATGACAGAAAAAAAGCGTTTTCAAATAAGCCTGCGTTACGACCAGCCGGATCTTTCGCCTCGCATGAGTGCGTTGGCCGGGGAGCTCAAATCCCGCGGTCATGATGTCAAGGTGGACAAAGTCGGCATACGGTCCACCCTTGCTTCCGAGATTGCCCGTTCGGCAGGAGATTTTAAGGATCTCACCAAGAATGTGCGCGAGGTGGCCGAATCGGGGATGAATCTTTTGCGCGAGGCCATCGCGCCGATCGTCACCAAAAGTGGCGACAAAAGTGGCGACAAAAGTGGCGAGGAATCCCGGACGGATTCGTCGAAAGCGCCTTTGGGCCAGTCCTCTTCGGCCGACGCGCCGTTTGACGACATCGGTCCGGGGTCTTTGCCATCGAGTCAACCGGGGCGAGCGCTTGTCGTCACCTCTCCGAGCTGTCTTGACCCCGACGCCGCCTGGGATGCGCTTCGCATCGGCCTTCTGGCGACGACGGCGCTTGAGAGCGCCTGGTCGCCGTCGACGCTTGACGCCATGGTCATTCCCCACCCTGCGTTTCGTCCCTATCTCGAAACGATCCAATGGTCACCCGAACGCATTTTTGAGGGCGGGTATCTGCCGGATCCGGACGACATTCCCCACACAAGTCACGAAGACGCGCTTTCGCGATTCAACCTCAATCCCGAGGATGGCATCATTCTCGTCGTGATGACGTCTGGTTTTGACCTCAACGATCTGCAAAACCTGATGGTCCAGCTGACGCTCGTCCAGCACAAACTCCAAGTGTTCTTTTATCATGCGGGCGATGCCGCCAAAGCGGAGGCTTTGCGCCTGCACGCCCAGCGTTTTGGCGTTCGCGCCCGCATGTTTGGGCGGGTTGACCATCTTGCCGACACCCTTGCCATGGCGGATCTCGCCGTAGCGAGTGACGCGCACGATATCGCCACACTCGAAACGGCCGGCATTCCGCTCATCGACGTCATTCACCAGGAAACCTCTCCGGTGTCCGTTTTCCTCGCCCATGAAGGATCGGCACGGCATTGCAAACCCATTCATCAGTTGGCGAACACCATCGGCGCGATTCTGACGCCCCCGAACGGACTGTCAGACATGCGCGTGGCGGCCACAGAAATTGCCAAACGCGCCAGCACGGCATTGTGTGCCGATGCCATTGAAGCCGCTCTATCCTCGGGCAGCGTCGTCGTGCCAGCCCCGGGTCAACGCGCGGCCTCTATGGGTGGATTTGAAGTCATTGGTTCGGATCCGGTCGTGGCGTCCAATCCCTCGATGATCACGCCGACGGCCCCTGCCGCCACGCCCAGCGAGGCGCCGACGACGGCCGCGGCCATTCTGGCGCCCGTCATGACAGCGCGTTCCAAAGTTGAGATTCAGGAAGAATATACAAAACTCGTTCTGGCCGAAAAAAATATCGACAAAGCCCTCGATGCGGCGAGTGCCGATGTGCATCAATGGGAATTGAGGCTTGACCTCGCCCGACAGAATCACCGCGACGATCTCGTCACCTCTGCCGTCGAGCGTCTCAATACGGCCAAAGCCGAAGAAATCGCCCTTCTCAAACAGAAGGATCAAATTCAACAGCAAAAAGTCGTCCTCAAACAAAGCGCCCGTCTTGCCCAAGGTGCCGGATCTATGAAATCCGTGGTGACGAGCGGAGACGAACTTTTTGCCCCGGATCCGGAAGCCGACAAACTCAATGCGGAGTTTGAAAAACTTCAAAAAGAGGAAGCCCTGGCTCAGCTTCGCAAAAGACTTGGGAAATAGTTTTCTATCTCTTCATTGATAGAGAACTGAGCGCGCGGGCAGTCAGGAACGACGGCCCGCGCGCTTTTGGCGGAGCCCGATACAAAGAAAGCGGCTTTCATGGCCGCTTTCTTTGTATTCTCATCAGTGATTTCTAAACGGATACATGAGAGAAAACAGTACTGAGTATCGACTGACGGGCACGCCCTCTTTTTCATAGTAGAAATTATGGGTTGGCGCCTTGGTCATGCCTTCCGAGAAGGTATAACTTCCCTGGACCATCAAGCCAATGTTGGCGCCGACGTTTGCCGTGATCTGGGGTTGCAGGATGGCATAAAGTGGCACGGCATAACCGCCGTCATTCGCGTTTCGGTAATCAAAGGCAGATTTGGTTTTGGGGGTACCGCCTACGAGAAACAGGGCCATATCGGCGGTGAGCCAATCGTTCATAAATGTCGCACCGATTTTGAAACGGTGCATGGCGTCATCTGGAATGCGATCGTCCTGACTGTTTGCCGATTTATCGATCATGGAGTACAGGAAATTGTAGTGCGTATAGAGATTCCAGTGTTTTCCGATGGCCGTGTCGAGACTGAGTTCAAACCCGTAGAGCTGGGCGTCGGAGTTCTGATTGGGGACATATCGCCCTTCCGTGCCTTCGGCATTGTTCCCGGCATTTGGTTCGAAGTTCACGATAATGAGATTGCTGATGAACGTCGCGAAGGCATCGAACCGAATTTTCATAAAGTAGGTGGGGGTAAAGAGGAAGGAGAGCTCGACGTTTTCGAGCAGTTCGGGTTTCAATGACGTTTTCCCCACGGCGTCAAGCGAGTTGGCGTACAGCTGATAGAGCGAAGGTTCTTTGAAGGCATGGCCGTAGGACAGTCGCATGGTCATCCAATCGGTCCATTTGGCGAGGAATGCGAAGCGCCAGGAAGGGGCAAGGCTTCGCGTGTCTGAAGTGACTTTGTATGCGTCGAACCGCCCGCCGAGGGTGAGGATGATGCGGTCGTCCCAAAACCGCTGTTCGTCCTGGAGAAACACCGACGGCGTGAGATAATCGATTTTTGAGTGATTCTGTCGGTTGACCGTTCGCCCGTCAAACTCGCCGTCGGAATCGATGTTATGGTATTCCAGCACGACGCCACCGATGAGTTCATTGGCTTCATAAATGCGCCACTGCACCTGGGCCAGGGCATACAGTTTCTGCTGAAGAGGGGCGTAGTTCGATTTGCCAGTTGTATTCATCAGGTAGGACGCGCCATCAGTATAGGGATCGTATATTTTGATTTCGCTCACGGAAGCGCTGTGTCCGGCATAATTTTCAAATCGATACTGATTGAGACGATACGAGAGGAGGCTCAAAAAGGTGACGCTCTCGCCGATGGGGGTTTCAAAGATCAAATCCGTATAGAACTCGCGACGATTAAAGCGAAATGCCGCGGTTGTCGGGACGGTTTTGTCAAAGATGACGTCGAGCTTATTTTCGTTATTATCGATGGCGTCCTGAATTTTTTTCTGGTTGACTTCGATATAGGGGAAGGCCTCTGAACCGTCGGCTCCGGCATAGATATCGGTGAAGCCAAGATTCCACTTAAACCCTTTGTAGTGGAGTTTAAAATCGACGGAATACCAGTGTTTATCGGAGTTTGACTTGAGGTTTTTATAATAATACTCGTCGACGGTTTCGCCGTGGCTGGCGGAAATCCCCCCCTGAAGGAGGGAATATTCCTCATACATGTAGCTTCCGATCAAGCCCGGGCCCTGGGTGGTATTTCCTGACACGTGGCCGAGGATACCAAAATCCCGGTCGTCACTCACATAAGCCGCCATGGCGGACGCCTTGAACGTCAAATCATTTTGAATGGTCAGGCGATACTCGCCGTTGGGATTGACGTCCCCGGGGTCTTTGGTAAAGATGTTGATGACGCCCTGAAAAGCGCCCGATCCGTAGAGGGCGGATCCCGGTCCTAAGACGACCTCGATACGTTTGATCATCTCGACGGGGTATGTTTCATCCAGCCAGATCCCGGAATCGCGCACGTCGTTCATGGGAACGCCATTTTGCAACCAGAGGATGCGCGAGTTGTTGTTTTCGGTGCCCACGAGGCCACGAATCATGACGGACTGGAACTGCGAGTGCGTGGTCTGAGTCTGCACGCCTGGGACATGGCGCAGGATTTCGGCCAGATTGCGCCATCCATGGGCGGCGATATCGCGGTCAGTGATGACGTGAATGGTCGAGGGGGCCTCGCTGATGAGCTGTCGTTTTTTTGCGGCCGAAAAGACGATATCCGACGCATTGAGTTCCCATCCGGCCTCATGACGCCAGTCGTCGTCGGCGAGGGAACGCCTGCGCCCATCGGCGGAATAGGCATTGACGGGGTGATCGGGCGTGAGCCCTGGGGGGCGCAAATCGGGCCCAATCTGGGCGTAGGCGCACTGAGCGCCCATGCAGAAAAAAGCTCCGGCGGCAAAAGCCAAAAATCGGGTCACGTTCATCTTCTTCCTCATCATGGTAAGATGGTTTCCTACTACGACAAACTTCGAATCTCACTCTAACACGTCATGGTATTCAAGGCGACACTCTCATGAGTGCCAAGCACCGTACCAAAGTAAAAAGCCCAATGGTTCATTTTCCTGCGGTGCCATCGATTGTTTCACAAATCCCGTTATTCAAATACATCGACTGGATATCACCAACTTTGTCACTTGGTCCATGCAAAGGTTTGGTCGTGCTGGCAAACAACCTGTTTACGCACCATTTTTTAATCATCTCTCTATTTTCTACAGTTGAATTTTCCGATTCCTCCTCACCGCACATGTTCTCACTCCCAATTGCGTCCTGACTCAGCGCACTCACGCTGTCGATCACCATCACATCCATCACGGAGTTCGGAACGCTTTTGGCAGATGTCTTAAAGACGTTGGAATATCCATCGCCACCTTGCGAGACGAAATCCGGCGTCAGCACTTTGAGTTTTTGTGGATACATATATATATTGCCATCATGGTCGGATTGTATACTGAAATCGTTTCTAGAAAATTCATGCGAATAACTCGCCGCGGAATCTTTTGAATACGAGTCATCACTTGAACCGTTTTCTGTATAGAATCTAAACCTTACTTTTGTATCCTTAGGATTCGACTGTACACTCTTGTCCATTTCGCTGGCATTAAACATCATACAGTCTTCATCTTTGACGTCTTTGCATTGTTCTGGATTTTTCACCAAAACCGCGATGGCGTGAGCGTTATTACAAACGGCATCCTCTCGATAATAGAAAGGCTTGACGAGCTGATATTCGTTACTTTTCCATTTGGTCTGCCAAATATCGCAGACCGTGACTTTATTATTGTCATCCCTTATAAAAGAGACGAGCGCACCGGACACCATGCTGAACTGTCCATTTCCACTTCCCTCCAAGCCATACTCAATGATTTTCACGAATTCGTCCACATTCATTTCCGCCACGGTCATGGCGTTGCCATAGGGAAGCAGGTTTGAGAACATGACCTTTGTAAATGACCTGTAGGCGCTATCTATTCCACGCAATGCCCCGGCATTGACATAAGCGATGTCGTATTTTTGAGATTCTGTCTCCGATTTTCCTGCGGTATTAAGGCTATCCATGATCTGATCGACGACGACATTTCCGATAAAGCTCGTTCCGTAGCGCAAATCGTATTTGAGTTCGGCGTTGGCTTCGCCTCCCAACTTATAGATGGGAATATCGATGAATGCACCATTCTCGGCGCAAAGGAATCGTTCTGCGGCGTTATAAAGGCAAGCCCATGTTTTGACCTGTTCGCTGACGTCTTCATTTAAAATTCGAGCATTCCATGAAGTTTCGGAGGGATTATTACGATCTTTGTATTGTTTTGACATTACATCTAGACATGCATCGACCAACTGTTTTTTCTCACTCTCTTCAATTTTTTGATCGCTCTGAAGCTCTGTATATCTTTTATAGTATTGAAAGCACCCATTCTTTGTGCCCATACTTGAGATCTGGTCTTCACACACCGAACCATTGAGTTCAAGTGTCGCCAGAACAGGCGCTTTGGACAAAACGGGCAGGGTCTCCACCGAGACGACATCGGCACTATAGTGGTCTGCATTCCCTATTTTGTGAATTTTCGCCCGAACACGGGCCGTGACCTCACCCTTGGGCGGGATCTGAAGGAACATGTACGGGGAATACGCCTCTTCCTTATCTGTCACCACGCGTTCATACTTATAAATGGAGGCATCGTTTGTGCCCAACAAACTCACCACTTGATTCATACGATTGTGGGTATCATTCGTTTTTTTATCGAAATATTCATCACTAACCCCGGTGATGTAATCGCTTATACCATTACCACCACACGGCACGCACCCAGATTTATAATATATCTGTGTGATGCGTTCGGGATCTCCTTCGTCATTCCATATCTTGTTATCACATCCACACATGTGGTCTTTTTTGCATTCCAATGAAATCCGGTTGTTGCTGTACAATTTTTCTTTCAGCTCGGCTTCATCGTTCAGATTTAAATCTTCTATATACGAATCCACACATGCTTCAAACTTAGAAATATTTTCAGAGACCGTGTCATTTTGGGAATCCTTTTTTGACATTGGCGTCGAAATCATATTGAGGGAATTCCCCGCCTCACCAATGACGCCAATCAGTCCGTCAAAGATGTCGCGGCGTATCGCCGTCACCGCCTTTTTATTCTGCCCTTTGGTATCGCCATATTTGGCTCTCAGTGCGTCGTCGATGATGAGCTTGGAATAACATTCGTTTTCATCGTACGCCTCGACCAGGCCGTGAATGGCATCAAAAAAATTCTTTGGATAATTGAAATCCATGTACACATGCGCCGCGATTAAAAACGCCCTGGCCCCTGCATTATATGCCAGTTCCATCGACTGAATGACGTTGCAGTACTCCGTAATCCCCAGAGAACCAAAACGTCCGGGATACACCGACTTGGATGCCTCTGGATCAATAGCCCCCACGATTCCCACGTACAAAGGCGAATGTTCTTTGCCATCTACGTCTCCGTCCGCATGGATCTTTGCCAGGGCAAACTGGGCCACATCGTTGATATTTTGAGACAGATTCTTGAGGTTTGACGCCACAAACGGATACTCAGAATATTCGACAATCTTCTGGAGGTAATCCAAATTTTGGTCAAAACTATGATTGCCAAAAGCATCGACAGTCTGTCCCAGCTGATTGAGAAGAAGTGGCACCGGGGCATCCCCGAAGTTGCTCGATTCTTTTTGAGAAGCCCCGAAATTGTCCCCCGCGCTCACCTGAATCACGGGCACGTTTTCATCCGAACTTTGCGTTCTCCAGGTTTTCCAGATCTCTTGCAGCGCCAATGCCCCGCCAAGGTTAAACTCTGCGTTTCCCACAAAGAGTTGATAAGTAAACTTTTGCAACGCCTCTTTACATGATTCTCTGTTCTTATCACTCTCATTCAAACAATATGAGGTTAAATCCTCCACTTCTGACAACTTAATATCCTTGGCCAATATGCCCAAATATTCTGGCTCCTTCGAAACGCCCAACAATTCCGGATAAAGATTACATTCAATACTGACTGAGGCTTCTGACCCTGAGATCGAACACGGTGCTTCCGACTCTTCCGATCCCGACAAGTCGAATATGAAGTTACACTGATACGTATTCTCCCAATTTCCAAAAATGCCCCATTTACTATCTTTGGAATCGTAACAAAAATACACCTGCCGCTGGACCGTCTGAGTCAAAAAACGACCAGCCCACTCCGAAAGCACGATGATATCCAGCGAGTACGAATCCCCGTCGGGTTCTTCAAAAGCATCGCCCCCCACGCGGACGATCTCCGACTGATCATTGCTGTAACACCCCGGCAAACTCGCCATGGCAAGCGTGGCCAGACACAAAAACATCCTTTTGAATAATGCCCGTTTCATATCGACTCCAAAGGGTGAGAATGACCAATCAGGAAACTGTCAAAAAATTCAAAAAAGGCCCTGCCTGCCGCAGGGCCTCATTGACAACACATACACGCGCCTTGCGCGTATACAATTCTTTTCAGGATTTCAACACCGACTGAATTTGATCCATCAGCGCGGTCAAATGTGCGATTTTCTCGGCCAGTGCGGCTTCCGAGGTCTGCGTCTGAACCAACGCGGCCTGCGCCTCTCCCAGAGCGGCCTCGGCCTCGGCCCTGGCCTGGAGGGCCTGTTCCGCCTCGGTCTGGAGCGCACTTGCGATGGCCTCGGCATTGTTGCAACGCGCCGTCAGCGCGTCACACTGGCTTTGCAACATCGTGATCCGGTTATCCCGCGTCGTAATTTCCGATTTCAGCACGGTGATCTCGTTGTTGAGCACGGTGATTTCGTCGTTGAGACGGGAGAGGTCTGCCGCCGGAATTGCCGTCTGACTGACCGACGAAATCGACGCCGAGGGCCGTTTAAAATCTCCACTGACAGGGATTCTCGAATTGGAAATGGTCGTGGAAAAATTCGCCGGTTTGGCCGGGATTCTCGGCAGTCCCTGGCCCGACTTGCTCGCCGGCATGCCCGTTATCGTCGCCTGCCCTGCCGGTTTTTCGGCCACCGGCTTTGCCGGAGAAGCCCCGATGGAAGGCAGCCCCGTCGCCGCCGGACTCCCGGCACGAGGCGGAAGTTTTGGCGCAGCCGACACCGAAGACACAGGTGCCGCCGACACAGGTGCAGGTGCCGCCGACACTGGTGCAGGTGCCGCCGACACAGGTGCAGGTGCCGCCGACACAGGTGCCGCCGACTCGTTAAAGCCCAACACCTCTGCCCCCGACAATTCGTTGGCGTCGATATCGCCAAAGAGATTCATGTCATCGACCGAAAGCGCCTTGATCACTTCGCTGTCGTCGGAAGCGGCCACTTCCTCGGCCGGATCGCTCACGTCGATCATCTCCGCCCCCGCATATCCCGGTTCGCTCGCCTCTGCCCCCATCGCATAGCCGGCATCGATTTCGGCAAAAATGGCCGCCATTTCCTGGAGCATGGCCGCCACATCCAGGGGTTTGAGAAAATAACCGTCCGCATGATTGGCCAGATTTAAATGGCGCTCAAACGCCGCCGTCGAATCCGCACTGCTCGTGATAAACACCGGAATACTCGCCGTGGCGGGATTCCCCTTGAGATGCGAACACACCACAAAGCCATTCTGGTCGGGCAACTCCACCGACACGATGACCAACGACACCCCCGGCGCTTTTTCGAGTCCCGCCGCCGCAAAACTCGACGTCTCCACCTCATATCCCGCCGCCCTGAGGTCCGAAGACAGCGAGTTCAGAAAATCCATGTCCGCATCAATAATCAGTATTTTTCTCATAGCCACCCACTTTCTGAAATATGGCAACGACCCAAACCGTGATGATTGATCCTACACTGTTCCGTACATTTCTTCAACGTTTTGCCGCCGCCCTGTGCCGTGTCAGGCCCCGGCACACGGGAACGGCGGGGGGCTATTTCATACGCCCCCCGGCGGCCCGCTATCTCGCCCTTCGGGGCTCGATACGCGAGCCGCTCCCTTTTTTGAGCCCCACACGCCAGTCCGGCCGAAGCCCGTCAGGCCGCACCATTCCAAAGATTCCGGTGCAGACCTCATTCCCACGCCCCTTCAGGGGAGGGGGCGAGGGGGTGGGGGCAGAGGGGGGCGCGGCGTATTTCACAAGGCGGCATGGCCCCTTGTGAAATAGCCGCGTTGGGGGGACACTTCCCCCACCCCAAAAAGCCCGATGTTTACAAATCCAGGAGGTCGCGGGCGAACGCCCTCACCCTGTCATGGACATCGGGGGCCACGGCGAGGTCTGACAAATTTTCGCGCGGCAAGGCCAGAGCGCATCGCAACGCATGGCTCACGGCCAGATAGGGATTGGAGGCGAGGGCGAAACGGATTTCTGGGCGTGTGGACCACGGGCTGCAGAGGATGGGTTCGAGGAGGGAGGAACGGGTGGGACGACGCGAGGCCATGGCGAGGATGTCGCGTTCGAGAATGGTGGAATTGTGGCACAGGATGTCGACGACTTCGGGCCACGGAGTATAGAGCAGGGCCTCATGTCGCCGACGCTGGTGCATGCGCGCGTGCATTTTCTGTACGCCCAGGGGCTCGCTTATCCAGCGCTGGGCGTTCTGATTTTCGGGGGAGTCCTGGGATGCGCGGACGGGGCCGTAATCGGTAAAACAGGCGCGCGTCACTCTGGTGACGGCCTCGTCTTCGTATTCACAGGCATAGACATCGCGCAGTCTTCGGGAGAATCGATCGTCACGGAGCGCGGGGACAAAGGCGCGCATGGCGGCCAGGAGTTCGACTGCCGCATCCGGGATCCTCCGACGATAAAAGTCGTCGATGCAGGAGGCAAGGCGTGCGAAGAGCAGGTCTTCGGGGTCATCAAGAAGGGAAGCACGCCAACGCGCCTCGACGAGGGAAGGGTCATCCAAGGCCATCGGGCTATTCTTCGTCCTCCTGTTCTTCGATATCGGAGGCGCCGCGATTGCCGCGCACGTTCAGATCGAGTTTCCGGACGATGTATTCGACGGATTTCCGGTGCATCGAGGAGAGCCTTGCGGCTTTGGAAATATTTCCCTTTGTGTTTTCGAGAAGTTTTTTCCAGTAGAGGCTTTCAAACTGCTCAATGACGGCCTGTTTGGCGTCTTTAAACGGCATCTGTTGTGCCAAGGCTTTGTCGACATAGGCCTCAGTCTCGCCCATCCCCATGGGAGGTTCTTCGGTGCTGGCGCTGGGCTTTGCGTTGAGGAAACGCGTCTCGATGCGGTCGTCAGACGAGAGCAGGCAGGCGCGTTCGATGAAGTTCCGCAGTTCCCGGACGTTTCCAGGCCACTGGTAGGCGCGCAATTTCTGCATGGTGGAGAAGGTGATGTTTGGCGCGGGGCGATGAAATTTTTGGGAGGCGTCCTGCAAGAAATGTTCGACGAGGAGGGGGAGGTCTTCGGGCCGTCGTCTGAGGGGGGGCAAATCGACCTTGATGACGGCGAGTCTGTAATAGAGGTCTTCACGGAAGTTTCCGGCTTCGACTTCGTGGGCGAGCTGTCGGTTTGTGGCGGCAATGACGCGCACGTCGACGGGGTATGTTTTTTCGGAGCCGACGGGCCGGACCATGCGATTTTCGAGGACGCGCAGGAGTTTTGGCTGGAGATCCGGGCTGAGCTCGCCGATTTCGTCGAGGAAGATGGTGCCGCCGTTGGCCTGTAGAAAGGCGCCTTTCCGGTCGGAGACGGCGCCGGTGAAGGCGCCCTTGACGTGTCCGAACAGCTCGGACTCGATGAGTTCCTTGGAGACGGTGGAGCAGTCGAAGATGACGAAGGGTTTTGTGGCGCGGTCGGAGTGCTGGCAGATGGCGGCGGCGACGAGTTCCTTTCCGCATCCGGACTCGCCTTCGATGAGGACGGTGGCCGGGGTTGGGGAGACGCGTTCGAGGAGTCCGAAGATTTCGCGCATGACGACGGAATGTCCGATCAGTCCCCCGAAAGAATCCTTTTGTGAGATGGAGACGTCGATGGCCTCATTTCCGAGGACAAACTCGATGTCCACGGTGCCGCATCGAAAGGTCATGGGGGAATTGAGGTAGACATCGGTGATGCGCAAATCGCCGATATACGTGCCATTTTTGCTTCCGAGATCGACGAGGCGGTAGCCGGCCTCGTCGAGTTCGATGCGGGCATGCTGTCTCGAAATGGAAGGATCTTCGAGCGAGAAATCGCAATCGGGATGCGAACCGATGTACACTTCGCGTTTCTGAAAATTTTTCGCGCAACCCAATTTCTGAGCATTCAAACGGTACTTGCGGACTTTAAGCGCAACCGCAGCACTTCCCAAAATCGTCTGAGTATCCTCACTCATCATGCGTCCGCACGTCCTTTTTGTTGGTCACTTACGTTCCAGGCGAATCATAAAAAACGATGCTTTTACCGTCGGGCAACAGCACGAGGCGCGCGCTAAATTCGCGAATCGTCATGGCGAGAGAGGCCTGGTTCATGAACCAGTAGTTCAGAGCCTTCCGTTTTGCGTCGCTGCGCGTGCGGCCTGTAAACGTAATGGGGTCTTTCCGTACCTGCGCACTTTCCAGAGTTCCCATTTTGCGTCTCCTTTACGATATCCAATTGAGTTCATCCAACATAGCGGCGAGGTAAACCACGCGCTGTACGGGATAATCCTGGGGGAGCATAGCGAGCATTTCGGTGAGGGTATTCCCGTCGCGCAATTTTTCTAGCACGACGCGAGCCTCTTTTGGCAACTGCATCCGAAAAACTCCGCGAGCATTATCCCTTAATTTCAAAAAATAGGGAAGAGCGGAAACGACGACTTCCAGAATCATTGCGTTCGGAATTCTCGCGAGTGCGGCATCTGCCACGATTTCGTCGACATCGTGTTCGGCGAAAACGGGCTCGTCGAGGGAGAGCGTTTTTTGTCCTCCCGGGTTCCAGTCGAAAGACGCCTCGGGCCATGTAAAGAGTTCGCCAATCAAGGCTGCGAGCCACATCCGCCGGATCTCGAAACTGCGCCGGTTTTCGTGAATGATTTGGAATTTTTGAGTTTGCGTCTCATCCGGACGCACTCTGGCGCTGGGGAGTCTGGCGTCGATATCGACGGGACAGTCCTGCCCGTTTTGTTCGTACCACGCCTCGAATCCGAACACTTCCTCGCTGTCTCTGGAATCCATGGCGAACGGGAAACCGGCGTTCATGGTCAGGATCCAATGTATTCCCGGGCGTCTGAGGTGCAGGACGCCCGAGGCTTTGGTGGAGACGAGATTCCAGAAGAGGGCCAAAAAATGGGTCTGTGAAAGACATCCCTGCCACGGCCCATCTGCCGACAGAAGCCGGTTTGGGAGTATCTGTGACGTGATATTTTTCTGACACCGCCGCATGGCGTGCAAGGCATTTTCGCCGATGATGCACTCGCCGGGGCGTCGGGCTGAGGCTTCCGCCGTATTGCGCAACGCGACCCAGATGTTTGAGAGGGAACTGCCCCCGGGAAGAATTTCGGAGAACCCGCAGGAGAGGCAGTACTCCGCTGCGGCGGCCCATCCCGTCTGAGGCTGCAGACGCAGAATCCATGCGATGGGCGGGTACTGAGCGGGCAAATGGCATAACGTTTCGGCGCCGAGGGCGGCGTCACAAATCACGATATCGGGGGCAAATGAGGCGATGTGCGACTCAAGGACCGGGAGGGACACGGCCTCGTGCACGACGATGCCCAGTGCCGCCGCGCAACACGAGACCGCCTCCGCAAAGGCCCGGTCGTTTGTCGCCGAAACCGCATGAATGACGCGTCGTGCCTCGAGGCTCATGGCTTTCCAGCCTCATCATCCTGGCGGGGATCCGCCACGGGTTCCTCTGGGAATCCGGCCAGCCCGAGCAGTGTTTTGTGGGCGTCGCGCGAACTCTGCGCCCAAAGCGCCTCGAGATCGTCGCGCGGCGTCCAGAGTTCGACGCGTTCCTGAGTGGGCAGTTCGCGTCCAAGCACAGCTGGCGGCACATAACGGCACATGAATTCGAGCTGGTTGAGCAAAAATTTTTGGGATTTGTCGAGACCGCGCCGGTCGCGCCCGAAGGCATCGAGGGTGTAGGTGACGAGCGTCTTGAACCATTCCAGCCGCTGCTGTGAAGACGGATCCAGGGGCTGTCTTTCGGCGATTTCTCGGAACACCCAAGGTTTGGCGAGTGCGCCTCTCGCCAGAGCGAATCCGGCGCAGGCCGAGGTTTCCTCGCGGCACATGACGTCGTTTCCGTGCGCGAGGTCGCCACACCCGATGACGGGAATGTCGCTGTTCCGCGCGACGGCCTCGATACATTCCCAGTCACACGGCCCGCGGTACTGGGCGGCCTTGGTGCGTCCATGGATGAACACGGCGTCAAATCCGACGCGCTGTGCGACATCGACGACGGCCTGAGCCACGTCGTCATCCGCCTCATAGCCCTTGCGTATTTTGATCGTCACGGGGATGGAGACGGCCTGACGGATGGCGTCGAGCTGCGTGACGATCTTGTCCGGACGCGTGAGGAGCATGGCGCCGCCGCCGTGGGAAATGACCGACTGATGCGGACATGCGCAATTGAAATCGACAAAGTCGGCGCCGTACCGTTCGGCGAGGCGAGCGGCCTTGGCGAGATGATTGGGATTTGCCCCGACGATTTGCGCGCCAAAAATTTTTTCGTGCGCGTCGCGCCGAAGCAGGGCGGCATCCTGGCTTCCGCCTTTGACGACATAGCTTGCGATGGCCATTTCACCGATCGTCGCCTCGGCCCCGAACCCGGTCACCCACCGTCTGAATGGGCGATTGGCGAGATTCGTCATGGATCCCATGAATATTCGCGCGTTTAGAAAGGGTTTCTTCATGATATTATTTTTAAAACAGAATTTAATTTTGTGTGCAGGTTTGTTTTTGGGGAGGGGGAAGTCTCCCCCTGAGCGGCTATGTGCTCAGGCCGTTGGCCTTGCGCGCATACGCCGCTACCCCCTCTTCTGATTTGACCGGAGGCGTTTTGCGAACACAGCCATTAAATGGGACGACGATCGAGGAGCGAGCGTCCCAGCGTGGCCTTGTCGGCGAACTCGAGCTGTGCGCCCATGGGCAATCCGGAAGCGATGCGCGTCACGGCGATGCCGAGTGGAGCGATGAGACGCTTGAGGTATGCGGCGGTGGCTTCGCCCTCGACGGAAGGATTGGTGGCGAGGATGACCTCTCTAAACGCCCCGGAAGAGAGGCGGACGACGAGCTCACGGATTTTGAGATCGGCGGGCGTGATGCCGTCGAGTGGCGAAATGGCGCCGTGCAGGACGTGGAATCTCCCGTGAAATTCGTGGGTGGCCTCGATGGCGACGAGGTCCTGCGGAGACTCGACGACACAGAGGAGATCTTCGTCGCGCACGGGGTGCGCGCATCGTTCACAGGGCGAAATTTCGCAGAGGTTCTGGCATATTTCGCAAAAGACGATGCGATCCCGGGCGTTGGAGATGGCGAATGAAATTTTGTGAGCGACCTCGACGGGCTGTCGGACGAGATAAAAAGCCATGCGCGTGGCAGACTTTCGTCCGACGCCTGGCAACAAGGATAACGCGTCGATGAGTTCCTGAAGGGATTGAGTGTGTGCAGACATCGAAAACCTCGGTCAAAAAAGGGCACCGCGGAAGCGGGTTTTACAAACCTGTCGTTCGTTCGTCCACACGAAATAAAAAGGCGGCGCGTATTGGCCGCGAGGCCGATAGCGCCGCCGGGCCGCGCGTATCCGCCGCAGGCGGATAGCGGGCCCCCATCACAGAACGCCGAACCTAGAACTTGAACCGTGCCTGAGCCTCGAGGGAGACGAAGTGCTTGACGTAATCGTCGCCGATGGCCGGAGTGTATTCGAAGGTGGCGCCGATGCCGAAGGAGGTGGTGATGTCGTAGAAGGCGCCGATGCCGAGTCTGATGGCGAACTGCCCCTCGGACCAATCCTCGCCGTCGTCGTGTTTGGCCTGGTAGGTGGCCCCGATCCCGGCTTTGAACTGGAGTTCGATGACGCTGACGGGGACGAAGAAACGCGCATTGAGGATGGTCGCGCCCTGGAAGTAGGAGTACTCTTTCTTCCATTCGGAATCCCAGAAAATGCCGCCGAGATCCTGGTCGAGATAGACGCCGACCCAATCGTAGATACGGTATCCGATCTGGAGTTCGAACATGGGCCCGTTTCCGTCGTCGGCGTCGTCGTCCTCGTCGCCCATCCATCCGAAGCCGATACCGGCCTCGACCTGACCGGCCTGTGCGGTCTGCGGGGCCGCGACGAAAAGCGCAGAAGCGCAGAAGAGGGAAAGCATGGCCATTGTCCATTTGGCCGAGATGCGACTGAACAGCGATTGAAGGTTTATCATTTTGAACAACTCCATAAAAGTTGGGGACAAGCGCACCTGGCGAAGAGGCCTGTCGCAGGAACGGAACGATTTCAAAGGAAGCGTCTCAGGGATTGTCCTTTGAAATTTTCATCGACACCTTTTGGTGGAGGGATAACAAAATAGTGTTTGAAAACATTCGCGAGAAATTTTTGGGGGCAAAAAAAAGCCCCCGGGAAGGGGGCCGAACGCTTGAACAGCACCGATGATTAGAAGATGGAGAGGAGGGCGATGAGGAGTGCGTAGATGGAGAGGGATTCGATGAGGGCGAGGGCGATGATCATCGGAGTGAAGATTTTGCTGTAAGCCTGTGGATTTCGGGCGATGCCTTCGAGGGCGCCGGCGGCGGCGCGTCCCTGACCGATACCGCAACCACAAGCGGCGATACCGATGGCGAGGCCGGCGGCGAGGTAACGCATGGGATCGATGGCCGTAGCGGCGGCGTTTGCAGCCTGTGCGAATGCGGCAGGAGCAAAGCAGACGAAGAAGATGAGCGCGTTTGTTGCAAACAGGGCAATTTTTTTGGACAACGACATTTCAATGACTCCGAAAAAAGGTCGAATTCGACCGAACCAAAAAAGTTATTCAGAAATCGCCATGGAAATATAGACGACTGAAAGGATGCAAAAGACAGCGGTTTGAATGACGACGACGAGGGCGCCAAGGCACATCATGACGGCGGGCACGGCGGCAGCGCACAGGGTCATGAGCACGGCGACAACGGCGTGGTCGCCATACATGTTGCCCATGAGTCGGATGGTGAGCGTCACGGGGCGCACCAGCTGTCCGATGATTTCGATGGGGAACATGAGGATCATGAGGGGAAGGCCGTACCATTTCCGGATGGGGCCGAGGAACTCGGCGAAGTAGTGCGCAAAGCCTTTTTCGCGAATGCCCGCGATATT
>CAMCLY010000038.1 GCA_945875805.1 uncultured Myxococcales bacterium | reverse complement strand
ACATGGCTACGCCATGTGCCCTTGTCGCATTTCGGGGGGCGTGGGGGGACGAGTCCCCCCACACAAAAAAAATAAAAACTTCCCGTCACAACGTCGGGCAGGGCGCATCATGACAATGCCAAATGGATATGCCGTCAGGCCTTGACGTGTGGAGTGGAAAATGAACAAGTACGATGCTTCTCGGTCGTGTTTTGAGATCAAGCCGCGTATGGCGAACACGCATCCCACGGATGCCCGGGCTATAGCTCGCACCGCGGTATGGATGGCCGTGATACTGCTCGCGCTAATGTTTGTGTTGCAGTGGACGGATTTTCTGCAAAATGGACGAAAGACGTTATATCTCAACGCGACGACGGTTCATTTTTACACGGCTTTGTGAGAGCGGTTTATGGCAGATTTTGCGTTTACGTCGGAGAGGCTTGTTTTACCTGGTTGGCAACCGATTGGGCGGTGTGGCGATCGCGTCATATCGGTGGACATGTCGCGTCCGACGCCACATCCGTGCACCCATGTCGTTCGCCACGGGATATGTTGTGTGGTCCTCTCGCAGGTGAGTACAGCTCAGGACGTGCTGGAGGCGATTGCAGAGCTGGGCACGAATTTTGTCGACGGATTGCGCGTGGCGGCGGGGATGGTGATTCACCTCGAAACGGGGGAATTTTGCGTATTTCGCGACCCGTTCGGGTTCATTCCGATGCTCGTGACGCTGGATGAAGACGGCGGTGTGAGTGCGGTGACATCGTCGCCGGACGTTCATGCACAAAGCGTGGCGGGAAGACCGCTCAACCGGGCATGGATGGCGCGGTTTTTATTAAACTCGCAAGCGAGCGATGTCGACGACGTATGGCAGAATACGGAGCGCATCTTTCCGGGCGAGTCCCGATTTTACACGCAGTACGGCGCGCAAAAGTTCTGTCGTGATGTGCTGGACGGAAGTTCTGATAACAAGACCTGGTCAAAAAAAAGACTCACGTTCGAGTCAAATCAGTACTGGAAGCGTCGTCATTACAAACCATTGGCAATGACGACGGCAGAGTACGCCGAGGCGCTCAGGCAACATATCGTTTCGGCAGTAGATAAAATCCCTGCATCCAATCCATATTTTACGCTTTCTGGAGGATTGGATTCCTCCGGGATCGTGGCTTCGTATCTCCTGCACCACCATGATGAACCGGTTGTGCACGCGGTGTCGCTTGTGTCGCGCCGCCATGCGCACTGCGATGAATCGCCACAACTCGACGAACTGGAACGCGCCTTTCCGACGTTATGCCTGCGTCGCGTCGTGATGGATGACGCCTGGGCGTTGTCTCAACCCGAGATCAATGCGCCTTTCGCAGGGTATGGCCCCCTCTCCTCACCGGGCATCGAAAGCGTGCTGGAGGGCTACCGCGCCATAGAGCGCGAATGCGGCCCGCAGACCATCATCACGGGATACGGCGGCAACTTCCTCGTCACAGTCAGACCCGAAGCCCTCTGGCGCGAGCTCTGGCAACATCACAGGTTTGCAGCCCTCTTGAGCGAACTGGACGCGCTATCTCCGGATACCGTCCTGTCGATGATCAAACGTTTTCTGGGCAACGCCGGACACGGATTCCTATCGCCATGGTTCAAAAAAGTATTATCACACCATTCGCGCCGTCATGCCCACCGCGCGGAATCCTGGGTCAATCCGTCGTTGCTTTGCCTGGTGCCTCGCGAAGACCCCGTGTACGCGCTGACACATATCGAGGAACGCGCCTGGCTTCCACTTTCCAACGACTGGGAAATGCACGTTCGATGTCTTGACGTGATTGCTCGCCTGGTTCCCCACCGCTTTTACGATCCGCTTTTTGAGCCCGAACTATACGATTTTTGTGCACAGATTCCGCCCCGCGAATTTCTCAGACAAGGCAGGTATCGCGATTTGTACATCCGTGCCCTGTCGCCCTTGTTGCCGCGTGCCATTCTGGAACACCCCAAAACCCAGTGTTTTGACGATTTGTTTTTGGACGGTCTTTGCGTCCGGGCCAAATCGGAATGCCTCGAACTCGTGCGTCATGCCCCCCGCGAATGGCTCATTCCTGAACGTCTGTTTCAAAGCTATCAAGCGTTTTCCGATACTTCGCCCATGGCTCCGCGTGTCGGGCTGATGCCCGTATGGCGTGCACTGAGCGCGAGTTTATTTTGCCGTCGCTATCATCTGTGACATTTGTATGAAAGATGAGAGCCCCTGCGGGGCCCTTTTCTTCATTTCTGGCGTCTTTTGCATTCTGCCCACCACAAAAATACCCCGTACCGGCCAGGCAGATCTTCCTTCATCATGATCCTGGTATTGAATTTTGGTAGTGTCCAAAAAAGTTCGCAAAAACTGGAAATCCAGCTCCAGCAAACGTTAACTGACATAAGATGAAGCATGGGATTCTCGTTGTTGACCGTTTCTGCTAGCAACTCAAGCAATTCTGTTCTATCAATACCTCTCGCCATTGGTTCCTCCTGTTCGATGAGAGTTTTTTAGTCAAGTTCATCATACTGGATTTCCAATGGCTTTTTTAGCTCTTTCGTTTTTGCGAACTCATGTGGACGTTATCATAGTACAATTCAGGAGTCCTGAGGTCTTGAGGGAGATTTTCGTGCCGTGATACGACGTCCACAAAGTCGAAGCGAATACTTTGCATCTCGCACCACAAAATGTTTTCCGATGCTGCGGTGTTCATTGGCAAGGATTTTACGCCAATGCCCCTTCGTATAATAATGGTCTATGCCCAACTCGCGAGTGAGCCTGTCATACATGACGCCGAGTTTGACGGCAATTTTTCGGAGCCTTCTCACTTGTATATGAAGCGCCGAAGCAATTTGTGGTATTCGCATTCCTCTCAACAAAAATAGATATACACTTCTTTCCAGACTTGGGTTCTTGAGTGTGCGGAGAAACCATTTTCGTTCGTATCGTTGTATCAAATTGGCCGTTTCGAGAGAGAGAACCTCATTTTCTGCCATCTGTTTTCGATCGAGTTTGGCCATGAGGTCTTCGGGAGCCATATAAATCGTTTCAAAGCCGTTGGTTTGAGGCGCATTTTGTGAACGCACGCGTTTGATACCCAGCATCTCCTTGGCTCCCGCCACAGCATAGAGATAACAGTATCGATATACATATGCCTGCCAGCATCGGTTGTGTATATCGGCCCGTTCGACGGCTTCGACCACACCAAGCATGGCATAACCGATCAGATCCTCTCGTGAAACATTGCTGTATTTGCGAAGAACCTTTGCAGCCGAACTTCTGCACATCTTCTCAAAGAGTTCATAATGTTCACGAATAAATTCATTGCGTTCTGTCGCCTCCATGATGTCCACTCCCAGGCCTGAATGTTAATAAAATGACACACGGACTCCCAATTATTTCTGGAAAGATCCTCAAATCTGAGTTTCACTGAATGATATACAAAGATGCCGTCATGGGGATTTTTACCTCCCATGAATGCACTCTTCCCCCTCTATATCCATCGAATGATGAATGAGAACTTTATATATATACGAGTGTTCCCTCGTTCTGTTTTTATCCGAGTGGATGACTTCTCGGTTTCACTAAAAATATAAGGCAGGGAAAATAAAAAGGCCCGCGTATTTTGCAAATTATTCGGCTAAATATGAAAGGCGCTTATTTTGTTCTATCCCACCCGCACATACATTGCGCCGCCTTCAGCAGGGCATCATATAATGCGCCCGTCTCGGATTCTCCAAGGGTTGCGCGGTGACGCGCAATGGTGGTCATGTCTCTCCGTTTGACGGGCCCCGTCAGCGCTTCAAGCGGTTGTGCCTGCATGAGTGAACGACAACTTTGTGACATCATGCGCACACTCGCTTTGTGTGCGGTCTCCTGGTCAAAACCGCACGACTTCAACAACTCCATGGCCGTTTGTATTAACACCACGGGATAATTGGAGGCAAAAACCGCCGCCGCATGATATTTCGCTTTGTCTGCCGGATCAATTTCTACACATTGTCCCCCGAGTCGCGCCACGCATCTGCGCGCCAATGCCACCGCCTTCTCATCCCCGTCCACACAATGCACGACCCCGCGATACGCATCCACGCACGCCTCATCCTCGACGTCAGGCAGTGGACAGCACATCATCGGGTGCATCGAACCACATGGAGGTATCCCCAAAATACTGCCGGGCAATGCCCCGCTGGTATGAAGCACAATGCCCTGTGACGGACATCGTTTCAAGGCCTGACCCACTTCTGCAATCGCCCCGTCCGTGACTGTCACCCATGTGAGATCCACGCACTCCCATGCTTCTTGCGCCAATTCGCATGTCGCATAGACATGCACCCCAAACGCGTCTGCAAATCGTGCCCTGGATGTCTCCGACACATCGACGCCAAACACAATCTCGTCGCCAAAATAACGCGCAATTCGAGCCTGGGCAAAACCCATGCGCCCAGTTCCCACAATGGCCACGTTCATCGTACCGCCCTTTTTTTGGGGTGGGGGGACACCCCCCTGCGCGGCTATTTCGCTCTGCGAGCTCAATACGCCGCTACCCCCCGTGCGGGAGTTCCCGCAACGCCCCTTGTCTACAAAATGTTGCACAAAAAAAGCGGCGTGCGAATGTCCGCACGCCGCAGAATGACTAACGACCCGTTCGCGAAACCGAAAATTCTGTCCAGTAACCAAAGCCGTGGCTGTGCCCCACTCGGAAAGAATGTTTTGTTCCGGTGATGTAGTATTCCCCTTCGAGATCCTTCCCGACGTCTTCGATTTTCACCTTGACGCCGCAAATGATCTTGGGATTGCCTTCGCATTTGCCCTGCCCTGTGAGGTATTCGCCTGCCCGTTGATCCAGAATGGATTGGGCCAGCTTTTCGGCTTCTTCGGCACTGCGAACCGGCTGATCGCTGATCTGAATCGCGGTGTTAATCCCCTGACTGTCGGCAATCTCACCGGCATTTTTTTGCCCGCCCATCTTGTCTGACGAAGGCTTTTCAGCCCTGGCCACGATTTCTTTGGCCGTCTTGGGATCATACGAACGCACAACCACTTTGCTCACGACGTTCATCGTGGACGTGTTGAAGTTCATCTGCTGCATCAGTGTGCCGCCTTTCTTTTCGACGTTCAGTCCGTTCCAACGCAACACCACGCCGGAATCGACCTCTTTGCGTTTTTTAAAGACAAGGCGTTTTTCTTCGACCTTGACTTCAAACCCGATGCGACGGGCGCGTTCGTACAGAAAGGCGAGATCGTTTTCGTTGTTTTGTACGACATACGGGTGAACGATACCCACATCCTCGACGTCGGGCTGCAAACCGCATTCGTGGGCCACTTCGGTCGCAAGCTGGGCATCCGTGACGTTATCCCATGCGCGACGTTTGCGACCTCGCGTCAAAGCCTGCAATCCGTCAAACCCCGTCACGACAAACATCTTGCGTTGATACTCTTTGCGTTGCGGTTTGACGCCCGTCACTTTGCCCGTGATGAGCTGTCCCGGGGCTGGGGCATCGCCGGTAGAGCCTTTCTGGAAATACCCTAGCTTCACCGTGCACTCATTTCCTTCGCAAATCTTCCATTTGCCATCGGCAAACTGATCATCCCGATCGTCAAGCACGATCTTGAACGAACTCGCCCCGTCGGACTGCTGTTCGACGACGATTTCGTTCACACGCGTTTTTAATTCCTCCTGAGAGAAATCCAAAGTGCCGATGGTCAGCTCGAAATCTGGAGTTTTAATAGGCATACCTAATCTCCTTTTTTAAAGGTGAGTGTAAACACTCACCTTAGCCTTATCCTTCCGTACTACCGCCAGCACCTGACGAATTGGTATCTGATTGTCTGGTGACAACTTCGATGCTTACCTGCTCATTCGGATTTTTGGTGGGATCATATCCCTTAGCGGCGAGGGCTTCTTTATGCGCGTCACTTTTGTTCCAAAGATCAAGCACAGATCCGGTCTCTGTGTGATTATACGATACCTTGCCTTCAGCATTCGCATAACCGACTTCATCGGCCTGTTTTAGTTGGACAGTGACCGAACCACGGCATGGAATACCGTCTGACGTAAACATTGTGTACTTTGCGTTTGCACTTTCGACCACGCCAGTAAACGTTTTTTTATGGCCGAGTTGCAGCACATCGCCTTGATCACTGCCCATGACCAACTGAACTCTTGGAGGACGATGTACTTCGGGGTCAATATGTGCCAATCCAACTAAGGCATTAATACTGCCACGTACGTCGCCACCTTGTTCATATTGGTCAAACAGCAACTCAATACTCAGAGTGATGGGTTTCCCCGATGTAAAGTAAACTGGAGGATATTCCGTCCCAACGCCTTGACTGTCATCAGTCCAGCCTACACTCTTAGAGAAGCTCAATTCTGACGGGTTGTATTGCGCCTCAATAGTCTGCTTCTTGCCATCCAACACCAAGATGCAAATCTTTGCATTCTTTTTATTATTCGTACTCATTATTCTGACCTCCTACGCTGAAGTTCTTCGTTGAAACTGTCCACGATCTTTTGGAAAACCTCTTCTGCCAGCACTTCCAGATCTTCGGTGGGAATATTTGGCGTGTCGAGTTTGGCATCATTGGCACCGCTGGCATTGGCGGCGCCGCCGGGAACGGAAGTCGGCTCCAGACCTCCACTGAACAGCGGGGTGGCGGCGTTTCCGCCGGCAATCAGGTTCGGGCTGACATATTGCTTGTTTGCATAGCGCTGTGTGCCCTGAATGGGACTGGCACCAATTTTGGCCAAAGCGTCACGAAGTTCACGAGCCTCAGCGACTCTGCTGGCCTTGGTGTCTTTCTGCCGCCATTTGGGTAATCCCTTGTTGCCCAGTTTGCCTGACTCGGGAAGGGCTTCGAGCAACACGCGCACGGTTTCGTCCGACGAAAACACACCGACATCACGTGAGCTCATCGTTTCGACATAATCAAGCATCTGATCGATTTTCGCAAGAACCTGATGCTCTGCCTCGCGTTCGCCAGAGGCAGAGGCCGACGAGGTGCCCGTTCTCCGTGATTGTATTCCAAGGGCATTGGATACCCATGAAAAATCTGTAGTCCCCACAGAACCCGGCTGGACGACCACGGGCTCCGATTTTTCGATAACGGTATTGGAGAGTGAAGTATCCTGAGCGGATGAGGAAACCGTTCTGGGTTCGGCAATCCATGTCCGGGAGGTCTGCGCATCATGGAATGTGCGTTGGCCGTACTCCGGTATTCCCCCGAGAATTCCGCCAAACGACTGCGTGTTAAACCCGATTTCGGCATGTGCGCTTTTGGTCCCTGCCTTTGTCAGGGCATCGATATACGCATGGCGCAGGGATTTGATCGTGCGGCGTTCTCCTTGGGTGTTCATCAGTGAGGCATAGCCAGAGAACAACACATTTTTGGCATTGGTTAACGCGGGCGCGGCATACGCGGCCGATTCCACGACAGGCTTGGCGAGCATCTGGACAAACGCTGAAGGCGTCATGTCAAAGTCCACGCCTGCCACTCGCAACTGAATATTCTGTACGCGATTGTCGGACAGAGATCGGGTCGATTCGATGCCGAGACGGCCGGCAATACCCGCCATCATGGATGTCTGGTCAATCGATGCCTGGGTGTTTGAACCCTGGAGGTTCGATGCCTGAGCGAGAGAACCCGCATTGAAAGTTTGGGCGTTCACGGACAGATGCGTTTGGCCAGCATTCGCGGAAGGGCTGCCGACATGGGCTCCGGCCATGACCGGAACGAAATCCGCAACGCCGGAAATACCCAGAGATTGCGCCTGTTTGCTCATTTGAATCGAAGCCGAAAGGCCAGACACGGAGTCCGCGATGCGCGCCGTTTCGGGCATATAGGCCGATCCTGTTTGGTGTCGAAGGGCGAACGATGAAGGCGTCCCCTGCGATTTTTTGGATACATCAAGCGCAATTTTAACGCGATCCCCATCTTCGGCCACGCTATAGCTGATCACATCCGAACGATTGAAGCTCAGGTTGGCGGATTCGAGCTTGGTCAGCGTTTGCGCGAGCGCCTCAACGCCTCCCGGACGACCGGATGCGATTTCCGCGATATGGTGTTCCACGGCTTTGGTCACCCCAAGCATGGAGGTCAGATCGCTTACGGTGTCGTGTGACGGATAACGGGCATCCCTGTGCGAGTTTTGAATCATGGAACGTGAAGCCGGGATGATTTCATCATAGCCCAGAATGGTGGTGTTCTCGTGAATCCAGCTCGACAGATCTGCAGAAGCGATTTGTTCAAAGGAGGGTTTTGACGACTCTGCCGTGACAGGGAGGATAGTCGTCAGCATGCGCCCGAGACGATCGTCGTTCATGCCAATGGCCGAAGCCGAAGTTCGCGTCTGCCCCCCAGAGGTCATGCGGTAGTCATTGCGAATTTTTGCATAACTCGACAGCGTCTGAGTGAGTGCGGGCAGGTAAGCGTCATGCAGTTGCACGCCGTCAAGCATAACCTGTTTAGACTTGTTCGACTCGCGCAGCGTCTGACGCAACTGTTCGGAAAGGCGCGTGGCATTTTCGATAAGTCTGGACTGACGCACGACGTTTTCCAGGCGTGTTTCGCTACGACGTGCGGCTTCGACCGTCTGAGCCAACTCGCGCTTCTGTGCGCTGGTGAGTTGATTTTCGATAGCCTTTTGAGCCTGCTCCAGGGCGTGTGCCGTGCGGGCATCGGCGAGCTGACGAACGATGTCGTGCAGCTTGGGATTTTTGGAATGGGCGGCACTGGACTCGATTTCCTGTTTTGCCTGGGCGATGGCTTTGGCGTGAATGCTTTCGAGGGTGGATCGAAGTTTTGAGATGGATGTCACCGCTTCGCGAGTCTGAGCCGATCCACTGGCTTGGGGTTCCGCATTTTTGTCGGTGGCGATGAATGTGCCGTGTTCGCTGGTCAGATCGTCATATCCCATCGAAACGGCGCCGGTGGCTGCAGTTTGTGCAAATTCATCGAGCCGGTCGCAGATCGAGGCGATGACCGCAGAGGCCCGTCCCATCGACATGGCGTCAGTGAGCGCAGATTTACCTTGTGCCGTAAGCGCCTTGATGCCCGACACGAAAGCCTGAATCTTTGTGGGTTCGACGCTGCCCGAAAAACTTTCGATGGCATTGACGAGAGAGTCCACAGAGGATTCGACGTGGGCAGCGATGCGGCTAAGAAATCCGGGAGCAGAGAGAAGCGCACGGGAAACGGAACTCTCCGAAAGGGGCGAGTTCTGTGTGGGCGTGCTGGCTGAAATGACATCGGGGTGGGAAACCGAATGTCTTGTGGCGGCATGCGCCACCTGTTCGAGAACGTTTTGCGGGATGATTCCGGAAGTTCCGAGTGCAGCGGCGCTTTCGACGATATCCTTGAGAAGGACGCGATCGACATCATCCGAAATCCCCTGAAATCTGACGAACCGGTCGGCGGCGCGCTGCCATCGCAGGGTGGCTGCGGATTCGCCTTCCTGGGAAATCCGTCTGGTGACCGCGGAGTTAAAGTCTTCGAGTTTTGCCCCGATAGAAGCAAAAGCGCGCTGAATGGCATCGGCGCTTTCCACGGAAGTCTCGGGCCGGACGGAGCCCGTGATGCCGGCGGAAGCATACGGTTGGGCCGTGGTCTGGATGGAGAAGGCGCGTTGCGTCTGGAGTTCCGGGGCGCTGGCCATGATGGTTTTGGAAGCCATCTCGTTCATGCGTTTGGCGAGTCTGGCGACATCATGAGAGATTTCCTCGGAGAGAACACGTCGGGCGTATCCCTGGCCTGCCAGCCGCAGGGAAGCCGCCTGTTGACGGGAGACGGCGCCGATTTTTTCGAGGGCGTCGAGGGAGGAAAACATTTGCCGGACGTTTGACATGTCGGCGACAGGTGTCTCGGCAAGTCTGGAGACAGACTGAGTCCATTGTCGAACGAGGGCCTGGGTTTCGCTCGAGTGTGCATCATCGGTGTGCAGGGACAGGGACGTGGCCTTGTCGAACATGCGGGATGCGAGGATTTGGTGCGGCGCCTGTGCGATCATTTGGGTGGTGAAGGTTTTGTCCTTTGCGCGGGCAACTGGGGTTTTGACGAGCGCATCACGCAATGTTTTTGCGATGATATCAGAGGACACTTCGCCGATTGAGTGGGGGGCTGCCTCTTTTTTTTCAGACTGTGCGTGCTGAATTTTGGCGAGGAGTGATTTTTTTTGGGCCTGTGGGATGGCCTGAATCATGGCCGGGGTAAGGCCGCTTTTTTTAAGTGCGACGATGCGTTCGCGCACGGCTTCCGGGGTCGTGTTCTGAACACGACTTGTTTTTTTGACGGAAGTTGCTTTCTGGGCTGTCAGCGCCACCTCTTCCTCTTCGTCATCAAAGAGCATGAGCAGGGCGGCGTCGAGCCAGTATTGCCAGTCGCCGAGATCGGTGGCGTTGGCAGGGCCGTTGAGGCCGGCCATGCCGTCCATGATGTGGTCGGCGAGTGCTGTGGTTTGGGTGCCAAATGCGGCGAAGTCGCGTTTTGGCATGACGCCGGAAATGCCTCCGAGGATCCGATCGGTGAAGGCATCGGCGCGGTCGATTACTTCAAACGACTGCTCCGTGACGTCGTCCAGCGCGTCCAGTCCCAACGCCGCCAGGGTCGCCCTTCGGAACAGGTTTCCAATTGTTCCGTTGTCTATATCAAGATGTCTATCGTTTGACATCGCTCATCTCCACTTGCTGTGCCCGTGACCGGGAAGTCTATGAGCTGACCAGGTCAGGATGTCACCATCCCCAATGCCGGATAGCCCGGAAGGCCTCGCGAAAGGTTATTTCTGGGCGGCCTCGAACGAGAGTCCTTCATGCGCGAGTTCCAGCGATTCCGTGGCGATGCCGTCCTGCATGACGCTGAGGGAGGGGCCGTCCCATTTGACGGGGACAACTCTGATGAGTTTGTAGGTGCCGACCGTTTTCCCGTCATCGCCGAGGATTTCAATGGATGCGTTTTGACGCTGAATGCTGCTCGCCCCGAGCTTGCTGATGACATCCTGAATCCAGCTGAACATGGACACCGAGCAAAGCCCACGCTTGAGGGTGACGTTGCCATAACTGGCGTTGCCGAGGAGTTTGTGCGTGGTGTAGTTGACACCGCCCTCGACGAGATCCGTGACATTGATGGAAGCCGAAAGACCCGAAACTTCCTGGAAAAGGCCAAGGTTTTCTGAGCTGAGACCACCGATCGTAAGCTTTACTTTGAATCCAAAAGAACCAAAAGGTACGCTCATGTTATCCTCCAGAATTGTGTGCAGCCACCGGTTTGATGGCGATATTCCGCCGGGGCGGGTTGATGCCCCTGATCACCAGGTTTTGGGCGGTTGAAGCAAAACAAGAACCATTTTTGAAAATTGTTTTCTGTCGCGCAATGGCGCGTCGATGCTTGTTCTCATCTTCTTTTACCATTCCGTCCGGGGTGTGTCGAGTTGAAGTTGGGATTTTTTGTCCCCACCCTGATGGGGTATTTGGGAACCCGTGGGGATGTCTTGGTTCTATGCGTACCGGTGATTGCGTGTATGTGCCGGCCGAAAGTGTGACAGAAGTGACACACTTTCGTGTGTGGTCGGGCACGCAGGGCAATGCCCAAGGGCCCGGGCCGGCGTATGGCGCGAGCCATAGCCGGCCTGCATGTTTTATTTCGTGCGTATGGGCTTTGCCCATAGCACGAAAAAGCCCGGCGCATGGGGCGCGAGAGCGCTCCCAAAGCCGGGCGAACAGAGCACTATGGATGAGGGGGGTTAGATGCCGACGACCTGCTCCTCGAGTTTGTGCTCGAAGCTCATGACGATGTATTCCATGGGTTTGCCGAGGGCGATGCCGATATCGATGCAGAGGAGGCCCTGATCGCCGTCGCCGGGCTCGTTGTTGGTCTCGTCGCAGGTGACGAAGAAGGCGTCGTCCTGGACTTTTCCTGGGAAGTATCCGGCGGCCCAGAGCTGTCCGAGGAAATCGTTGAGCATGTCGCGGATTCGGTCGCGCAGGTCTTTTCCGTTGACTTCAAAGACGACCCACTGGGTGTTTTCGAAGATGGCTCTTCGGACGGCGTTGAAGACACGGCGAGCCATGAGGTATCGCCATTCGGTTGCGGAGGTGAGGGCGCGGGCGCCCCAAGGACGGATGCCTCGAGAGGGGATGTCGCGGAGGCAGTTGACGCCTTTTTCGTTGAGTTCGGCGAGCTGTCCTTCGTGCATGTGGGTGTAGAGCCCCATGACGCCCTCAAGGGGGACGTTTGCGGGTGCGCGGAAGACGCCGACTTCGCGGTCATATTTGGCGCAGATGCCGGCCATGAAACCGCATGGAGGGACGGGGACGGGTTCGCCTTTTCCGTTATCGATAGTCAGCCATGGGTAATAGAGGGCGCCGAATGAGGATTCAAATTTGTTTCTGTAATCGAAGACCTGTTCGATTTTGAGGTCACGCGGGGTGTCGAGGAGAGCGAACCGGTCGCCCATCCGCTCGCAGTGGGTGAGGACGGCGGTCTGGATGCCGATCATGTCTCTGTGGCTGTGGAAGGCCTCGCAGTGGTCGAGGAGGAATTGCAGATCTGGGATGCAGACGAGGTCGATTTCCTCGTTGGATTCGAGGGCGCCCAGTCCGTAACGGGCGTCGGGGCCGTTGTTGTATCCGATGACGTCGTCAGGGGTGATGCTGGTGAGCCCGTCTTTACCGCCTCTGAGGAGGATGGGGTCAGTTTTATCGGGGTACTGGTCGATATCGGCGCCGGCCAGGATGTGGATTCGGATGAGTTCGGATTCCTGGGCGATGATTCTGGAGACGTTTCTGGGCGCCCATTTGCCGAGGGAGAGCGCGGAATATTTTTCGACGCGGGTAGAATTTTTTTCGGCGACGGTGAGATCGAATTCGACGGAATCGACGTAGGTGGGGGCGGCGGATCGGAAATCGGTGTCGAGAGGTTCGTTCCAGAAGACTTCGTTTCCGCGGACGCGCTGAACGGTGACGAAGCGGCTCTGTGTGCCGTCCGAGAGTTTGAGGAGCATTCCGCGCTCGACGCCGCGGGTGGACTGGAGCGTCATCATTCTGGCCCCGTTCTGGATGTCGAGCGTGATGAAGTTGTGAACGCGAGGCTCATCAGGGTATGAGACCTCGATGCTGAGCTGGTTGCCCCAGCTTCCCTCGCTGGAGGCGAGGACTTCGAGAGTGGGATAACCGGACTTGTCGAGCAGCTCGTAGCGAGCTTTTCGGGCGAGTTCGGTGGAGCCATTTCTGAAGACATGGGCGACGCGAATGACGTGGCAGCGCGATCCTCCGTTCATGAAGAAGCCCCATACGCTGGAGTACAGGTAGCTTCCCTTGATGGGCTGACCGAAGAAACGCAGGAATTGCTGGACATTCTGGATGACGACGGGTTCGTTGAGCGGCCCGCGCGCTGCGACGCCAATGAATGCCGGGACGCCTGTTTCGCCGAGGGAGATGCCGCGTTCGACGCGCGGATTGTCCTCAAAATAGACACCTGGTAGCCTGACTTTTGCCATGTTGACCTCTCAAACGCATGAACCGTGGAACGCAAGGCGTCGTTGGACTATCCGCCGCGGCTTTCGTTGATTTCCCTGTTGATTTCGGAAATCTCGCGGATCCAGACCTGTCTTTCCTTGTGTTCCATGTTGAGGATGTCGTCTATCGCCCAATGGAAGTGGTAAGCGATATACGCTACCTCCTGATACAGCTTATCCAGGGGGTAGCTTAGTACCCCCCCAGGCCGGTGCCCATATCGACTTCAAATTCGTGTTTGCATGCGGGGCATGTGACCTTGATGGAGGCGCTGCCTTCTTCGTTGATCTTGCGGTAAAATTCCTGGAGATACGCGAGATCAGAGCTGAAAAGTTCCTCGATGATGTTTGGCGTAATCATTCTCAGCGTGCCGAGTTTGACGATGACGCGACTGAGCAGAATGATGACGAGATAGGCGCGGTTTGCCTGAACGCGGTAATCCTGGAGGGGGGCGATTTCGTCTTTTGCGGTAGCCAGACGCATCACGCCTTCGCGGTGAAGGTTGCCGTCTTTGTCGACATAACCCTTTGGAAGTGTAAACTGGAACTCTGTCTGAAATGCCATGGTGCCATCTCCAAATACTCCCCCGGCGTTGTGTCAGGGAAGGCCGTTTTGTAAAAGGGCTTTCGCCCAGACTATTCTATCAATCTAATACGTCGCCCTATTTGGCGCAATGTATTTTGGTGTTCTCTATTTCAATGCAATCCAGATGGCATTGATGGCTGCCGGCGTCATTTCCGGGATCCTTCCGGCTTCGCCCAGGTTTGCGGGGCGGTATTTTTCAAGTTTTTGCAGAATCTCTGTCGTGAGCCCGTGAACCGTCTTGTAGTCAAAATCCTTGGGGATGGTTCGCGTTTCCATGTCGACGAATGCCTGTATCCTTGAATTTTCGCGCTGGATATAGCCGTCAAACTTGAGGTTCGTTTCGACGCAAAAGCGTACGTCTCTTGGATATTGCTGGATAATTGGGTTCCTCCGGGCCATGTCTTCGATGGATACCTGGGGCATTTTCAGGATCTGGGCGAGTCGTCCGGAAGAGGGAAGTTCGGGGCGGGAAGCGTCCGGGGTGAGGTCTGAGGTCTTGAGTTGGAGAAGAAGATCCGTGAGCTGCTGGATGTGCTGGCGTTTGGTGGAAAATTTCTGAAAATCATCGTCGGACAGCAATCCAAGCTGGTGTCCGTATTCGGACAGCCTCATGTCGGCATTATCCTCGCGCAGTGAAAGACGGAATTCGGCACGGCTGGTAAACATTCTGTATGGCTCGTCGGCGCCTCGCATGACGAGGTCGTCGATCATCACGCCGATATAGGCTTCACTTCTTTTGAGGACGAACGGCTCCAGTCCCGAGAGAAACCGCGCGGCATTGATGCCGGCCATGAGTCCCTGGGCCGCCGCTTCCTCATAACCACTCGTGCAGTTGATTTGTCCGGCGACAAAAACCGACGGCAACTGCCTCAGGTTCATGGCATGGGTCATCTGGCCGGATTCCAGGGCGTCATATTCGACGGCGTAGGCGGGCCGGATGACGTGCGCGTGTTCAAATCCAGGAATGGAGTGGATAAATTCGAGCTGAACGTCAAACGGAAGGGAGGATGAAATTCCGGCCGGATAGATTTCATCGGTATCGAGTCCCATTGGCTCGATGAAGATCTGGTGGCGGTCTTTATCGGCGAACCGAAAAACCTTGTCCTCAATGCTTGGGCAATAGCGCGGCCCTGTCCCGTGAATGGCTCCGTTGAACAGGGGGGAACGGCTGCGTGCGGCGCGAATGATGTCGTGCGTGTGAGGTGTGGTATAGGCGATATGACAAGGAACCTGCGGCAGGGACGGCCCGCTGCCATAAAAGCTCAGCGGCATGACGGGATCATCCCCTGGCTGACATTCAAATTGCGCCATATCGAGGCTTTTCCGTGACAGGCGCGGGGGGGTTCCGGTTTTGAGGCGTTTGAGGCCAATCCCCATTTCCTGGAGTCGCTGGCTCAGGCGGTCGCTGGACGCGTCGCCGGCCCGTCCGGCATGAAACTGATATTCCCCGATGTGGCAGAGACCTCGCAAAAACGTGCCCGTGCACAGAACGGCACAACGGCATCGGTAACAGACACCGTCTTCGGCGAGTACACCGCAAACCTGGCCGTCACAGATGAGAACGTCGCCAACTTTTGCCTGCACAAGGGAAAGATTCGGGATTTCAGACAGACGCTTTAGCATCTCTCGCCGGTACTGGCGTGTGTCACATTGAACGCGAGAAGACCGGACGGCCGGACCTTTGCTGGCATTGAGGGTTCGGTACTGGATCGCCGACGCATCAGCCACTCGCGCCATAAGGCCGCCAAGCGCATCGATTTCTTTGGTAATGTGGCCTTTGGCAATCCCGCCGATGGATGGGTTGCAGCTCATCTGCGCAATGCGGTCGACGTCAAGCGTCATGAGCAACGTCTGAAATCCGGAGCGCGCAAGCGCATGGGCGGCCTCACAGCCGGCGTGTCCGCCGCCAATGACCACGGCGTCAAATAAAATGGGGTATTCTATCATTGTGGTGTGGGAAGGGCGGTCGGAAGAATGATGTCGGACAGCCGCTTGTTGAACGTGACGAGATGGGTTTCGGAGCAATGCGTTGTCGTGTAGTTGAGACGCATGGATGCCTCGAAAATGAGCCTGGCTTTTTCGGCGGGAATGTTGGAGATGCGCTGGATGGACATGCGAAGTTCTGCTTCATGGGCATCGAGATAGCGGTTGAGTGCCGTCTCCATATCGTCGCATCGCGATCCATTTTCGACGGCGATACCGGCCATGGTATCGAGGTGATCGGCAACCGCATCGCTGGCGTCGGCGCAGGATGCGCACACAGCTACAGAGAAAAGACAGATAAGAATGGGATGTTTCATGACTGGGTGTCAAAGAAGCCCGGAGCTTCGGCGTCATAGTGGCACACGATGTCGACGGGAATTTCCCCCTCAAGACGGGCCAGACGGTTCTGAATGGAATCGGGCAACACGGCATACCGCGACAAAAAGGCGTTCGCCCTTTCGCGATCACCGGAGTATTCGATATCACAGATCTGTGCGACGAGATCTCGGTTGGCCTGACGTAGCGCATCCAAGTCGCAAGAAAACTCATGGGTGGCGGACTGGACGATGGCACCGCGTTCAAGATAGAAACTGAGCTGGATGGCGTTGGCCCGTGCATGGGCCTGTTCCAGACCAAAACGCAACGAACGGAAAATCCCCGCCAGCAGTGTGGCACACGTTTCCCTGATGTCCTGCGGAGAAAGCTCGCCGCGTTCCGAAAGCCAGAAAGAAAGGTACGTGGCCGTCGAATCGGCCTTGCATTCCTCGATGGGAGCATACATGTCGGCCAGGGCGTGAATGATCGTTTCGTTTCCCGAGGCCGTGCCCTTCGGGCCGAGACTGTGCCCGGTCTCGTGCAGAATCGTATGCCTGAAAAATGCCTCAAAGGACACATCGTCCAAGGTACCCTGGTCCAGAAAATGCGAGGCAATGGGACGCAGGATTTCGTCAAACTTGGCGTGCTGGAGATTGCGCAGCATGACTTTTTTGGTCCCGTATTTGTCGATGACCGCCGGATCGTTGGGAAGGACGCACGCAAGGGTCTGAATCCCCGAACGGGCGTCGCCCGAGGTCGAAAGCACGTCGATGACGACAAACGGCGAATCCGGCTGCGGAACGCGCGTCGCCTTCATTTCCGCACTGATGGGAAGCGCTTCATGCATGGCATCGGCGATCTTGGAATAGTGCGCCACACGGGCTGTCTCACGTGCCACGCGATACCCGATGCACGCGCCAAACGCCGCCTTGTACCCAAACAGGCGGTCCTCGTATGTTTCATAAGGACCGTAAATGCACTCAATGTCCGAGTCGAGCGCAATCCAGTCGCCGTCGCTGCAAAGGTAGTCGTTGGAAAGCAGCGCGTCAGCGCGGGATGAAAGAAATCGCGCAAGGGACGCGTTTTGTGCCAGACCGGCGGCCTGCCTGAGCAGGTCCGCCGCTTTTTGGAGTTCGAGCTCATAGGCATGGCTGTAGGGTATCGCCACAAGATCGCCGTGGTGGCGACGGACGATCGTCGTGAACGATGTCAGCGCAGCCGATTGTTCGGGATGAGACGCGCACCACTCCAGAAATTCCTCGCGCGTCATGTCGGCAGGATAAAATCCCGCTCCAAGCGGCTTCTCAATCGACCCGTAAAACGGTTTGTCCCCGTCAAGCCGGTCCCATGGACCCGCCATGATCCGGAACGATTCGATGAGACGGCGGTTCCCCGTATCCTCGATCTCCTGCTTGTACTGGGGATTCAGCGACGACACCTGCCTCAGATATATCGGGTTGAGCAGATGTGAGGCCTGGATGATCAGGGACAACACCGGCCGGTCTTCGGGCCGGATGGCCTGCACGTCGGTTGAAATCCTGACTCTGGCAAACTTCTCACTGGCAAAAATCATGGCAACACTCCGCATGGTGTCCAAATGGCAAAAACACACTAAAATATAAGACAAAATCAATTTGTGTAAACGATTTTCCCCATCCCGGAACGGCCATATTCGCCGGATCGCACAAAAAAGCCGGGCGTGATGCCCGGCCTCGTCCGGTTTGCCGGATTTGCCGACACACCGATCTGTTCACAACGACGCTCAAATCGCACAAAAAAGCCGGGCGTGATGCCCGGCCTCGTCCGGTTGCCGGATTTGCCGACAGACCGGTGTGTGCGCCACGGCGCTCAAATCGCACAAAAAAGCCGGGCGTGATGCCCGGCTTCGTCCGGTTTGCCGGATTTGCCGACACACCGATCTATTCACTACGACGCTCAGAAGGAGCCTCGCCCGAAGGCTAGTTTTCCAGATCGCTCAGTTTGTCCTGAAGCAGATCCCCGAGATGCGTCGTGGAAGAGGCGTCGTTGTCGATGTACTGACGCAGACGGCCGTTCTCGCTGTTGCGGACGAACTGTTTGATCGAGAGGGCAATCTTGCGTTCCGCAGGATCCACGCTGATGACCTCGGCCTTGTGCGTCTCGCCGATCTGGACTACCTGAAGGGGATCCTCGACGTGATCGCGGCTGAGCTCGCTGATGTGAATGAGACCTTCAACGCCTTCGTCAATGCTGGCAAATGCGCCGAACTCGGTGATCTTCGTAATCTTGCAGTCCACCACGGACCCGGGCGGGAAGCGGTCGGGCAGGGATTCCCACGGATCGCTCGTCAGCTGCTTGATACCAAGGCTGAAGCGCTCGCTCGCCACGTCGATGTTGAGCACGACGGCCTCGACCTCGTCGCCCTTCTTGTAGATTTCGTTCGGGTTGCGGACTTTCTGCGTCCAGCTGATGTCGGAAACATGCACCAGACCGTCGATCCCGTCCTCGACACCGATGAAGAGACCGAAATCGGTGATGTTGCGAATCTTGCCCTTGATGATCGTGCCCACCGGGTATTTCTCTTCGAGAATTTCCCACGGATTCGGCTCGGTCTGTTTCATGCCGAGGCTGATTTTCTTGGCCTCCGTGTCGAGGCTCAGCACGACGACGTCGATGACATCGCCCACGTTGACGACGCGACTCGGGTGTTTGACGCGGCGCGTCCAGCTCATCTCGCTGATGTGAATGAGACCTTCAATGCCTTCCTCAAGCTCGACAAAGGCACCGTAGTCGATGAGGCTCACCACTCGACCGAGGGCGCGGATGCCCGCAGGATAACGTTCGGCGGCATGGGCCCAGGGATCCGGCGCAAGCTGTTTGTAGCCAAGGCTCACGCGCTCGTTCTCCGGCGTGAACTTCAGAACCTTGACCTTGATTTCGTCCCCAATCTGGACAACCTCGTTCGGATGGTTGACACGGCCCCAGCTCATGTCCGTGATGTGGAGCAGACCGTCGATGCCGCCCAAATCCACAAACGCACCGTATTCGGTGATGTTCTTGACGATACCGTCGAGAATGGCACCCTCATGCAGTCTCTCGAGCGTCTGCTCCTTGAGCACGGCGCGCTCTTTTTCCAGAAGCGCACGGCGCGAAAGCACGATGTTTCCGCGCTTCTTGTTGAACTTGATGATCTTGAAACGGTATTTCTGACCGATGAACTTGTCGAGATTGCGCGTCGGACGGAGTTCGACCTGGCTGCCAGGAAGGAAAGCGCGCACCCCGATATCGACCGCAAGACCGCCCTTGACGCGGCTCATAATCGTCCCCTCGACCGTCTCGTCGCGTTCCGCTATCTGGGAAATCTCTTCCCAAATCATGAGCTTGTCGGCCTCTTTCTTGCTCAACACGCACAGACCGTTCTCATTCTCGGTCGCTTCGACATAAACATCGACCGTGTCGCCGATCTTTACATTAAACGAACCATCCGGGGCTTTAAACTCGTCCTTGGCCACCTGGCCTTCCGACTTGTACCCGATATCCACGACGACATAGTCGCCCACAAAATCGACAACCTTACCGCTGACGATTTCACCTTCACGCACCACCGAGGGCTGCCCCTGCTCGTACTCGGCAAGCAGCGCCTCAAAGCTCTCCATTTCAAAATCCTGGGCCATAATGACTCCAAAAAAAACGGGAAAAAAGAATTGTCACGGCTACAAAGGCCACCCTCATGGCGCCCGTTCCCGGTGCGTATGCCAAAAGGGACGAAATATTATCGGCGATGAGACCGGCGTGTGTCAACTTGTTTTCGCGTGTGGAGGGCGCCGCTTTGCCGCAGGCGGCATGCGCGCCGCCGGAGGGCGCTATGGCCCAAAGGCCATACGCGCCCCCGCGGCCGGCTATTTCGTCCCTCAATACGCCGGCCGCCTCGTCTGCGTCATGTTCCGGCTGCGCCCGGCATGTATAACAAGCATAACAATATAAATGACTACCTCTGATCGCCGCCCCGGCGTTCCCTCCGGCACCCCATCCCCGGCGCGCCGGTTGCCGGCAGGAAAATACCCCGGGTGAAGCCCATGGAGGGGGGCGCGGCGTATGCGCGCAAGGCCGAAGGCCTGAGCACATAGACGCGTGGGGGGACGCTTCCCCCCACCACACACGCCACAAAAATTATCGCCCATCCAAAGAGGGGCCGGACTTTCCAAAAACGTCATGCACGCGCGGGCATAAGCGGGTTGCAAAAATTGTCCAACTATGACATAGAAGTCGCGGTCGGGCAAAAATGCCACCTTTCGAGGGGGACGTCGTTGACTTGAAAGCCGTGCTTGCTTATAAGGCGCCGTTCAAGATTCGGGGGAATTACGGAGAAAACATGGAAACACCAGGATTGATGCTTAAACGGGAACGCGAGGCGCGAGGGCTGACGTTGGTCGAACTCGCCAAGGTGACGCGAATTTCGGCCTCGGCACTCGAAAATATTGAAAATGACGCATTCGACGAATTTCCGGCGGAAGTCTTCGTTCGCGGTTTTTTGAGAAATTATGCGCGCCAGCTTTCGATCCCGTCCGAAGAAATTATGGCGTCTTATGAAACCTGGAAAGCACAGCGCACCCCACGCATCGTCGAGCCGGAGCCCGTCGCGGAAACGCGGACAGAAACGCCTGAAAGCCAGGAATCGGTCCGCCCGCACGCCTTCAGGTTCGCCTACGTCGCCATCCTGCTCATCGCCGTCGCATGCGTCGGCTTGAGCCTCGCCTTCATGCGCACGGGCGTGGCTGAGGAAGGCGACGCCGATTACCTCGTCCAGCCAAGCGACGGGATCGAATCCCCATTCCTGATCTCGAACACCTCCGAAGGTTGGATCGCTGAATAAATAATTCGATATCCGACGACGCTTTTTTCTTGCATCCTTTCTTTTTTGCGAGTATGAGCGTCGCCGTTTTGGGGCTGTAGCTCAGTTGGGAGAGCGCTAGAATCGCACTCTAGAGGTCATCGGTT
>CAMCLY010000037.1 GCA_945875805.1 uncultured Myxococcales bacterium | reverse complement strand
CGACAGCCCGTGCAGACCATGCCCCCGCAGGGATTTGCGCGACAGCCCGTGCAGACCATACCCCCGCAGGGATTTGCGCGACAGCCCGTTCCGTCCTCCATGTCGGCGCAGCCGATGCAGGCCCAGCCATACGCTCCAGCTTCAAAAGATGACGACGACGCCATTGTCGCCCCAACGCCGCGCCATCTTGCGGCCGCCCATCAGGCGTCCGGCATGCCCTCGTCTGCCGCACATCAGAGCCAGATTCCCGGTGTCAACCGGCCGGCCGCACATCAGAGCCAGATTTCCATCCCCCCCGAAGAGATTTCGAGTGGCGACGTTCTCAGTCAACCCCGCAACACCCTGACCGGACGACCGGCCATCAAAAAGGATTCCACACGCAAATCTCCCATCATTATATTTATGGAGTATGCGAATCCGATGCTCAAATCGCGTGAGCACACCATGGAATCCGTACGACTGGCCCAATACATCTGGAATGCCTCTATTCTTGGCGGCAAAGCCATTACCGAGTTGTACAATGACGTCAAGGATTCCGAACGTCTGCGCCACATGGTCGATCTCATGCTGACGCGCAAGGAAAAGTACTTCTCCAACGAACACTGGCAAATCGACGATCTCGAAGTCGAAGTCGACGACAAAGGCAACCTGAGATTGGATTTTACCCCGGTGGGCGAATAACCCTTAGTTCGTTTTGAAGGTTCACACGGATTTGGAGGTGCATGTCACCTCCAGTTTTTTATGGAGGATGATTTCATGCCCACCAAAAGATATCCTTTTATTCTTGCGGCACTTTGTCTGGCCGGATGTTCCGACGACTCGAGCGTCGTGACGCCGCCCGCCGAGACAGGACTTGGCGAGGCGTGTACCGCCGAAAGCCTTTGTGCAGAGGGCGGGGTCTGTGCCCATGGAATATGTATGCCCGCCGACGATCCGTGTGTCACCATCACCTGTGACGACGGCATCGTATGCCGGGACGGCCGGTGCCAGACCGTCAATCCCTGCGCAGGCATCGACTGTGACGAGGGTGAACTCTGCGTAGAGGGGCAGTGCCGAATACCCTGTGGTCTGACGACATGCGAGCCCGGCCAGATATGTCGGGACAACGCCTGCCATGACACCATCATGTGCGGGGACACCCTCTGTGAACCGGGCAACGTCTGCCGGGACGGCGCATGCAAGCCCTTGTGCGGTGACGTCGTGTGCGGCGACCATCAGACGTGCATCGATGGCGTATGCACGGATTTGTGCGGCGGCAGGGTGTGCGGCATTGGCGAAGCCTGCGTCAACGATATATGCCGTCAGCTCGAACCCTGCGGGGAGACATACTGTCCCTTTGGCGATTACTGTATCGACGAAAAATGCTGGTCTGCTGGTGACTGCAACGGCATCGACTGCGGCGAGGCGTATTTTTGTTTTGCCCAGGTCACTTGTAAACCCTTTGAACCGTGCGGCGACGTGCTGTGTGCCGGCGACGAAATTTGTGATCCCGAGACGACGGCATGTGTACCGGGACCGGTGTGCATCGACGGTCGAAACCGATGCGGCAGCGAATGTTGCGACGACCAGAGTTTTTGCGGAGATCGCGATTTCTGTTGTGATCGTGCCAACACGTGCGGCGCGAACTGCTGTACCGACGGCGAGACGTGCGAAAACGAAGTCTGTCACAAGACATGCGATGCGGGGGTGTCGCGCTGCACCCTCGAAGATGGCTCTGAAATCTGCTGTGCGGCCGGCGAAATCTGCACATCCAACCAGTGTTTTACCCCCTCGGTCAGCTGTATTGACTCGTACATGTGCGACAACGGGCAGTACTGCGACAAAGCCCTCCAGACCTGTCTGCCCAACCCACCCGGCGAAGTGTGCAAGGCCGAACCTCATGGCGGCGCGGTCCAACCGACGCTCGTGTGGTACTGGGGCGAAACCGCGCCCGCCGTCGAGCCCGCCCACGTCCAGGTCATGTCCGCCCCGATGGTCGCCGACATGAACAACGACACCATTCCCGAAGTCGTCTTCAACACCTTTAGCGGCGGAAGCTACCAGGGCAACGGCATTCTTCGCATCCTCAACGGCAAGACGGGCGAACTCATCGCCAGTTCGGATCGCAACGTCCTCATGACCGACGGCGGCAGCCAAGTTGCCCTGGGCGACCTCGACGGCGACACCATCCCCGAGATTGTCACCTGTAGCGCCGAGTACAAACTCGCCGTGTTCAACTTTGACCCGGAGACGAACGCCATTTCGTTGCGCTGGAAAAGCACCAATCCGATGCGGGAGTGCGGACAGGGCGGTCCCGGCATCGCCGACTTCAACGGTGACGGAAAACCCGAAGTCTACGTGCGCTATCACGTCCACGACGGCGACACAGGCGAACTTCTCGGCAGCCAGAGCTGCGTCGGATTTGACAACAATACAGCCCACGCCCCGTGCGACTACAGCGTCGCGGCGGATCTCGACGGCGACGGCGAACTCGAACTCGTCGGCGGTAACGTCGCGTTCAAGCTGGACCTCGAAAACAAACAGCTCGTCAAGGTCTACGATCGCAGCGGCGACGGACACATCGACGGCTACCCCGCCATTGCCGACCTCGATCTCGACGGAAACCCCGAAATTGCCGTCGTGCGCGCCAACAACAATACGCTCATGGCGTTCCGTCATGACGGATCGAATTTCTGGGATGCCCCCATCAACCATACGCAGAACGGGCTGAACGTGGGCGCCGGCGGCCCGCCGACCATCGCCAACCTGGACGACACGCCCAACCCCGAAATCACCTTTGCCGGCCGATACGCCTATCTCGTCGTCAACTACGACGGCACCGTCAAATGGACGCGCACCACGCGCGATTATTCCTCGGCCAAAACGGGTTCTTCCGTCTTTGACTTTGACGGCGACGGCAAGGCCGAAGTCGTCTATGCCGACGAATACTTCCTGCGCGTCTATGACGGCGAGTCGGGCGAGACGCGTTTCTGTCAGTGCAACACCTCCGGCACGCACTGGGAATATCCCGTCATCGCCGACGTCAACAACGACGATGCCGCCGAAATCATCGTCAGTTCCAACAATTCGATGATCCCAAACTGCCCCACGTCGCTCACCGATGCCCAGGGCAACGATGCGTGCGTCGCGGCCCTGATGGAAGCCGGAAAGACCGACCCCACCGTGCTGGCCGGCACCCACGGCGTCCGCGTGTTCTCCAGCCCCGATCGCGACTGGGTCAACACGCGCAAAATCTACAATCAGCATGCCTACAGCGTGACGAACATCTCCGACAACGGCTCCGTGCCCACGCATCCCAAGTCGAACTGGACGACGCAGAATCTCAACAATTTCCGCCTCAACATCCAGCCCGATGCAACGTTTCTTCCCGATCTCCAGATTGCCGAGCTTTCGTCGCCCTACCGTTGCGCCTCCGAGATGCCCCTGTATTTCCGCGTCGTGAACACCGGGTGGGCCACTGCGCTTGCGGGCGTCACGGTGGAAATCTGGGTTTCGTCCAGTGCAGACGGCACATTCGAGCGCGTCGGGAGCGTCCAGACGACCCGCGACCTGCGTCCGACCGAGGGCGAGGCACTCAGGTTCATCTATCCGAGAGAAGATGACGCCCCGAATACGGTGTTTTTCCGGCTGGCATTTGGCGAGGGCGCGCCGGAGGAATGCCATCTGGACAACAATTCGACGGAGTATACGATGACGTGCGCCCCGCTTATCAATTAGGGTTTATTTAGGGTTTATTGCAGGATTGCCCAGGTGTGGACGGCATTTGCGTTTTTTTGCATGTCGCGCGGCTATCCGCTTATGCGGATACGCCCGCGCAGCCCGGCTATCCGCTTATGCGGATACGCCGGGCTTTTTTGTGTGTGTTTTCGGGAACACCCGATGACTTGCCAATCACGGGATGCTGGGGTATTTAGGACGGCGTTTTACCCGGCTCTGCCGTGCATTTGACATCCCACTGGAGGCAAAAAAATGATTGACGAACTTCTGTCTGACCTGAAATCCGGCTACGAACAAGCGGTAGTCGCCCTTCGCCGCGAATCGTCCAAGATCCGCACGGGGCGCGCCAATCCCAACATTTTGGAGGGTTTGCGCGTCGATTACTACGGGACGCCCACGCCCGTCATGCAGATAGCCGCCGTCAAGGTTGCCGATGCGCGCATGATCACGATTCAGCCGTGGGAAAAGAACATGATCAACGCCATAGAAAAAGCGATTCTGACGTCCGATCTTGGGTTGAATCCGTCGAACGACGGGACGCTGATTCGCCTTCCGGTTCCGGCCCTGACGGGCGACCGCCGCCGCGAGTTTAGCAAGCAGGTCAAGGACATGGGTGAGAAGACGAAGATTGCCGTGCGCAATCAGCGGCGCGACGTCAACGACATGCTGAAGACCATGCAAAAGGACGGCGAGATTACCGAAGACGATCTCAAGAAAGCGCTCGACAAGGTCCAGGATTTGACCAACGACGTGACCAAAAAAATCGACGAAGTCGTCTCCGAAAAAGAAAAAGAGATCATGGAATAGGGTCATCCGGGCGTCGAGCCGGGGCATGAATCAGGGATGGCCGCGCGTATGCCCCCGGAGGGAGGCATAGCGCGGCGGCGGGGCGTATTGCCCGCAGGGCGATAGCCGCCGCCCACCCCGAAAAAATGACGTCATCGTGATCGTCGGTTAAACTTGCGCGACATGAAGTCACGACAGGACGAACAGATGGGATGCCAGTCAAGGAGGATCGGCGATGAACAGGCGCGAAGCAGAAGTTCTTGAAATGCCGAAGGGCGAAACGGGCGCGACGGCCGCGCGGCGCGTGGCTCAGGGGCGAGCGACGGTGGAACGTTACGTCGAGCGTCTCGAAATCGATTCTGAACGTCTGTCGGGGCCGGAGGCGTCGGAAATTTTTTGCGCGCTTGCGGAGTTGCGGGACGGTCTTATCGAACACGATGCCGCCCGTGTCGAATCGTATTATCGCCGGGCTCTTGAAGCCTTTCCGCACGGCCACGTGGCCAACCTCGGGATACGCCGTCTCGATCGGGCGCACGGGGAGGAAGGGGCTTTGCTGGACTCTCTGGAGCGGGAACTCAAGACGACGGCGGACGCCGATCGACAGGCCGCACTCCGGCTTGAGCTTGCGCGCACGTATCTGTATTGCGCCAAACAGCCCGAGAAGACGATTGCCATTTTGGAAACGCTGGACGCGGCGTCGTTTAACGCCGACGTGTTTTTGCTCTGGGAAGATGCGCTTCTGGCGACGGCGGCGTGGGATCGCTACGAAAGCACGTTGCGCGAGGCTATGACGCGGCCCGGCGAGATTGGGACGCTGACGCAGCATCTGGAGGAACGGCTGTGGATGCTGTACCGGTATATTTTGCCGGACGCGGCGCAGACGCGCATTTTGTCGAATTATCTGATGCGCGTGCAGCCTCTGGACGACGAACTCGTCGAGGATGAACTCGTCCGTTCCTTTGAGAATGACGATCACGACGCGACGGTGGCGATTTTGCAGAAAGCCGTCGAGCGGCTCGAAGGCTCCCCGCGTGAGGAATATTACCGTTCGCTTCTGGCCGATGTGGCTGCGTTTGTGTTTGAAGACCAGAATCACGCGATCGACATTTTGTCGGACGACTCGGTGCGCAACGGCTGTTCGTTCATCCTGATGCACCAGCAGATTCAGTTTTTGGACGAGAGCGGGCAGGCCGAGTCCCTTCTGAGTGCGTTGGCGCGGAGTCTTGAGCTGCTCACGACACCGGAACAGAAGGCCGCGCAACTCTACACGATTGCGTGCATCATGCGGGACGATCTCGAGAACGAAGAAGCCGCCCTCGACGTGCTGCGCGAAGCCAACGAAACGTGTCCCACGCATATCCCGACCATCGAAGCCCTGGCCCGGATGTATGAACAGACGGGAGAGTGGGAACGTCTGGCCCAGCTGTACGAATATGAACTCAGCTATGCGACCGAACACGGTCTGAGCATGTACACGCCCCAGATGCGCATGGCGCGCCACGCGCGCCTGGCCCAGCTGTACGAGCGGCTCCAGTTTGCGCTCAACGCGTTCAACCATTACGAGGCGATGCTGGAAATTCAGCGCGACGACATTGCGGCCCTCAAGGGGGCCAGCCGGATGGCCCAGAAAGTCGGCAACTGGCCCGAGTTGTTACAGCTCTATGCGGCCGCCGAAGGGTGCACCCAGGATGCACGCGAGCACAGCTATCTTCTGGAGCGCATTGCCCAAATTGCCGAGGCGTATCTCAACGATGCCGACACCGCATGTACGGCGCTTGAGGCGCTTCGCGCCATGGATCCCGGCCACTCCAACACCCTGCCCTCTCTGGCACGTCTTTACGTCAAGCTCAAGCGATGGGAAGAACTCATCGCCCTGACCAACGACGAAATCGAAGTCGCGACGAGTCCCGAATACAAGGCGACGTTGCTTTGTCGTAACGCGGAGGTCTCCGAGACCTCGCTGTCCAACATTCCCCAGGCGGTTTTGTATTACGAAAAAGCCCGTGCGACGTCGCCGTCCTGCCGCCAGGCGGCCTCCGGCCTTGAACGGCTCTATGCCCAGCAGAAGGCATGGGAAAAACTCGTAGATCTCTACAAGAGCGAAGCGAGTCTAACCTCGGACACCACGCTCAAAACGGAACACCTGAGGCACATGGCGGAAGTGCTCAACGACGAGCTCGACAGCGAAGAAGAGGCCGTGGTCGTATACGAAACGTGTCTGAGGATATGTCCGACGGACGAGCTGTCGCGCCGTTTTCTGCTCAGGGTATACCGCGCCCAGTCGAAATGGGAAGACGTGTTGCGCATTCTCGAACTGGAGTGTCGTGCGGGCGGAACGCTGGGCGCGCCGTGGCTGACGCGATTTGCGATGGGTCGCATTGAACTGTACCGCCTGCACGACGAACCGCGCGCCCTCGGCTCGTTTGCCGAAGCCTTCCGTCTCAATCCCAACGACATCACGGTGCTGCATACGTGGCTTTCACTGGCGCGCCGTCACGGAAAGGCCGATCAGGCGATCGAAACCTTGCAACAAGCCCTCGACACCGTCACCGACGACAGCGCGCGAGCCGACATTGAGCTGGCCCTGGCCGACCTGATGTTGTCGCAGACCCACGATCCGCGTTCGCTTGAATCGTTTGTGTCCAATCCCGAGATTCTGACGCGCTATCGCGGACGCGCATCGCGCTTTGTGACGACCGTGCTCGTCGCCAACGACTCCGCGTCGGGGCGCTGGGAATCGCGTCTGGCGCTTGCCCTGCACCCCAGACAGCCCCGCGAGCTTCAAAAACACGGACTTCTGGCTGCCGTCGTGCTCGACATGCCCGTGTCGATCCGAGACCGCGCCCAGGACGTCCTGTGCGAACTCGACGATTTGTCGCTGGCGCGCCAAATCTGGGCCGAACTGGCCCCCGCCCAGCGCCCGGATTATCACCGTCTCAAGCCGGAAATTCTGAACGATGTTTCACATGAAGCCCAGGATTTGCGCCGTTGGTGTGCGATTTCCAAACTTCTGGACGGCGACACCTCCGACCCGGCAGACCACCTGTTGCCCGAAACCCCGGACGAAGACATTTCCTATCGTCCTGACCTCGAACTTCTGGCCGCGTATTACGAAAAATTTGAACGGTGGGAAAAACTCCTCGAAGTCCTCCACGTCCAGGATGACAACTCGCGCAATGAATGCGAACGCATCCAGATTGCCCTGCAACGCGCATGGGTTCTGGCCAAGACCCAGAAGCCCGAAGACGCCCTTGAGTGCATTCGCACGGCCTGTGCCCAGTGCGCGTTTGACAACGCCCTGAGAATTTCCCTCTACGACTATCTCGAATCGCATCAGGACTGGGATTTTCTGTCCGAACAAATCCGTCAGCACCTCATGGCATCGAGCGATCACCTCGAAAAATGCGCCCTGTGGTTGCGTCTGGCCGATCTCTATCGCCACGGCATCGACAATCCGACCGAAGCCTTGCGCTGTCTCAACAACGCCTACCAGGAAGACACCTCGCGCGGCGATATTTTGTGCCAGATTTCGGAAATTGCCGAGCACATTGGAGAGCTGGACATCGCCCGACGCGCGCTCGATGACTACATCCGTTACCACGCCCCATCGCTCCAGGAACAACTCGAACTCGAGCCGCGTCTGCTCACCCTCCACTTCAAACACGAGGGCGGTGACACCCAGCGCATGCTCGGGTACTTTGCCAGACTGGCCGAAGAAACCGTCGACTCCATCGACTGCAAGACCATTCTGGCCAAGGCCAACGCCATTGCCGGCGATCCCAAACTCGCCGCCAAAAAGATCCTCGAAATCGTGACGTTTGACGATACACAGACGCCCCCGTTTGACAGCGCACAAATCGACCTGTGGATCATTCTGGCCGATCTCTATCTCGACAAACTCGGCGAACAACAACGCGGCGAGGAACTTTTGTGGGAACTGTTCAAAGCCTTCCCGACGATCGACTACGTCTTTGAACGCCTCGACAAACTGTACATTTCGGCGCCGGAACGCCGCATCTTCGTCGCCAACATTGAACGTTACGTCGCTCAGAGTGAAGCCATTCAAAGCGACTCCGCCCTCATCCGCAAATACCTTGGTTTTGCGGCTCACATTCTGGGATCTGAACTCGGCGTGTGGAAAGAAGCGCAGGATCTCTACTCTCGCGCGCTCGACGCCTCCAGCGAACCCGCCGCCGATCTCGTCAAAAATCGCGCGTATGCGCGCTGTCGCGTGCCCGGCGAGGCGCGTAGCGCATTCTTGGAATTTTGCGAACTTCTGACACAGGATCCCCTTCAGGTCGACATCTATCGCGCGGCCATTGAAATATGCCGCCGCAATCGCGCAAGCGACCGCGAGCGCATCCTCAAACAGCTCGCCAGACTCTTTGTGCCCAACGCCGACCTCAACCTCTCGTCCAACGACGTCCGTCCCAAGATGATGGATTCGCGCGTGTTGAGCGACGATATTCTACTCAAACACCTTTCACACCCCGACCTGCGCCCCGCACAGACGATTTTGCACGAAGCCATGCCCATTCTGGGGCGCGTGTTGCGCGATGACGTGCCCCGACGCACCAATCTTGGCGGTGAAAAAGTCCGAAACCCAAATATCCATGCGATTTTTTCGACATGTGCGACGGCATTCGGAATGCCCAACATCAAGGGGTGTATCGGCCACGACGCCTCGGCGGAACCGACCGTTCTCGACGAACCGCCCACCTATTGGATCGACATGGAAACCTGGGAATCCATGCCCCCCGAACTTCAGAGACATTGGGCCGGCTACGCCAGCGGACTCCTCTGGACCGGGGTCTCACGCCTGCTCTACTCCGATCCTCGCACGGTATGGCAACTCCTCGACGGGATCTATTACCTCGTCACCGACGATGGACTGGCCGGACGAAACGCCTACACCAGAGAGGCCGCCGATCGCGTCAATGCTGTGCTCGAACGGAGCCTGCGCAAAAATATCGCCGCCCTCATCGATGCCACAGGCAAAGATAAACTCCCGCAAAGCGACGCACAAAAATGGATCGAGGGCATCAAGGCCACCGCCGACCGCGCAGGGCTCATGTTTTCGGGCAACCTCAACGCCTCGCTGTGCGCCATCCTTGAGGCTGAAGGATGGAACCCCCACAATCCCTCCCAAGAATACCTTGCCGCACGATACCAGCGTTCGCCACGACTCGCCAATCTCGTCGCGTTCGCACTCAGCGATGACTACCTGGAACTGCGTTACCACGCAGGGCTCTCCCTCCAGCCAAGCACCATCACGGGATAACCATTGTGCGGGCTCTTCATGGATTCATCCCCATATCCAAATGATGCCTCGATTCGACTGTGCGCCATGTCTTTTGGATATGGCGCCGCGCGCATTTTTGATCACTGGTCGGCGACCCTTCCGCGCGCATGCGCCATTCTGGCCCCCAACGGAGCCGGAAAAACGACCCTGCTCAAACTCATCGCCGGCGTCCTCACCCCGGATTCCGGGCACATCGACATCACAATCGACGCGCCTTCGCCCGCCACGGCGCTGTGTTCCGGCGACGGACTCCTGTTTGACGATGTCCGTATCCAGACGCAATGGGACTGGCTTTGTCCCGACATGGACGATCCATGGATCACGCGCCTCGCGCAAACCCTTGTCCCTCTGCATCACACCAGTCCTGGACGGCTTTCTGCGGGACAAAGACAGTGGGTCGCCCTCGCGCTCACCATGGCAAGCCACGCCGATCTCTTTTTGTTCGACGAACCCCTGCAACACCTCGATTCCGTCCACACCGCACAATTTCTGGAGTTCATGGTCCACCGTCCCGCCCACAAAGCCTTTGTCGTCACCGGACACCCGGATTCAGGCGATCTCTGGTCAGCCGTGTTGCCCTGTATTCCCATGCATGTTTCGCCCGGACCATGAAGTACGAAAAAAACGCCCACACGCCCACACGCCACACGCCCCCTCCATGGTGCCGCCCGTGGCCCATGTTCGTCTTTCAAATGGCCGTGTTGTGGTCACATCGGTTGTCGTGGGCCACCCTGGGGTTCGTGTGCATCCTGCTCTGGACGGCCAGTTCCCTCATGCATCCGGAGCCCTCTCCCGCCGACCTCATGCACACGGGCTGGACAAATTTCCTTCTCTACTTTGTGGCCACAGCCATGATTTTCATCGTGGGCACGCGTAAAAAATACGCATTTTTCGTCGGGATGAAATGCACGAGGGCATTTCATCGTGCCCAAATCGCCGCGCACCTCGTTTCATGTCTCCCCGTCATCCTTCTCCACGCCTGCGCCACAGCGCTCCATTCTTTGTCACAGGCCGCTTGGAATGCACTCGCCATGGCGCTGTTTGCCCTTGTCGGGGCGCAGGCCATTTTTGGCAATCTCCAGCCCCACCTCAAGGGCCTCGACGAACCACGGCAATACGCCCTGACCCTCGTCGTCTCGGGGCCATGGGTGCTCACGGCGTGGTTGATGGGCCTCCTGGGTGCCGATTTCACTGCCCCAAACGCCCATCTATTTTTGTGCGGGCTGGGCGTTCTCGGGCTTTTGCAATATTCGACAGGTCTGTGGACGAACACACCATGAGGCCCACACCGCCCCCATCGACGCGACGATGAGCCATAGCCACGCCCATGACGTGTCGCGCACGAGCAGCAACACCCCGCGCGAGGCGCGATAATCGACGATCCACAGACGCACGGCACGCGAACCTTCCCAGACATCGATGCCCCTGCCCGCCATGATCTGCCCGTTCTGCGCCACAAAAGGCACCACCGCCCTCGCCCCCTCGCGCCCCGCCTCATGGGCACACACGACATGCGCGCGGAAATCAGTGATCCCCCCGGACGCCGTGGCCTCAATCCCCTCCAGACGATACGCGCCCTCGTCGAGAGCGGCCCACGTCGTGTCCGCATCCTGCGGCAGCCACGCCAGCCCTAACATTCCCAGCGCCAAGCCCAACACCCAGCCGGCCTTCACCCTGTGATACGAAAACGCCATCCATAACGCGCAAAACACGATGTACATCCAAAAATCATCAATTTGAATTCCAAATATGGAGAACAAAATAATAAAAATCGCCACAAATCCGACAAACACACGAATTTTATCGCCGAACGTTGTTGGTGAGGGAAACGCGTCCTTTTGCCGCGCGATCATGCACGTCAACATGCCCATCCATGCGACGCCGAGCGCCACGGCCTCCCATCCCGCCGCGCCGTACTGGTGACGCGACATGGCGAGTTCCAGCCCATAGACCGACATCCATTGGATGCACCAACATGAGAGCGCCATGAGCGGCCAGCACCGTCGTTGAGGCTCCCGCATCCAGGCCCACATCAGCCCGATAAAGACAAGCGATGCGGTTTCGATAAAATCCCATTGCCACAAATTTCCCCACTGCGGCGCCCCAAACGCCCACGCCATGCCGAGCAGAATCCCCCATCCCGACGTGACGACGCAGGCGCGCACGACCCTGCCAGCATCCTTGCCCAGTCCCGCACGACACAACGCAAAAAAGAAAAACACTTTCGCCGATCGCGCACACCACACATGCGCCGGCGCCAAAATGTGCGACGTCAGCAAAGCCTCCGAGGAGGGGACGGCCATTCCCCATAGAACGACGAGCATTGTCCCGCAAACCCAGGATTCAAGCGGCGTTGCGCGTCTGTCATTCCAAGCGACCAGGGCACATCCCAGCCAAACCTCCCATTGCCCGAGCAGCGCCACCCCCATGCCGACCGGCGTCCATGCCCCGACCGACCACGCCCATGCCGCGATCCCCGTGAGACACCACGCCAGGTCGGATCCCAGACACCAGGTGCGAATCCCCCGCCCGCGACCGAAGGGAGACGGGAGGGGGAAGGGCCGCCGACGGCGGACCAGGGGGTGGGCCGAGGGGGTAGACGCGTATGGGGGGCGCCCGCTTTTGCCTCCGGCAATACGCGGCGCCGGCGCGCTATCGGCGCAGGCCGATACGCGCGCCCTTTCTTTTTTCACCCCATCGTCCGGCGCCACCCAAAGCGGCTCAGGGGGACACTTCCCCCACCACAACCCAAAACTTCGCACGATCCAAATCGTCAAAACGACCCAAATCATGGCGTTTCGGGGGAGTGGCAACGGGAGACGACGCGATTCGCCCGCAGGACGCCATTTTGGAAGGATCCCCACACGACGAGCGTCAATCCGGGTTTGAGGCGGGAGGCAAAGCGCGCCGGCACCTCGACCTCGACGCAACGCTGAGCGCCGCACAACGCCATGCGAAACGATGCGCCGTACGTCTCGAACGCGTGCAACGTGCCTTCGATGCGAAACGGACCCTCGACGGGAGTATAGGCGTCGACGTCCGTCGCATAGGGTTGAGATTCCCGGCCCATGGCGAGCATAAAAAGGATGAGAAGCGTCGCCAGGAGCAGGGGAATCAGGAAGGGTTTAAAGCCATTTGCCGGCATTGAAATCGTAACCGATCGATACGGCCTGTCCACCTTTGACCGTGATCGATTTGGAGACCTTGAGATTTTTGTTGGGCAGGTTAATTTCGATTTTATGCGTACCCGCCTTGAGGGTTTCGGTCTTCGGGGTGTTGCCGATGCGCTTTCCATCGATGCTGACGAATCCCCACGGCACGGCCTTGATGGTGACTTTGCCCTCGCCACCACCGGACGGTTTGGCGGCAGGTTTGGGGGTGGCGGCCTTTTTGACGGTACGGGGCGCGGCGGGTTTGGAGGCCTCCGTATTGGCGGCGACTCTGGCGGGTTTTTCGGCAGCCGTGGGCACGCTGAGTTTGATGGCGCGATCGGAATCCCGCATGGCGACGTATGTACGCGTCGCGGGCTCGGCGCCCTCCATGGACGCCTCGATGCGGAGCTCGGTGCCGTACTTGATGTTGTCGAGCGAGAGGGGGGTCTTGCCCTTGTCTTCGCCGTTGATGACGACTTTGGCGCCGGAGGGCTCGGAGTCGATGGTCAGCTTGGGCACGACCAGGTTTTTGCGCCCCTGGGTTTCCTCTGGGGTGAGGAGCTGGACATCGATGGTATGTTCCGCACTGATGACATCAAATTCGAGCTTGTAGGGTTCATAGCCCTCTTTTTCGATGACGACGGAGAGGTGGTCGCCCAGGTGTCGTTTGTTGCCATAGATGGGCGTGGGAAGGATCTCGCCCTTTTCGTCGACGATTTTGACGCCGTTGACGGTGACGAGGGCCTCATCGGGGGTGGATTTGAACTGAATGTTCGACTCGGGCACCTGAACCGTACTGGGGACGTTTTCCTCAGGCGTCCTCTTGAAGAGGGCGAAGCCCAGGAAGGCGATGCCGAGCACGCCGAGCATGACCATGGCGACGACGATGAAGTTGGGGACGCGGTTTGTCCCTGGCGGCATGGGCACGGAGGTCATGGGGAATCCCGGCATGGGCTGCTGCGGCTGTTGGGGCGCCATCACAGGCTGGGGCTGGGGTTGGGGCGAGGGCCCTCCGGCGACCGAAATGCCATTATCCTGCGGAACGTACGGAAGGGTGCCGTGGGGCTTGGGCGCGTCCTCTTTGGGCACGAATACGCCGTCCTCGTAACGGTATTGGGAGGCGCCAGGAACGTAATCGGGCAGCTCCGAATAGACGTGATTTTTCTTGTTGGTCAGTGCCATGCAGACCTCACCCAGCTTGGCGTCGCTTCCATCTCCGTTCATGCCGATCCAGGACTCGAGCGCCTGGGCCAGCTCGCCGCATGTCGCGTAACGCATGTCGCGGTCGCGCTCGAGCGTCTTCATGATGATGTCGCTCAGGGACACGGGGACGTTGGCATCGAGTTCGTGGGGCGGAATGATGGTGGATTTGAGAACCTTGGTGAGAATTTCAAAGTCGCTACCGGCCTTGAACAGGCGGTATCCGGTGAGCATTTCCCAAGCGACGGTACCAAGGGTGAACATGTCGCTTCGACCGTCGAGCTGACGCCCTCGCGCCTGTTCGGGGCTCATGTAGCTGCTCTTGCCCTTGACCGTTCCGATGCGCGTCTTGGTGGCCCGGGAGGCGGCCTTGGCGATACCAAAGTCCATCAGTTTCACGCCGCCGTCATGCGTCACCATAATGTTGTGCGGCGTACAGTCGCGGTGAACGATGTTGAGCGGCACCCCGTTGGCGTCGGTGCAGGCATGCGCATAGTCCAACGCCTTCGCCGTCTCACACACGATCCGGGCGATCTGCGTCGGCGTGAATCGCTTGCCGTATTTTTCACACGCATCGCTGAGCACGCGCAAGTCGGAGCCATAGATGTATTCCATGGCAATGTACCAGTCGTTGTTGACCTCGCCCACCTCAAATATATTGACAATATTCGGATGTTTCAGACGAATGGCGATGTTACCCTCGTCCTTGAACATCGTCACAAACCCTTCATCCTCGGTATAGGAAGGCAGGATGCGCTTGAGGGCAATATCCATCTGGGGCATCGAAGGATCGGCATAGCGTGCTTTATAAATCTCGGCCATGCCACCCACGGCGACTTGGCCATACAAAAGAAACTTTCCAAAAGGCTCAGGCTGCTTCATTTCGTTAACTTTCTGAGGGTGAGGTTCAAAATGATTCGACGTGGCGAAAGAATACTCATCGAAACGATAGTACAGAAATGCGCCCTACTAGCACGATTAAACAAAAAGTGCCAACAATTCCCCCCACCCTCCGCATGGTGCACAGCCCAACGGAGAATTATTTTGCCCATCTACGCGGATGCGGTGTAAGTCCTCCGGGTTTTGGTTTATCGACAATCCCTCCGTGCGAGGGGGAACAGCCCCGGACCACCGGGACGTGTTTTTTGGACTCCACGTTTTCAGGCTTTAGGCACGCTCATGCTTTCCCGACGGACAAAACACCCACGACGATCCCCTTTATTTCGACCCCGGGCCTCGCGCACTGCCGCCCACGCTTCCGACAAACCGCGCGTGACTTCCTCGATACGCAAGGATCTCGTCAACATTCCGAACCTCATCACGATGTTGCGCATCGTCATGATCCCCGTCGTCGCCTTCTTTCTCTCCCTGCAGACCCCCATGGCCTGTGTGATGGCCGTCCTCGCTTTTTCTATCGCCGCCATCTCGGACTTCTTTGACGGCTACCTCGCGCGCCGCCTCAAACTCGTCAGCGTCACCGGGAAATTTCTCGATCCCCTCGCCGACAAACTCATGGTCATGGCAGCCACCGTACAGCTTGCGTCCATGGGCTGGCTCGACGCATGGATTCCCATCGTCATTCTGGCCCGGGAACTCGCCGTTCAGGGGTTGCGACAAATCGCCGTCGCCGAAGGGTTCGTCATTGCCGCGGGCACCGGCGGAAAAATCAAGACCGCCCTCCAGCTCGTCGGACTCGTCGGAGTTCTCATCCACTACACCTACCCCATCCATATTTTTGGCATCGAGACATCGATGGATTTCCACTTCGTCGGACTCGTCCTCCTGCTTATGAGCGTTTTCTTCAGCCTCCTCAGTGGTTTCCAGTACTTCCGGGGGTTCCTCAAGGCCATCGATACGCAGCCGGACTCCGAAAACGCGACCCAGTCCTGAACGTCGCGCAAGAGGGGGTAGCGGCGTATGCGCGCAAGGCCGAAGGCCTGAGCACATAGACGCTCAGGGGGAGACTTCCCCCTCCCCGCAAAATAACCTAAAATTCAAGACCACACCTTTTTAGACGTGTTTTATTTTTATCATGCCCAGCATTCCACATAATCTTCACTCGTTCGCCCATTATGCCTCGCTCTACCTCGGGGCGATCAAAAAATCCCCCAACCAGCCGAGTCAGCCCGTCCGCGCGCGCTATGCCCGCGAGTTTCTCCACGACGTCGGCCTTACCTTCGAGGGGCCATCCAAAGACGACATCGACAGGATCGGGCCGTGCATCTACGTCGCCAACCACTCCAGCACCATGGATGCCGTCCTCATCTGCGCCATTTTTGAGGGGGACCTGCGCATTCTGGCCAAGGACATCCTGTTCAAGGCCCCCTACCTGGGGCGCATTCTTCGGCTCGAAAAGCACATCCTCGTCCACCGGGGACGGCATGCCTCCGACCGAAACGCCCAGATTCGCGCCGACATCAGGGCGGCGATCGACGAGGGTGCAAGCGTGCTCTTCTTTCCGGAAGGCACGAGAACGCGCACCGGCGCGCTCGGCCCGTTCAAGCTCGGCGCGTTTTACAACGCCATTCAGGTCGGCGTCCCCATCGTCCCCATGGTCATCACCGGGACGTTTGACGCCATGCCCAAAACGACCTGGCGCATCAAACCCGGGCACTGCACCCTGTCCCTCCTCGATCCCATCACCGACGAGAATGACGGCGAACCTTCCGACGAAACCCGGCGCGCACAGGCCCTTGCCGACAAAGCCAGAAACGCCATCGAACACGCACTCCGCGCGCACTCCAGTGAGGATGTATGAAAAAAAAACCGGTCATCTCCGAGCCCGTCGACATCGAAACCGTCTCGCTCGTCAAAACCGCGCGGCAGCGCTACCTCAATTACGCCCTGAGCGTCATTACGAGCCGCGCCCTGCCCGACGTCCGGGACGGCCTCAAGCCCGTACAGCGGCGCATCCTTTACGGGATGCACGAAATGCATCTTTCCCACGAGGCGAAGTTCCAAAAAAGCGCACAAATCGTCGGTCAGGTCATGGGACGCTACCACCCGCACGGCGATTCCGCCATCTATGAAGCCCTCGTCAGGCTCGCGCAACCCTTTGTCATGCGCTATCCCATGGTCGACGGACAGGGCAACTTCGGCTCCCTCGACAACGACCCGGCCGCCGCCATGCGTTACACCGAGTCCAGGCTTCAGCCGACCGCGGCCGCCATGCTCGAAGACCTCGACGAACACATCGTCGAGTTCCAGCCCAACTACTCCGGCACCTTCCGCGAACCCACCGTCCTGCCCGCCGCCATCCCTACCCTCCTCGTCAACGGTTCCATGGGCATCGCCGTCGGCATGGCCACCAACATCCCCCCGCACAATCTGGGCGAGTGTATCGACGGATGCATCGCCATGATCGATAACCCGGAAATGTCCCTCGACGCGTTGATGAAACACATCCCCGCGCCCGATTTTCCCACCCACGGACGCATCCTCACCTCCCCCGCAGATTTGCGCAAAATCTACGAAACCGGGCGCGGCGGCATCGACATCCAGGGCGAATTTCACCTCGAAAACGAAGGTAAAAAAGAAAAAATCGTCGTCACGAGCATTCCCTATACCGTCAACAAGGCCGACCTCGTCAAAACCATCGGGGATCTCATCGAGAGCAACAAACTCCCGCTTCTCCTCGACGTCCGCGACGAATCCGCCAAAGACGTCCGCATCGTCATGGACCTCAAAAACGGCGCGGACCCCAACGCCGTCATGGCCTACCTCTACAAACACACCCCCCTGCAATCCCGGTTCAACGTCAACTTCACGTGCATCATCCCGGGCGAACATCAGGCCGGCGACAAGTTCATCCCGCAGCTCGTCTATCAGCCCAAACGCATCGGACTGTGCGAGTACATCCGCTACTTCATCGGATTCCGGCGCGAAATCGTCACCAAGCGCCTCTCATGGCAGCTCCACCAGCTCCTCTCACGCATCCACATTCTGGAGGGCTTTGCCAAACTCTTCTCCGGACTCGACGAGGCCATCCGAATCATACGAAACGCCGACGACAAAACCGACGCCGCCTCCAAACTCTGCGCCCGATTCGACCTCGACGCCACCCAGGCTGACGCCATCCTCGAACTCAAACTCTACCGTCTCGCCAAACTCGAAGCCGACAAAATCCTCTCCGAACTCCAGGCCAAACAAAAAGACGCCGATCACATCCAGGCCCTGCTCAAAAGCCCGCAAAAAATTTGGAAACTCGTCCGCGACGAACTCCTCGTCGCCAAAAATACTTATGCCGACCCGAGACGGACTCAGCTCAAAGGCGACGACCTCAGCGAGAACTACGACCCCGAACAATACATCATCGAGGAAGACTGTTTTGTCATCGTCACCAAATCCGGCCTTTTCAAACGCCAAAAGTCCATCACCGACGTCGCAAGCATCCGCACCAAAGAAAACGATGCTGTCACCTTTGTACGGCGCGGCTCCACCCGGGCCGCACTCGTTCTGACCTCAAGCCTCGGCAAAGCCTACACCATGCTCGTCGACAACGTCCCCGCAACGACCGGCCACGGCTCCCCCATCGCCACCGTCTTCAAGCTCGCCGACGGCGAGACCATCATCGGCGCATACATCGAACCTCCGCGCCCCGCCGCATCCGACGACGCCCCCGACGCGCGCTGCCTCACCGCCATCACCCGTCAAGCCCAGACCGCCCGCATCCCCCTGAGCGCCTTCACCACCCCGTCTACGGCCTCCGGCCGCATCTACATGCGGCTGAACGAGGGCGACAGCGTCCTCCATGCCGCCATCACCACGGACACCGGGTTTGTCTCCTGCATCGCCACCAACACTCGCGCCATCGTCTTCGACCTCCACGACGTCCCCCTGCTCAAAACCGCCGGCAAAGGCGCCCGCGCCCTGGCCCTCGACCCCAACACCACCCTGGCCGCAGCCCGCTGCGTGCAATCCGACGACGACGGCGTGCGCGTCAAACTCTCCGACATGCGAGAACTCACGATTTCCGTGCGTCGCGTCACCTGCGCAGCCCGAGGCTCAAAGGGAAGACTCCTCGTCCGCCACGGCACCGTCTCCCAAATCCTCGACACGCCATACCCCGACCAGTTTGACCGCCCCGACGAATGATCCCAACTCCGCATATTCAGGGACGTTTCTATGGCGTTTGTCTGTTTTTTGGGGTGGGGGAAGTCTCCCCCTACGCGGCTATTTCGCCAAAAGGCTCAATACGCCGCTACCCCCTCCGTCATACCCCAATCCCGCCCTCATCCTCGCGCGGCGTATTGAGGCCCGGGGGCCGAAATAGCCGCGCGGCGAGCGCGTATCGGGGCGACCGCCACGATAGCGCCGCGCCAGAATCCGCCCACACGCGTCCGGCACACTCCCTTGCTGTCCTTCGACACGAAATTTCGAGAGCCCAGATATGTCCAGGAACCCTGATCCCCTTTTGCACGGGTTAATTTCGACCGCCAGACGGCGGCTTTTTTTGAGGACGTTCGTCCAACGGCTCGCCATCCCCGCCGCTTGCTCGCTCCTGATTCTGGCCATTTTGCGCGCGCTGGCCGCGTTCGGAATCGAATTTTGCACCGGCCTCTGGACGCTGGCCCTGCTCCCCTGGCTCGTCGCCGTTCTGGCCGCCATCCCATGGCGAGTGCCTGACATCGAGGTCGCCAGACAGATCGACAAGGCCAACGATTTGGGGGACAGAATCGCATCTTCACTCGACTTTATGCGGCGCGGAGAATCCTCCGAATGGATCGACGTGCAAATTCGAGATACACAAAAACGCATCGAAGATCCTGAGAATCGCAAGCACTTTCTTAACACTGCATTCGCATTTTCAAAACCGACGCATCTTCCCGCACTCGCCGTGGCGTCGCTCTGCGCCATCCTCATCGCACTGACGCCTGAACTGACACGGGCCACGCAAAACGCCGTGCAACGCGCCCAGCAAGAGACAGACACACCGGCAGAGGCCGAGCCAGCCACGCCCATCCTCGACCCCACCACACAGGCCGTCGCCCAGCAGAAAGTCGAGGAAATTTTGCAACAGGCCAGGGCCGAACAAAACGAGGAACTCGAACGCATCGCCCAGGAACTCGAGCAAATTCTCAAGGACGACAAAGAAGGCAACCTCTCGCAGGACGAATTTGAACGGCGCATGGCCGCCCTTGAGCAAAAACTCGAGGACTCCCAACGCGTGATGACCAAAGAAGAACAGAAAAAATTCGACCAGTCCGTGCGCGAGGCCGTCGAGGCCATGACCCAGATGAAAGAAGACCCCGACACGCAAAAACTTGCTCAGGCCCTCGAACAAAACGAGTACGACAAGGCCGCCGACATCCTCAAGGAACTCCTCGACAGCACCGACCCCAAAGATCGAAAAAAACTCGAAAAACTCGCCAAAATGTTCGGCGACCTCGCCAAAAATCTCGACCCGACCGATCCTCAGCTCAAAGAGGCCCTCAAAAAACACAAGGATCTCGTCGACCAGCTCAAAAAAGAGTTCGACAACGACAAATTGTCCAAAGAAGACCGCGAGGCATTCAAGGAAGCCCAGAAAAAACTTCAGGACGCGCAAAAACAACAGGACGCGCAAAAACAGAATCAGGACAAAACCTCACAGGCCCTCGACAAACTCCAGCGCGCGCTCGACAAACAGTCTCAGAACCTCCAGCAACAGGCCAAGAACGCACAAGACCCCAACGCCGGTCAGCGGGAAAACGCACAGAACGCACAGAACGCACAAGACCCCAACGCCGGTCAGCGGGAAAACGTCCAGAATGCCCAGAACGCACAAGACCCCAACGCCGGTCAGCGGGAAAACGCACAGAACGCACAGAACGCCCCAAATACGCAGAAAAATCCCGAGGGCGGAGATCCACAAAGTGCCGAAGACGCCCTGCGTGAAGCCGCCAAACGCCAGGCCGAACAGCAACAACGCGACGCCCTCAAGGACCTCGCAAAACAAATGCGTCAGGATTCCACACAGAAAAAATCTCCCGACGACGAACAGGCCAAAGCACGACAAAAAAATGTCGAAGACTTTATGAATCGCGCCAAAGGCCAGGAACCCAAAGATTCCCAGGATTCCGAACCACAAGAGCAGCCACAAGGCGCGGAACAGCAGGCCCAACAACAAGGCGCGGAACAGCAGGCCCAACAACAAGGCGCGGAACAACAGGCTCAACAACAAGGCGCGGAACAACAGGCTCAACCACAAGGCACGGAACAGCAGGGCCAGCAACAAGGCGCAGAACAGCAGGGCCAGCAACAAGGCGCAGAACAGCAGGGCCAGCAACAAGCCGCGGAACAGCAGGCCCAGCAACAAGGCGCGGAACAGCAGGCCCAGCAACAAGGC
>CAMCLY010000036.1 GCA_945875805.1 uncultured Myxococcales bacterium | reverse complement strand
GAATTGCGAAAGGGCCGCGCGGCTACGCCGCACGGCCCTTTCGCAATTCATGAGGTGGTGGAGGCTTGGTGTGTCATATTGGCCTGGCCTTGGGGTGGGGTTGGGGGAGGGATTTTTGTGTTTGGATTTTTACCTTCCCACGCCCCACTCTCCACATTCCACTCCACACTCAGAGGGGGTCGCGGCGTATGCGCGCAAGGCCGAAGGCCTGAGCACATAGACGCGCAGGGGGAGACTTCCCCCACCCCAAAAAAACAAAAAGTAGACGCTCAAAAATAATTGGGAAGGACCCAGCCAACCCCAAAAATCACAAGCACGACAAACAAAAGATGGAGCAATGACGAATCGACGCGTTTCATGACGAACCCCTTTGTCAAAAAGACGCATGTCACAGACAGACCCACACGCGGTGAGGCTTTTCTGAAACATCGAAAAAGCCGTGCCATTAAAAATTTACATATAAATCAAAGACTTACGCACCACAACCGCGTTTCACGCACCACAAACCGCGACATTTGGATCCGGGGTGGACGCCCGATGCCGCATGCCCCATCCCACAAAAAATGAGCCCAGGGCCGCAAAAAGATTGCGTTTTACCATTGACTCCAAAAAGTACGGCGAGCTAGTCTGCGAAATTAAGTGTAGTTTGACAGGTACTTTGACAGATGAACGGCGCAAGCCACTACAGGAAGGAGACGATACGATGATCGACCAGACGAAGGAAAAAAAAGATCAGGCTGAAGCGGCAAAACTCGAAGCCAAAAAAAAGGGCGACGCCGCCAGACTTCAGCAACTCGCCGAAAAAGAACGCGCCGAGTTGAACAAAGATCAGAAAGGCACAGACAAAATTAAAGCCGAGTCCGGAGACAACGCATCCAAATCCATGCAGCCCATCGGAACGGCCCGCGTACTCAATGACAAAGCCGAACTCTACAGCGAGCCCGAAAAGAAAGGACGCGTCCTGAACACCCTCTCCGCCCAACGCCAGATCGAGGTCCTCGAACAAAAAGGCGACGAACTCAAGGTCCTCGTCGACGGCAAAATCGGCTACATCGCCAGGGCCATGACCGACCTGGGAACCGAACAGAAAGGCGCCGAAAAAAAAGCCCCAGAACCCATCGGCACCGCCACCGTCAGCGTCGCCGCACTCCGCGTGCGCACCGCACCCGACAAGGAATCCTCTTACATCGGTACCCTCAGACAGGCCGACAAAGTCAACATCTATGCCGAAAAAGAAGGCTTCCTCGAGGTCCATATCGGTGACCAAATCGGATACATCAGCGCCGAACACACCGACCACGCCGGCGCACAAAAAGAAAAAAATCTCACCCCAAATGAAGGCTCCGCGCTCCAGCAGGCACCCGAACAGCTCCAGGAACTCCTCGCCCAGGAATCCCTCTCCGTCGCCGAAATACAGTCCGCTAAAGACATGATCGCACAGTGCCCCGAAAACATTCGCGGCGACCTCAACGAAGCCCTCCTCGCCAAAGCCACGCGCGAAGAACAAACGGAGGCCGCCTCAAACGACGACGCCTCCGAATTTGAAGCACTCGCCACCAGCCTCGAACTCATCGGCGTCCAAAATCCCGATACCGAAAAATCGTTCGCCGCATACCTCGCCCAGCTCAAGCGAGACCAAAAACTCCCAGATTCCGCCGGAATGCAGAACTGGGGAAGCCTCGCCAACGCCATGGGCGTCAGCTATGCCTCCCTCGCCTCCGGCGTCGACCGCGAAATGTTCGACAAGGCTTTCTGGTCCGAAACCGCTCGCGCACAGCTCCGAGACGGCCACGCCGTCATGACCTGCATCGACGGACAGGCCGTCCGCGTCGAAGCCATCGAGGAAGAAGGACTCGTCATCACCACCCCTGACGGCGCTACCCTCGACCTGGAGTCCTATGCCGGAAAAGCCGAACAAAAAGGCAAAGGCCAAAAAGGTCTCCTCGCGTTCGACAGACTCGCCGACGTCAACCTCGGATGGGTCATCTCCATGGGATAACCCAAACCCATACCCCTGCCCACCAAAAGCGCGCCACCGCGCGCTTTTGGTCCACCCCGCCCACTCCACATGCCGTATTCGTTGGACTATTCAAAATTTCGTGATAAATACCCGCGCCCGTTTGGCGCGTTTTTATTTTGCCAATTCAGAAAAACTTATCCCTGGGGCGCCAACGTTTGCCGGAGGAATCCATGACCAAATACGATCGATACGAAGAAAAAAAATTCGACAAGCGCCTGATTGAGCGCCACCTCAACAATGGCCTCGAATGCGCCAGAATCACCGAGGACGAACTCAAAGCCTACCTCGACGCCCTCCCTGACCTCGCCGACAAATGCGAGCCCGTCACCGTCGAACAGCCCATCTTCGCCAAACCCGAAGAAACCGAAGAAAACACCTCGGAAGAAAATAATTAGTAACTTTTTTTACAAGAGAAATTCGCCATGTCCGAAGAAAATGCCAACCAAGGGATCCCGTTTTCCGCGTTTGTCCTTTCCCTGTCGACCATGGCCATGGCTTCGTTGGGACAATGCGACGACCCGGCTTTTGCCGACATGCCCCGCGATCCCGACATCGCCCGCAACAATATCGACATCTTGCTCATGCTTCGTGACAAGACAAAGGGCAATCTCACCGACGCCGAACAAAAACTCCTCAACAGTGTCATCTACGACCTGCAGATGCATTTTCTGCGCGAAACCCAAAAATAACACTCGACTCCCCTCCCCGGCGCCTTCACTGACCGTCCTTGCAGGATTACTTGAATATGACAAAAATCTACTGCGGTTGTTCCGACTTGCCGCACAATCGAAAAGATTTCTACAAAACGTGCAGCGCCATCGAATACCGAGTCGGCCTCTTCTCACCCCCAAAAGCCCGCGTCCTCAAATCCTGGGCCGAGGCCGCCCAGGAATCCCTCTCCCCCATGCGCTCCGTGTGGGTCGCCTGGCAGGCCTTCACTCACCGACCCGCCGATATCCACAAAGGATTCGGACTCAAACTCCTCGACGGCGAGTCCCCGGCAAACCTCGGATACTTCAAAAAAACACCCGAAAATTTGCGCGTCTGGACGCGCATCAAAGAACAGGCCGTCCACGTCGGTGCCTCGCGTATCCTCCTCGAAACCCCGGCCCATTTCACCCCGTCCGACGAAAATAAACGCGCCCTCGCCGACTTCGCCAACGATTGGGCCGACCTGCCTGAAAATACCAAACTCGTCTGGCATCCCGCCGGATTCTGGGAACGCGAGGAATCCGCCGCCATCGCACAACAACTCGGCATGATCCTCGCCATCGACCCCCTCGTCGACGAACGCGAAGGCCTCCCCGAGGGAAACGAAGCCTACTTCCAGATGCTCGGAAGACACGGACTCCTCGACAGCTATTCCGACGACGACGAAGCCGCCATCCTCGACGCCGCCTCCCGGTACGACGAATGCACCATCGTCTTCAGAACCCGCGATTCCCTCGCCGACGCCAAACGCCTCATGCGGCTCGCCGAATCCTACGTCCCTGACGGCGCTTTCGGGGCCTACGACGAAGACGAATGGGATGACGAAGACTTTGACGACGATTTCGACGACGAAACCTCCGAAGACGACGACATCGAGTGATCTTGTTGGCGCGGCGCTATCGGGCCTCACGCCCCGATACGCGCTCGCCGCGCGGCTATTTCGTCCAGACCGGCCGAAATACGCCGCGCCTTTTTTTATCCACACCACTCAATGCTCATGTTTCGATACATATCGCATATAGTATATTATATAAATATATCTACAAAAAACATGTGATTAGATAATAAAAATATTATATCAAAAAAGTTTTAACACATTGTTATATCTTATATCTTTTATACAATAAATATGATTGTAGCAAGGTGTGTTTTAAACTGTATACATTTAAAATTTCAATACATATCAAATCAAACAGTAAGTTTACACATACAAACTTCATACCTCGGCAAAACGCCTGTACACAAAAAAAGCGGCCAGAGGCCGCTTTTTGATGGAGGGTCACACGTTACTCGACAATGCTGATGATAGCATATCCGTTGCCTTTATGACCGGTTTCGGTGGTACCGCTTGGCGAGGCAAACGAGGTGCCGCCGTTCAAAAGTTTTGTGGACGTGAGATAATACGCCGAACTCAGCTTATACCCTGTGGGAACGGTGGCCGTGCTGGTGAAGACGAAGCCCGAACCACCGCCGCCGCCGGAGTTACCGGAAGACGTCGCCGCACGGCCGCCATACCAGCCGCCGCCACCACCGCCGAGGTCGTACACAATCGTGCAACTCTGACCGACGCCGAACTGGTAGCCGCTTGTCTGCGTACCTGCCGCAATGACGAGGGCACCATCGGTTCTGCCCTTCTGGCCTTCGGCGCCGCCACCGTATCCGCCGGATCCGTCGTCGCTGCCGTTAAGCGTGCCGCCGCCGTTATCGGCGCCGCCGCCACCGCCGGCCACAATGACGCGGTGATAAAGGGTGTTTTCCTCCAGACGGATGTCCGTACCGCCACCGCCGCCATAAGCCGTGGCGCCGTTCGACGCCACGCCGGCATTGCCGCCGCCGTTGCACCCGCCACCGGCCGTGCCCGCGCCGCTGCCCTTGGTGCCCTGCTTGCCGATGTTCACCCAGACATTGGTCTTCTTGGTCAACGTGACGATGCCTTCGGAATATCCGCCAAAACCGGCATGAGAGGCCGTCGTCTGGCTAAACGAGACTTCGTCGCCACCCGAGGCGCCCCAGACCTGGAGTTTGTATTTGCCCGGAAGAAGCGTGCGCGTATACGCCGTGCACGTCGACGGTGCCGCAAAGGATTCGGATTCAAACGCATAAATCTTGACGTTGACGTCGGCGCCCTTGACGCCATTGTACACCCCGGTACTCGCCGCCTTGGAGGTAATCGTTTCCTTGGTGATTGCCGCACTGGCGGACATCGGTGAGGTCGATTTGACCGTGACCGTCTGAGGCGTGTTCCAGGTCGACGACGTAAACTTCAGGCTCGTCGCACTCAACGATGCCGTGGCCGAATTGGTCGTCGCGAGGTTGACCGTGACATCCGACACCGGTTCCACGCTCAATTTCACGTTGAACGTGCCCGTATAGCCCGACGGTTTGAGTTCAAGAGACGTCGTGGAGACGACGACACCGGCCGTTTCGTTGTCCGAAATGGAGTACACCGCGCTCTGGGCCTTCAAACCGTTGAAGTTGCCATCCGCGGAGGACGAGGTCAGGGTCACATACGCCGTCTGCGTGCCATCGGCGAGGGAGTCATCCACCGCATTCAGTATCACGGTCTGAGCGACATTCCAGTTGGACGCCGTAAACGTGATCGTCGAGACGGCCGGCACGAGTTCGCTGGCGTCCGAACTCTTGAGCGTAATGGTGACGTCCGACTCGGGCTGGGCCGCCAGCGACACGCTCATCGTCGTCGAACCGCCTTTTTCGGAGATCGTCGCCGATTCCGATTTCACCACGATGGAGGCCGCGTCGTCATCGACCGTCGTCACCTTGATTTCAGAGGCGAGTTTGTCGTAATGCGCATCGCTCGACGAAGCCGTCAGAGCCACCACCGATTCCACGTTGCCGTCGATGACGTGATCATCCACCCCAGTCATGGTGATGGTCTGGCCGACATTCCAGTTGGAAGGCGTAAACGTGAGTTTGGCCGGCGAAACCTTCACCTCCGTCGTATCTTTGGACGCAAGCGCCACCTCCACATTGCCGGTCGGTATCGACTTCAGCGTCACCGAGGCCGTCACCGACGTGCCGGATTCGTACACCGTCGGCGCCCCGTTGAGACTCACCCCAAACGCGGCCTTGTCGATATCGACATTGATGCCCTTGATGAACTGATCGGACAGTTTGTAATTCGGATCCGCAGAATCGAACGATACCGAGACCGTATATTCCTGATCGCCATCGATCATGTTGTCTGCCACGCCGATGATCGAGGCTTTGACGCCAACATTCCACTGCGCGGGAGAAATCGTGAGCGTCTTGACCGAAGGCTTGGCTTCGGTTTCGTCACTCACGGTCAGCGTGAGGATGACGTCACTCGTGGGTTTCGTGTTGAGTTTGAACGTCAATTCCGACGATTTGCCGTTTTCGTCCGTTTCGACGGTCTGCGATGAAATCGTCACGCCGGCGGTATCGTTATCCTGGTTGACGAGTTCGATGGGCTCAGGCTTAAGCCCACTATAGTTGGGATCTACTGACATCAAGGGGTCAATCATAATGTGGTACGTCTGTGACCCGTCCGCTTCATCATCGTCCTCCCCACAAACAGCCATACGCTGTTTATGAGACCATCGCTCTGGAGAAAAACATACCCCAACCCCATCAATGCCCGCACCATCGAAAGTCCCTTCATCCCACTTGTCTATGGATATATCGAGACAAACATCATCCGTGGGCTTGGAAGACAAGCTGAGATTCAAGAAGACACAGTCGCCATTTTCGGAGGTGATGCGATTATTATCCTCAAATTCCACGAGGAGTTCTGCGGTGTTTGTGTCGACATTGGTCAGTTCGATCGGATCGAGTTCGAGACCGTCAAACTCAGGATCCTCCGACTGCGTCTTGATGACCACGCTGTAGCTCTGATCGCCGTCTTTGAACTCATCGGGCTGTCCCGTGACGATCACGGTCTGGGCATCACTCCAGTTTTCGGGCAAAAACGATCCGCATTCCACCTCGGCTTCGTCTGCGGCACTCTCGGGCTCGATCGTACAAATGAGTTTGACCTCGGCGGACGGCTCGTGGTTGAGCGAAACCTGAAACTGAAGCGAACCGCCATTTTCGTCGGTACTCGTGTGCTCGTTTTCGGCAACCGACAACGCAGGCGCGTCGGGAAACTGACAGCTCCCGTCCTCCATGCAGATTTTCCCACGGGTACACGTCACATCCAGACAGTCGTCATCGATGCATTCCCCTTTGACGCATGTATTTCCTGCATCGCACGTCACGTCGAGGCATTCGTTGTCGATGCAGTTCCCGGCCACGCATGACGTCCCCTGACCACAGATCTTGCCAATGCACAGCGACTCTTCGCACACGCCCTTGACGCATTCGTAACCGTCGGCACATACCATGAGGTTGCCGTCCACCAGACAGCCGTCGTCGACGCATTCCCCGCCGACGCACATTTCATTTTCACCGCATACTTTTTCGGCGCCATCGACGATGCACGCCTCGTCCAGACAGTTGCCAAGAAGGCACGCCTGTCCTTCAAGACAGTGGACATCCACGCACGGATCGGTCTTCTCGCACACCTCGTCCACGCACGCATACCCTTCTTTACAGACGACGCCGTTGCACAACGTGTCCGTCCGGACACACACGCCGTCCACGCACGACTCCTCGCCGTCACACACGACGTCGCCACAAATTTTGTCGGTATCGATGCACCGGTCTTCAAGACACGTCTGGGTGCCCGTACACTGAACCCCGCCGCACAGGGCATGATTGTTGACGCATGTGCCGTCCACGCATGTCTGGGTTTCCGTGCACACCAGACCGCCACACAGCGCGCCGTTCGCCACGCATGTGCCGTCCACGCATGTCTGGGTTTCCGTGCACACCAGACCGCCACACAGCGCGCCGTTCGACACGCACGCGCCGGCCACGCACGATTCGCCTTCGTCACAAATCGCCTCGCCACACACGCGAGCCGTGTCGATACACACGCCGTTCACACACGTCTGAGTGTCCGTACAGCTGCCACACGCGGCACTCGTCCCGGACACATCGTCGCCACATGAGGTGGCAAGAACGCTCGACATCACAGCCACCACAAACAGCAACGAAGGATTGGATCTTTTCATTGAACGTCTCCTTGTCAGTCCACACATGACGCCACCGCACCCATACACCACGCTATCTTTGCGCCCTTGCAAAACAAAATTTCACAATAACGCGACATGTATCAAAGAAGATGCACGTTATTCACGCCATGATGTGGAAAATTTCACACCAGTCCGCTTACGCATTCCGGCAAAACCATGTCCTTAAAATAGTCGTTTCACATGGATTTGTCATGGACATAAAATGATGTTTTTCCGAAGCCACAAGCGCGGCCTTTGAGCGGACTCTGAACACCTGCCGGGGCACGCCGCGCAAAAAAAAGCCCGGCGCATCCGCCAAAAACGGAAAGCCGGGCAGGCACGGGCGTATCTGCCGCAGGCAGATAGCCGTGCCCCATCAAAGGACGATGCCGTCCAACCCCAATCAGTAGTTGTCGGCCTTGACCTGGAAAAACGACTGCGGATGCGCACACACGGGGCACGCCGCCGGCGCCTGTTTGCCAATGACGATATGCCCGCAATTCCGGCACTGCCAGATGGCCTCGCCTTCGCGCGAAAACACGACCTTGTCCTCTACATTCGACAGAAGCTTGCGATACCGTTCCTCGTGATGTTTTTCGATGGCACCGACCATTTCAAACAACTTGGCAATGCGCGTAAACCCTTCTTCATGCGCGGTTTTGGCAAAAGAAGCATACATGTCGGTCCACTCGTAATTCTCGCCGTTGGCCGCGTCGAGAAGGTTTTCGGCCGTCGTGGGAATTTTGTTGTCATGCAGGCATTTGAACCAAAGTTTTGCATGTTCTTTCTCATTTTCTGCAGTCTCAAGAAAGATCTCCGCAATTTGTTCGTAGCCGTCTTTTTTGGCCTGGCTGGCATAGTACGTATATTTGTTGCGGGCCTGGGATTCACCGGCGAACGCGGCCTGAAGGTTGGCTTCTGTTTTTGAACCTTTGAGTTCCATTGTCTTCTCCTTTTGAACGGGTCAAAATGTTGCGGATGCGCCCCGAAATGAGGCGTGAAAAGTTTTTTTTGTGTGTGGGGGGGGGAAGTCTCCCCCCAACGCGTCTATGTGCTCGGCCCGTCCGGGCCTTGCGCGCATACGCCGCGCCCCCCTCGTCGGCGAGACCTCGGCGTGTTTTGAAAATCAGCCGGAAACCTTGACAAAGGCATCGATGCCGTGCCCGCACCACGGACAGAGATATTCCGGCGAGAGTTCGTCGGCCTCGATTTCAAACCCGCAGATTTCGCAGCGCCAGACCGTTTTTTTGGACGCGGGGGTCTGGGGCTTGGGTTTGACGTTTTTCTGATAGTCGTCGTAGGTGAGGGTTTTCTTATCGGAGAGAATCCGGGCGTCGGTGACGTCGGCCAAGATGAGGGAGTGGGTGCCCAGGTCGGTGACCGACACGACACGGCAGGCGATGACGGCATTGGACTGGGCGGCCAGGGCGGGCATACCGTCGACTTCCTGAACGCCGGCCGGGGATTCGGCAAATTTGTCGACGTCGCGGCTGGACTGGAACCCAAAGTGGCGAATCGTGTCAAACGTCGCCGTCTGGTCGAGGACAGACAGGGTGAACCCACCGGCGGCGACGATGGCATCGTGCGTGGCGTTGTTTTTGTTGACAGCCACGACGAGGCGCAACGGCGTTTCGGTCACCTGAACAACCGTATTGATGACGCATGCCGCGCGACCGGACGCGCCGGACGTGGCGAGAATGTAAAGACCGCTTGCGATGTTAAACAGGGCTTTCTTATCCATGTTCCCTCCTTCTTATGGGGTGAGGTGCTGACACTGTGCACAGCGACCATATATAATAATGTCTATATATTCTATAGAAACCCCCGGAGGGACGGAAACATTCCCTCTTTCGACGGGATCGATATCGACGATTTGTCCGCAGTGGGTGCAGACGAGATGATCGTGGGGATGCTGAATTTTGTCGAACCTGTCGGGGAAACCAGGAAAGGCCAGTCTCCGAATGCGCTTGAGTTCGACCAGAGCGTTGAGGTTCCGATACACGGTGGCCAGGGAGATTCCCGGGACGGCACGGCGTGCGGCCTCGTAAAGCTGATCGGCGGTGGGGTGATGACATGAGGCATTGACGAGATTGAGTATGAGCTGTCTGCGAGGTGTCATGCCGTAAATCCTTATACACTCATGGAATCCATGGGTCTTTCATCAAAAATGATAACTATTCTCATTTTTATTTTGAGGCAAGGAAAAAGCGGACGGGTCGTTCCGGGTGAGATTTTGCCGAGGGATGAGGCGTAATCCGAGGGGACATGGGTTTTGCGGAGGGGGTCGCGGCGTATGCGCGCAAGGGCGAAGCCCTGAGCACATAGACGCGCAGGGGGAGGCTTCCCCCTTCCCAATGCGCCGCCCATGGGTGAGGAACTTTTGTCGGACGGGAGAAAAAAACTTCGCGCACGGTCCGAAAAAGGGGTCTTTTCTTCCTTTGCGGATGCGGGAATCGGACACAAATTCCGTGTGCATCGCATGGAGATGTGATAAGGAGAGGGGATACTTGGGCCAAATCTATAATTTTCTATCTGAGGAGATGAGCGTTGAAGGTTGGAATTATCGGGTATGAGGGGAGTGGCAAGACGACGATTTTCGGGGCGCTTTCGGGGGCGGATCCGTCGTTGCTTGGGCAGCAGAAGCAGCAGATACGCGAAGTGCGCGTGCCGGATGCCCGCATTGACGCCCTGAGCGCGATGTATCACCCCAAGAAGACAATATATGCGATGATCCAGTTTGTGGACGTGATGAGCGGGGGCGGGATAGGAAAGGGGCTGGATGCGGGGGTCTTGGCGAAGATTCGCGAGGCGGATTTGCTTGCGATTGTGGTACGCGGGTTTGACAACGGCTATTCTGCGCCGGATCCCAAACGCGAGGCGGAGTCGATGCTGAGCGAGCTTTTGCTGAGCGACATGGAGATCGTCGAGCGCAAGGTTTCGCGGATGCAGAAGGAGAAGGCGAGCGAGCAGGAGAAGGCTCTGTTTTTGAAGTTGCAGTCGAATCTGGAATCGGAGATCTGGCTGAAGGACATGGGGCTTGATCGAAGTGAGCTTGACTTGCTTCGCGGGTATCAGTTCATGACCCTCAAGCCGGTCATTGTGCTTGTGAATGTGGACGAATCCGAAGCGGACGAAGGGCACAGCGAGGCCGTGTCGGCCCGTCTCGGGCTCAAGGTGCCGACGTTTGTGCTGAGCGCCCGGGTGGAGAGCGACATTGCGCAGCTTCCGGAGTCCGATCAGGCGGAGTTTCTGGCGGATCTCGGGATTCAGGCGACGGCGCGCGACCGTTTTATCCGCGCGTCCTATGCGATGCTGGATTTGATTTCGTTTTTCACGGTGGGCGAAGACGAGGTGCGGGCCTGGACGATCAAGAATGGATCGACGGCGCAGGAAAGTGCCGGGCGGATTCATACGGATCTGGCCAAGCATTTTATTCGCGCGGAGCGCATGGCGAGCGCGGATCTGCTGGAGCTTGGGAGCGAGGCGGCGGTGCGCAATGCGGGGAAATTCCGTCTTGAAGGCAAGGGGTATATCACCCAGGACGGCGACATTCTCCACATCCGGGCCAACGCCTAGCGCAGCTTTACCGTGCCTGTCCGTCGGCGTGGAGCCGCGGGCGCGGGTCATGTCCGGCCCATGAAGAGAGAAACGGCCGCATGGCGGCACATATCCATCGAAGACGCACTTTTTATAACCGGGAACTCCCAGGAGGATGACGATGTCAGAATGTGATTACGATGAACTTTCGGTGTGGCAGGATATCCTCGATGATGTCATGAACGGCCATGTGGACGGCTTGGTGTGCCCATTTTGCGACAAGAAAGCGCTCGAAGTGAACACGGACGGCCCGAAGATCAGTGTAAAATGTACGGAATGCGGCCGCTGGTTTGAAGGGGTCAACGCATATTAGGAGCGCAGACGATGGCGAAGAGCAAAATCATAGGCAGTGGGTTTTCGTTTCCGATGCAGGTCGACGCGCTTGGGAGCGTTGAGATGAGCTCTGATGACGAAAACATCCGCCAGAGCATGATGCTGATATTGGGGACGGCCCCCGGCGAACGGATGAAGCGTCCCACGTTTGGGTGCGCCATCCATGACATTCTTTTTGAGCCGAACACCTCGGTGACGGCTGCCAAGATCGAATACGAGGTGAAACGCGCGCTTCTTGAATTTGAGCCTCGCGTGGACGACATCGAGGTGGACGCGATGCCGGATCCGATGGAGGAGAGCCGGATGAACGTCACGATCTCATATACGATTCGCAAAACGAACACGAAATCCAACCTGGTATATCCATTTTATCTTCGTAAAGAGGGAGAAGTATGATTCCATTACCAAAACTGGACGATCGGAAATGGGAAGATCTCGTCCGCGAGGCCGTCGACCTGATCCCGAAGTATTGCCCGGAATGGACGAACCACAACGCGTCGGATCCCGGTATTACCCTTCTGGAGTTGTTTGCGTGGCTTATCGAGGTTTTGCTTTATCGTCTTAACCGCGTTGGCGAAAAGAACTACCTTGCGTTTCTCAATCTGATGGGGATTGACCTCCAGCCCCCCCAGCCCGCAACCGTTCATCTGACGTTCAGTCTTGTGCCCGGTGCCCGGAATTTTCAGGTTGTCCCGGCGGGGACGAGCGTGGCGACCAACTACAAGAGCGACGAAGAGCTCCTGATGTTCGAGACGCTCAAGGATCTCGTGGTTCTTCCGACCTCCCTCGTGCGTTGTTACTCCCAGTTTCACGACACGTATGCGGACAACACGCCGTACATTTACGGCCGTCCCGGTCAGTCGTTTGAAGCCTTCATGGGTTGCCAGCGCGTCGAGCGGTATCTGTATTTTATGGATCCGCGCCTTGAAGTGCTCAGCGAGGAGGCGCTTCTCATCATCGGGGTGGAGACGCCCAACAGTCCCGACACGGATTTTCCGACGCTTTGCGAGTGGGAGTACTGGAACGGGCACCGCTGGCGCGAGCTCGAGAATTCCACGCAGGAGCTGCCGACGGGCTGGGCCGCCTTCAAGGGCGTCGAGGGGATGGAAGAAACCGTCGTCAACGACATCCAGGGGTACTGGATCCGTGCACGTCTGGTCAACGTTCCGCAAAATCCCGACATGACGAGCGTGGAACGCCTCAAGATGCGCATTGAAATTTTGGGCGAAGGCATTCTTCCCGATGCGGCCGTCATTCAGACGCCGAACGACGATTATCTTCCGGTGGATCTGAGCAAAACGGTCTATCCGTTCCACAAGGAGCCCGGGATTGAGAGCGCCTTTTATCTTGGGAGCAACGATCTTTTTGGGCACAAGGATGCCCGAATCCGCATTGATTTTGAACTGGCCGACACGGTTTCGGTGTCCGGTCTGAATCCGTCCACCGATCTCCAGGTGGCGTGGGAATACTACGACGGTCGCCAGTGGCAGCGGATAGGGATCGTCAATCCCAAGACGATCGAGGAGTCTCTCAAGGGGATGGATTTCGACGATTCGACGTACTGTTTCACTCGCAATGGTACGGTGAGTTTCCGCATTCCCGAGGGGATGTCCAAGATCAAGGTATCCGATCAGGAGGCCTATTTTGTCCGGGCTCGCATCATCCAGGGGGATTATGGCGTTCCCGGGATGTACATGCTGGACGGGGACAAATGGGCGTGGTTTGACGAACGCCCGCTCCGTCCGCCCCAGCTCAAATCGGTTCGGATCAAATACGAGGAGGCGAGCCAGACGCCGCCGTGTGTTCTGACGTACAACGACTTCCGTTTCGAGGACGTCACTGCGCCGCTGAGCGAGGATTTATCGGTCACTCAGGTATTTGAGCCCATCCCGGATGAAAATCCGTCGATGTACTTCGGAATGAACGGTCCGTTCCCGAACGAACGCGTACAGGCGTTTGTGCACGTGGTGACGCGGACGGGGATCAAGATCGAACGTTCCCGCGAGGACGAACGCTTCCTTCGCAGCTACTATCGCAAGATGGAGGAGGAGTATTTCGGCAACAAGAAACTCGTCTGGGAGTACTGGGACGGCAAGTCCTGGTCTGATCTCAACGTCACGGACGGAACGCGTGCGTTCACCGAGTCCGGGTATCTGGAATTTCTTGGTCCCAAGGACATGGCGCCCACGCGCAAGTTTGGCGAGAACCTGTTTTGGATGCGCGTGCGTCTGGAAATGGGTGGGTATGAGGAGCTTCCGCGCATCGACCACATTCTTTTCAACACGGTGGAAGCCGTCAACCGCCGCACGCTGAATTTCGAGATACTGGGGACGGGTCGCGGCACGCCGAACCAGGTGTTCCGATTCCTGAATGCGCCGGTGCTGGAAGGCGAGGTGATCTGGGTTCGCGAAAAAGAAATGCCGCGCGAGGAAGAGATGGAGGCGCTCAAGGCGCAGTATGGGGACACGCCGTTCTGTGAAGCGGATCCGCGTCTTGGTGGCTATTGGGTGCGCTGGGAAAACGTCGAGAGTTTCTACATGTCCAACGATCGCAGCCGCCACTACATGCTCGACCGTCTCAACGGCAAGGTCCGTTTTGGCAACGGCACGAACGGCATGATGGTGCCGGCGCTCGATCAGAACGTCCGGACGTCGCATTACTGCATTGGCGGCGGCGTTCGGGGGAACATCGGCGTCAACCAGGCCACACAGATTCGCCAGGCGATTGCCTATATTGACGGCGTGACGAACCACTATCCCGGAGCCGGCGGCAGCGACGTCGAGTCGATCGAGTCGGTCAAACAGCGCGGTCCTTATGTCATCAAGAGCCGTTATCGCGCCGTCACCCAGGAAGACTTCGAGGTGCTCTCGCTTCAGAGTTCCAACGCCATTGCGCGCACGTGTTGTCTCACCGAGGAGGAAGGCTCCGTGTGCGTCGTCGTCGTACCGAAGTTTGACGCCGAAAAAGAGGAGTACGACAAAAAACTCGTCCCGACGAGCGAGCTTTTGCGGCACGTCAAGACCTATCTGGACGAACGCCGTCTCGTCACGGTGCGCGTCCATGCCGAGCGGCCGCAGTACACCGAGCTCAGCATCAACCTTGAGATCATCCGGACGTCCACCGGGGCAAGCGACCGCCTCAAACGCGACATCGTCAAGGCGCTTCGCAAATTCCTCCATCCGATTGTGGGCGGGCGCGACGGCAAGGGCTGGAAATTCGGCCGCAGCGTGCTCAAAGTCGATCTCTATCACATCGTCGAAAATGTGGAGGGGGTCGAGTTCGTCGACCGCATTCTGATCCTCGACGAGGATCGCGGCATGTACGTCGATCAAATCAAGCTGGGTCCCAAGGGTCTGCCGTTTCTCGTCAACGTCGATATCACCGAGAAGACACGCGAACGCGTCGTCTGACCGTCCAATCGATACCTTAGGAGTAGGAAATGCGCGTACAGTCAAAAAGAAAATTGAGCGTTCCCGATCTCGAAGGGCTTTTGGCTCATGACGCCTCCGTGTATCTTGAACTCAACGGTTTTCCCAAACCGGACATCAAATACGAGGAGAGTTTTGAACCCGCCGAGACCGTTCTGAGCCAGGATCCTCCCAAGTCGCAGATCGTCGATGCCGACACGGTGGTCACCATCTATGTGGCGCAGCGTTCGTTTTGCGAATTTTTGCCTGGGATTTATCGCACCGCCATCTACGACGGTCACACTTACCTGCGCGACTTTCTGTGGATCGTGCGTCACCTTTTCGACAGCGTCGCCCAGGAAGTCGACAGGATTCCGGAGCTTTTCGATCCCTACACCACGCCCGAGAACTTTCTCCCGTGGCTGGCCGGTTGGATCGGTTTCGTGCTTGACGAAGACTGGCCCGAGGGCAAGAAGCGGTATCTCCTGCGCCACGCCATGGATTACTACCGCATTCGCGGCACCATCAAGGGACTCAAGCTCTTCCTCTCGATTTTTGTGGGTGTCGAACCCGAAATCATCGAAAACGCGTGGCCGTTTCACGGCTTTCAAATCGACGTGCACTCGACGATGGATTTTGACACCATCATTTTCCCCGTCGTCAATGTGTCTCACTGTTTCATCGTCGACATCCCGCTCGATCCCGAGGAAGTGTCCGAGTACACGATCATCAAGATTCACGACATCATCCGCGCCGAAAAGCCCGCCCACACCATGTACTACCTGCGGTTCAAGGGCAAAAAGGTTGCCCTTTCCGAGTTCCAGCTCATGGTCGGCGACGAAGAGGATGCCTATGTCATCGGTTCCGGCGAGGAAATCGTCGAACTGGGCGAGGCCGAGGTGGAACGGCTTCCAGGTGAGGAATAGGTCCTGGAAGTACACCTGAGAGGGGGTGGCGGCGTATGCGCGCAAGGCCGCAGGCCTGAGCACATAGACGCGCAGGGGGAGGCTTCCCCCTCCCCACAAAAAGACATTCCTATAGAACGCATTTTCATCCACGCAGAATCAGTCATCAGAACACACAGGGTAAAATCATGGCAGAAGACCAGGGATTCAAAAGAATTAATTTTTTCAAGGGGTTCGTGACGACGACGAAGGACTGGAACGACGCAGAGCGTTACCACGTCGAAAAACACAAGCTCCACAACCGCTGTTTCCACGGCGCCGGAGTCGTCCCAGGCTACCGTCAGGAACTCAAGATTCGCGCGCGCGGCCGCGCCGACATGTCCGTCGAGGTCGCCCCGGGATACGCCATTGACGGCCAGGGCAACGACATCATTCTTTATGAGACCGAAATTAAGGCCATCAACAAGGCGGATTTCAAGCTTCCGCTCACCGTCTATTTCGTCGTCAAATACGTCGAGGAATTTACGGATTTCATTTCATACAAGGAAAACCTGGACTTCAAGGGGCATCGCCGCATCCAGGAAAAGGCCGTCATTGAGCTTTCCATCACCGAGCCCGATATTTCGCGCGAGGTCGAAATCGGTCGCGTCTATCTCACCGAGGACGCCAAAAAGATTACCGACGCCAAGGATCCTCTCGAACCCGGCCCCAATGAAATCGACCTGCGTTACGTGCCGCGTGCGGGCGTCGTCGGCGGCTACCTCCCCATGGATCTCATCAACCGTCTGCGCAAAATCATCAACGCACAGCGCGACATCTACTACCGCATGGCCCGCGACAAAAAAGTCCTCGCCGCCAACAGCGCGGCCCTCGGCCTCATGACCATCGACATGCTCCTGGAATCCGGCACCGTCGGCCCCCAGAACATCATGCCATTGCTGTCCAACCTGGGCGATCTGGAGTGGGATACCGTCACCGAAATCGAGGCCACCAAGCCCACACTCAAGGCCATGAAGGACTTCGGCCAGTTCAAGCACGCCGTCGAGGTCTTCCGCGATCTCGTCGACGACAAGGCCCTCGCCATCGACGAAAATGAAGTCATCAACTTCGACAGCCTGGATCAGGTCATCTCTGTCAAGGAAAAAGGCAACCTCGCCCTGTCCGCCATTGTCGGCGAGGAAATCACCCCCGCCGTGCTCGAAAATACCGAGAACGCCATTTCCCAGGAATGGACGAAAATCAAGGAGTTCAGCGGGGACATGCCCGAGGTCGTCACCATCGACGGGCAGGAATGGACGCTCATCGACACCATCGACATCCTCAACAAGGACAGCGAGCAGGCGCACGCCTTCCAAATCATCGAGCCGCGCGACTCCTGGCGCGCCCGACAGCGCATCCGCTACCCGGACGGCGTGACAGTCGAAGACGTCGGCATCGCCCACGAAGGCGGCTACACGGCGTTTGAAATTCTCCACGTCACCCCCAACCGCCCCATCATGCTCCTGCGTCGTATGGACTATGCCCGCGGCGATTTTGAAATCGAATACTCCGCCAACGACGTCCGCGTCGGCCTCTCGCAATGCGCCGGTTCGGACAAACGCTTCCGATGGCGTAACTGGCCATTCCTCATTCCCGCCGAGTTCGTCACCACCGAAACCCTCAGAATCACACAGAAAATGCTCACCGCCGCGCGCGACATCAACATGTATCGATTCTGGTTCTATCAGGCGCTATAACCCTCGCGTCGGAATCTTTCCGACGCCCCCATTCTGGAGTGAAGTATGGACGACAAAGAACGATACGAAGTGTTCAAAATCCGACAGGGACGATGCCAGTACTGCGGCACACGCCTCAAATGGGAGGCCTTCGAAGTGCGCGGCCTCTCCGGCGGATGGGTCATCGAAGCACAGGACGACGGCTCCAAACAGGCCCTCTGCTACAAATGCTTTGAATTTCCACAGCGCGGTAAAACAGCTCACCGCCTCACCATTAACGAGGAACAGCGCCCCACGGCCGTCGGGGAAGGCATCCCGCAAGAACCCAAAAATTCCTAGTCCCGTTTTTTTAATTAACCTGTCATGCCCGACGATGGCTGACCCTTTTGATGGAGGCTTCCATGGGTGTAAGTGTGACCCAACTCTACAACCTTCTCGAAATGCGTTTCGATTACCAGTCCGCACGAAACACGTTCAACAATTGGCGCAAACTCGCCAAAATTAAGGACGAACCCGCTTCCCTCGACGACGCCCAGCTCAAATCCCTGCTCGGCTACCTCAAGGAATACGCCCCCGACGCCACCCGCGTCCATGCCGCTGTCGATCGCCTCATCCTCGCGCGCGACGAGGCCCAGATCGAAACCGCTCAGCCCGAGCCCGTAACCGAAATCGCTCAGCCCGAGCCCGAGCCCGAAATCGCTCAGCCCGAGCCCGCCACCGACGATTCCTCCGCCCAGGCTCAGCCCCAGGACGACGCGCCCGCCCAGGACGCCGAAGAATCCGTAACCGATGAACAAAATGCCCAGGATTCCGAAGAATCGCACTCCGGCAAAAAAAATAAAAAGAAAGGCAAACATTAGACAGCCTCTCAGGGCGGCGTGCTATTTCGGCCTGCGGCCTCAATACGCACCGCCCGCGCGGCTATTTCGGCCTGCGGCCTCAATACGCCGCGCTTCTGCCCCTTCTCTATCCACGGTTTTGCGGAATTCTTCCGATAAATCTTATGTCCTGTAAAAGTAAAATCGTCCCCCTGCCCCATTATATTCATTCGCCAGCTTCGGCCGTCGAACCTCCCTACGATTCGTGCTTCATTCCTCGCGGATTCCTCTTTCCTGAATCCCGCGAAGACTTGGCGCCATACCGCGAATTCCCCCTCTCCGAGCCTTTCTATTCCGTCGGACGCGCGCGCGACGTTTCCCACGACGACATTTTTTCCGACGAACCCTCCGAAAATAACGACTTCGATTCCACCATCCTGCAGATCAGCGAACTCGACGAGCTCCTCCTCGATATCCAGGCCATGGGGATGCAGTACACCATGCACACCCAGATGTGCCTGCGCACCGACTGGGCATACGAATTTCCCAAAACCTGGGACAAAACCCAGTCCCTCCTCGTCAATATCCCCGTCTTTTCGGAAGAACTCTGCATGTGGCACTACCCCATCTCCACGATGGGATACAACATCGCCAACACCGATCCTCCCGTCGAACTCGATATCGCGCACAATTACCCCCAGCTTTTTGGCTATCTGCCTAACGGCGATCTCGCCCTCTATTGGGAAATCGCTGAACAACTCGCCGAAGCGTTCAATATCGACCTCGATCCCATTCACACCAGCGTCGAGGGCACCCTGGTCACCATGCCCAACCTCAGCGCGCCAGTCAAAGCGCTCGCTCCCGTGTCCTCCGTCGTCGAGACCGGCGGTGTCGTGGCCCCCGGCCTGCCCCATGACGAGGCCGTCGCCTTTGCTCAGCAGTGGCTGGGACGCGCCCCCGTCGTCATCCGACACGCCATGTATCCGTTCTATCGGCTCATTCTCCCCGTCATTCACTGCGAACTCGATTTCAACCGATACGCCGAGGCCACCTGGGGTGCCTTCGGATACACCTCGCCCCGTCTGACAGGGTTTGACTTCACCATCGTCAACAACCCGTTCACACGTGAAGTGCCCATTTTTTCGACCGAACGCGGAAACATCATCGTGTCAAACGCCTTTTTTGCACGATTGCGGGAACTCGTCCTCCAGTTTCACGGGAACTTCTGCTCGATGTGCATGCCCATTCAGCGCGTCCAATAGACACCGGCGCATTCCCTCCGGGCATGCGCCTGCAAAACTTCCCCCCTTAGATGGGGGTCACCATCCACCGAAGCGGCACACTCGCGGACGCACTCCCCCCCGTTTTCGTTTCCACATTGACCTCCGGCATGACGCGCACAAACCCTTCGTAAAGTTCATACACCTCGCCGTCATAGGGGATCGGCTGGCTGACCTGTTTGAAACTGTTCAGACGGTCAAAATCCTGGCCGCAATCCATATCCTGCGGGAACCACTCCGCCGTCACCAACACGTCATTTCTAAAATGAAGCACAACCGCACCATCGTGACGCCGGTACTTTTTGATCCCAAACACCGGATCCGTCTGTAACTCAAAATCCCCAAGATTCAACGCCGACAGCGGCATGCCCAACGCATAATCCAACACCCTCTCCCCCGGATCCAGGCATTGATATTCGTAAGGTTTGGCCGCTTCCTCAGCCTTTTGAACCTCGTCGACGTAAAACCAGGCAAAGATTGCCGAACAAAAGACAAAAACTGCAAGCATCGTCTTCCACTCGGCCAACAAAAATTCGTGCATAAAGCCCTGCCAATCTAGAATACTCTCTCTCCGTGCGGTCACACCACACCACAGGGCATCTTATCATGGATCCCATAGAGCGGAATGTAAATGTTCCACCCACCCAGCACACCAAGAATCCACTCTATGCGCCTACGCAAAATACACACAAACGGCACTAATATTGCTTTACTTTCAGAATCAGGCTATTTACCCTGGGCAGTTTGAATTGTGAGCCTGGCGCAAGTGCCTTGCATGACTGCAACATCTGCTGAAAGACATCCTTGAAAAAATCTGCACTCCGTTCATCATTCATACGAGAGATGCCGGAACGACTGACAGGCGACTATAAAGCCACATTTTTGTGGGACAGCAGTGGGGACAGCAGTGACCTTGCACCATAAATTCTGCATTTATATATTTAATGGAAGTCTACAGTAATATAACTTTTTTGACAAATTCAATAAATATATTTTTAATACGTTATTAATTTTGTTGAATTTGGGATTGTTTCTTTGTTTTGTAATAGCTTGTGGTGCTTTGGTTTCTGTGTTTCTTATTTTCTGCTCGCTTGTTTATTGTTTATGCTATTTTGTATCTTTTTTTTCAATATCATTATTTTGGTAATTGTTTTAATAGCGATATTGGGTTTATCGACTGGGTTTGTAGAGATAGTATGGGTCGTTTTAATGGTCTCATGTTTGCTATTCATTTGTCTTGTTTTATTACTTTTACTAGTTGTGCAATAGGGATAATTATTAAAATAGCAGAAATTTTTGATTATTTTAACGCTTATCAGAATCTTCGTAATTATTTTCGTAATTTCCTGAAACATCTCCTGCAAAATGGTCGAAAATCGTTAGCGACTGTCCGCGATGTGCAATATCGAGCAAATAGCGAAGAACAATATCCGGAGTTTGTACTCCGCTATGCCTTTAATCCGCCCGACGACAGCGCCCCTGACGATCTCATACACGAGGTCGTCGTTCCTTATGATCCGGCTTTAAAGCCAGAAGATGTGCTGCCCATACTTTATACGGTTTCAGAAGATAGCACCGAGGTAATGAGCATGCCGTTTTCATTTCCCACCAAAGCACTTCCCGAATTGTCCTCCTGTTATTGTAAAACGAGCAACGGCGTGA